>CAKUJT010000079.1 GCA_934661765.1 uncultured Senegalimassilia sp.
AGTTGTCGCAGCCTGTAGCGGATGAAGTTATTACAGTACAATCGGAGTAGAAGCAGCAGTGGCTTCCCAGTACTCCCGCCGAAACTACAGCTCCGCATCCGAGAGCAACAGGTATTCCTGTTCCCATGCAGATCGGTATTACTATCGGCAGTGCGATTATGTACATTCCCCAGTTAGTTCCTGTAAAGAACTCTGTTATTGCAAGAAGTATGAATATGATAACCGGAAGCATCTGCGGTGAAGCATATGCAACAGCAACGTCGATCACGAAACGGGTGAATCCTATCTGATCGTTTACTGCCGCGAAGATATATGCCAGAACCATCAGGCAGAGAGGAAGTATCATGTTCTTGAGCCCCTCAACGCTGTAGTCCCAGAATTCTTCTGCAGTTATCAGCTTCTGCCCTATGAAGAGAATGAAGCAGACAGCCATAGTAGCGATTACTCCGTACTGCATATCGAGGTCGAATAATATCGTAAAGAAAATCATGCTGAAAACAGGGATAACGAGATTGAGCAGTCTAGGCTTGCCTTTGATCTCGACCTCTCCTGCTCCCAGGTCGATCTTCTCTGATCCCGGAGGCGCCAGAGGTCCGCCTGACATCGCTCTCTCCTCAGCCTTCTTCATAGGTCCGAATACAGGAACTATATGCCAGATCACCAGTGGTACAAGTATTGCTGCAGCCCATGCATAGAAGCTGAACGGGATCGTGGTAACAAACGACTGGATCTCATGACCCTTTGTACCGTAACCATTACCGACCATGATACGTCCTGCGAATATAGCCCATGTGGTTATAGGAACCAACGCACAGAGAGGTGCAGCCGTTGAAGATGTAACATAACTGAGCATTTCACGTGACACCTTGTATTTGTCAGTCAGTTTCTTCATACAGGAACCGATCGTCATGGAGTTGAGATAGTCGTCGATAAAGATGATGCATCCCAGAACATATGTCCACGTCAATGCGGCTTCTCTTGATTTTGCTTTTTTTCCGGCCCATTCTCCAAATGCCTGTGCTCCTCCGCTTACTTCGATAAGCTTGATGATGGAACCCATGAGTCCGCAGACGATTATAAGCCATCCGGTGTCCTCATCCATCATAACTCCAGTTGCAGTTTCGCTTAAGTTTCCGATCAGGTTGCCTGTCGGAGCAGCAAGGATCAGTCCGACAATCGAGCCCAGTATCAGTCCCTCAAGAACTCGTTTTGTCGCAAAGATGTACACTACCAGGAACACCGCAGGTACACATGACCAGATACCTATGTTACCGCCGTCTTTTTCCAGATTTTCTACCGGTACCAAAGTGAACGCAATAGCATAAGAAACTGCAACAACTAATAGGATTACTATTATTGCGCGAATCGGATTGAAGTTTTTTACTTCATTTTGTAATTTCTCTGTCACTTTTTTCTCCTTTCATATAAATAGATTTAGTATGATTTATATAATTCCTCTGCCAAGTGTGCTATCACTGCTGTTTATTGGCAGAAAAAATAAAAAGACCACGCAAAATAATCTTGCATGGTCTTAAACAGCCAACAATATGTTTCCATCTAAGCGTACAAATTTAATGGTCACCACCCGATAAAAACAGTTCCCGATGCGCAGCACTCGCGTCGCTTCGGGCATCATCCATTTCGATCTATGGTAAATATCGATTTGTTTCTGTTCTTTCCGACATTTATGAACACTTCGTTCAGCGTAACCCTGCGGCCTGATATCCGCATAATCAGCTGACATAACTCATCACCTTCAACATGAAGAAACATCGTTAAGACATATCCATTATAGCAATATTTTGAAAATTGTCAAGCGGATTTTTCTCGCACACTGTCAATATTCGACTGTCAATATTCTGCAATCCGAAATCTGCAATATTATGCTTGACAAGTTACGATATGAAGCTGAAAATATTACGTATCATTCATGCCTGCTGACAGCAGGAAATAAATATAGGAAAGAGAGTGCTCAGATGCATAAAGAGATCAGCAGCTTTGACTTCGAAAACGGTCAGGACTTTTATATCAATGAAGTATACGGCGTTATCGTCATCGATATGTCGGGAAAGATCCGGTACATGAACAAGCAGTGCATGAAACTCATCGGATATACGGATCCTACATACCAGCAGGCAAAAGAGCTCTTCGGCAGGTCGGTCGATGATGTCTTCCCATACACGCATATGCTTGAGAACCTCGCACCCGATATAATAAAACCAAAGATCGTCTTTTACAAATCAAACTTCGGCATGGGCATTTCAATGAATGTGCCTCTGATTTACAACGGCGAGAAAATAGGTCTTATGGAATACGATCTGGTAAACGAAGAAAAAGTCTTCTTCGAGCTTACCGATGACTACAATGCATTTCTCAACGACCAGCTGAAACAACTGCAAAAAAAGATCATCAAGCTGGAACAGAGCAAATACACGATCGACAATATCATAGGCTCATCACCTCCTATGAACAAACTGCGCCAGCAGATCGCCACCGTTGCGAAATCAAATTCGACGGTGCTGATATCCGGCGAGACCGGCACCGGTAAAGAGCTTGTCGCGCATGCCATCCACAACCTGAGCAACAGAAAATTCAATCCGATGGTAAAGATAAACGCATCGGCATTCCCTGAAAACCTTGCGGAATCAGAACTTTTCGGATACAAAAAAGGGTCATTTACCGGAGCCAGCAAAGAAGGCAAAATAGGTAAATTCGAGTATGCCAACCACGGCACCCTTTTCATAGACGAGATACAGCAGATGCCTCTGAGCATACAGCCTAAATTTCTCCGCGTACTGCAGGAACACGAGGTCGAACCGATCGGCAGCAACGAATCCGTTCCCGTAGACGTCCGCGTCATAGTGGCATGCAACGAGGATATCCTTAAAATGGTCAAGGACAACCGTTTCAGACAGGACCTCTTTTACCGGCTCAACGTAATAAAGATAGAGATCCCTCCGCTTCGCGAACATCTCGATGACATAGATGAGCTCGTCGACCATTACATCTCTCAGCTGAACACCGAGCTGGGCTTCAAGATCAACGGCGTCGAACCTGCAGTGTTTGAAACCCTGAAACAGTACAGCTGGCCCGGCAATATAAGAGAACTCCGCAACGTGATCGAACGCGCGATGAATTTCGCTACAGGCGACAGGCTTACGCTGGACGATTTCGCATTTTTCACGATCTCGAAAAAGAATTCTCTGCCGGATTACAGTTCAAACGGCAACATCATCGAAGAGACCAAGCGCAAAGCCGAAAAAGAACTGATCGAAAACGTACTGCAGCATTTCGGCTACAACAAGACGCACGCTGCAAACTTCCTCAACATATCCAGACCGCTGCTCCACCAGAAGATGAAAAGGCTCGGCATCGCATCATCCCCGGCTTCTGATAAAAATCAGAAGCGTTAGAGATATGCGGCTCTGCAATTCATTTTTTGTTGTTTTGTAAGTTTGCACTTACACTGTAAGTTTTCACTTACACATGCTGACGATCATTGCAATCACTGATTTTTTCTGAAAATTCTTTCACAACTGTAAGCGCAAACTTACAGTTTTTTATTGACCAGAATTTCAAAACGGCTGTTTTTCAACGTTTTTGAGTTGGCACGATGCTTGCTCTATATATGGGCACCGGTAAAGCTTTACTTATAACTCGACATGGATATCCTTCACACAGGCGCTGCAACAAGCACTGTAAATCATATGGATATCGCGCATCTACAAGAAGTGAGGTGAATCAATGGAAGCAAATCTGATAATAAAGAGCAACTGCATATTCGACAGTATCAGCGATGATCCGTTCGAAGGATTCATAGCCGTAAAAGGCAACAGGATACTGGCAGTCGAAAAAGGCAGTGACTTTTCAAAATATATCGGAAATGATACGATAATCAAAGAATTCGGGGACAATACAGTAATGGCAGGATTCCACGACAGCCACACCCACCTGCTGATGGGAGGACTTTTCAAGACTTATGTGAATCTCGCCAAGGCAAAAAGCGAGGAAGAGGCTGCTCTGATGGTAAAAGAAGCAGTCGATAAAGATCCTGTAAAAGAAGGATGGATCCGAGGATTCTCCTGGTACCATGTATTCTGGGACAACAGGCAGCTGCCGACATGTGCATCGCTGGACAAATATTTTCCTGATCGCCCGGTATGTCTGGTACACGCTGAGGTCCACGGAGCATGGGTCAACAGTGCCGCACTGAAGATCATGGGCATCGACAAAAATACTCCGGACATGGAAAACGGCATGATCATACGCGACGAGGACGGCAATCCTACAGGAGTACTTCTCGAGGCCGCTGCAGGCCTTGCAACAAAATACGCATTTGATTTCACACCGGAAGAAGAAAAAGCTGTCATACATTCATTCATGGATGCCGCCAAAGAATTTGGCATAACGTCCATCAACGACGTTCAGCCTTACTACCACGGCAACATGGGCAGCATCGAAGTCTATCACCAGATGGACGCTGATAACGAACTCACACTGAGGATACATGCCGCGCCTGATCTCACAGGTGATCTGGACGCCGTAGTCGAAGATCGTAAAAAGTATTCATCGGAAAAACTCAGGATAGATCACGTAAAACAGTTCCTGGACGGAGTCATCACTACACATACCGCACTCGTCCTCGACGACTATGCTGATGAACCGGGCAACAAAGGTGAAGAACTCTGCGATCTCGACGCCATCAGAAAAGCAGTTCCTGAAGCTCACAAACGCGGACTTTCCGTAAAGCTTCACTCATGTGGAGACAGATCCGCCAGATATGCTCTCGATTATATAGAAGCAGCGATAAACAAATACGGAAAAAATGAATGCCGCCACGCTATCGAGCATCTCGAACTCGTTGATGACGCAGACTTCGACAGGATCAGAGATCTCGGCATAATACCATCGGTACAGCCTGAACACCTGGCTCTGACACAGACATTTGCCGCAAATCCTTATCCGGAAGTCCTCGGCAGGGAACGCGCAGACAAGACGTTCCCGTACAGGCGTCTTTACAAAGCTGCAGGCATTCTCGCGATAGGAAGCGACTGCCCTGTGGTTGACAATCATCCTTTCCTGGAGATATACAGAGCTGTAACGAGAGTTCACAATGACAATATGCCGGAAGGCGGATGGACTCCTTCTGAAAAGCTGACACTCAGCGAAGTGCTCAGGTTCTATACGTACGGCTCGGCATACGGCTCTCTCCGAGAGGATGAACTGGGAACGCTTTCTGCAGGAAAATTCGCTGATATCGCAGTCATAGACAAGGATCTGTTCAAGATCCCCGATGCTGAACTGATAGACAGAAAAGTGATAATGACCGTCATGGACGGCAACATCATATATGAGGCCTGATACGCATACCGCGTGTCCGGTCTCGTGTACATCACCCCCACCGCGGATGCGATCCGCATAAGCAATCATCACTGATTTTATTAAAAAGGAGAAAAAACATGTCAGAAAAAGAAAAAACAACAAATGTTGAAAACTCCGGCGGAGGTCTTGAAAAACTTCATTACAAGCAGGAACTCAACCGAGTGCTCAAACTGCCTTCGGTAGTCTTCTTCGGTATCGCTTACATGGCGCCGATCACCATCTTCACTACTTACGGTCTGGTAACAAACATGACCCACGGTATGCTTTCATTCACATACCTCGTGGCAACGCTGGCGATGATGTTCACAGCAATGAGCTACAGGCACATGGTAAAAGCATATCCTATCGCAGGCTCCGTATACACTTACACACAGCAGAGTCTGAACCCGCATATCGGTTTCATGGCCGGCTGGGGGATACTGCTCGACTACATACTGCTTCCGATGTTCAACTACGTAGCAATCGGAGTATACATCCATATACTTATCCCTGAGATCCCTGTGGTAGTATTCATGGCGGCTTTCATTGTAATAGTAACTATCGTAAACCTGCTTGGTATGAATTTTACAAAGATATTCAACAATACGCTTATCGTTATACAGCTGATATTCCTTGTTTCTGTTATCCTGTTCTCAATAAAATACATCGCCGGCGGCGGCGGACTCGGAACACTCGGCGACACATCAGCATTCTTCAACACTGCTGAATTCAATACGCCCGAAGTAGGCTGGGCAGGCATATTCGCCGGAGCCTCGATCCTCTGCATGTCATTCCTGGGATTCGACTCGGTAACAACGATCGCAGAAGAAACGATCGAACCTGAAAAGACTATCGGAAGGGCGCTGCTCATCACATGCTTCGCTGCAGGAGGCACATTCATCCTGACGTCATATATCATGCAGTCAGCATGGCCTGAAGCATGGTTTTCATTCGAGGATGCAGAAGCAGGTGCATATGAATACATGATCCATGTTCTCGGAAATACTGTCGGTATCATTTTCTGCGCGATATTCATCATCGGAGCGACCGCTTCTGCTGTTGCATCATCTGCGTCCGCAGTAAGAATATTATACGGGATGGGACGAGACGGACTCCTTCCTAATAAAATATTCGGGTATGTAAACAAGAAAACAAAGATCCCTGCCATCAATGCAGTTATCATCGGTGTCATCTCTATGTCAGCTCTGATCCTGGACCTTTCGGCAGCTGCATCGCTGGTAAACTTCGGCGCACTGCTCGGCTTCATCATGGTAAATATTTCTGTAATCGCTCATTACTTTATCAAGGGACACAACAGAAGCGGCAGCAGCATCATCAAATTCCTTATCTGCCCTGTCATCGGAGCGATCATCTGCGCCATCCTGTGGCTCAACCTCGACGGACTTTCAAAGATCCTCGGATTCATATGGCTAGCTATCGGATTCATTGCACTTGCAGCTTCCACCAAGTTCTTCAGAGAACTCCCTCCTGAAATGAACCTCAACGAATAAACACATATATTAAAAGAGCACGGTTTCGGCTGTGCTCTTTTTTACACCTATCTCTATCGTTCATTTTTATGAAAATAATGCCACACGGCCTCGGCGGCTCGCAGATTCATGCCTTCCACGTCTTTCAGAGCATTGACGTCTGCTGATTTTATCGCGTCTATACTCTTGAAATGCTCCAGCAGTGCAGCTTTACGCATCTTGCCAATGCCCGGTATATCGTCTAATACCGATCTCGAAGCACTTCTGTTCCTGAGGCTTCTGTGGTATTCTATCGCAAATCTGTGCACTTCCTCCTGCATCCTTCCGATGTATTTGAAAAGCATAGGCTTCCCTTTGAGAGGTATCTTCTCGTACTCATCGCTGCTTTCTCTGCGGTAGATCAGTTCCCTGGTGCGGTGTCTGTCGTCCTTGACCATCCCTACGACCGGTATATCAAAGCCCGTCGCATCGATCACCTCCAGCGCCGTCGACACATGCCCTTTACCGCCATCCATGAAGATGATGTCAGGCAGCACTTCAAATGCCTGATCACCCTGGAACACCCTGTTGAATCTCCTCGTCAGCACCTCTCTCATGGATTTGTAATCATCCTGCCCGTACACTGTCCGGATCCTGAATTTCCTGTAACTGCTCTTGTCCGGTTTCAGACCGTTGAACACTACCATCGCACCGACAGTGTCGACACCGTTTGTATTCGAAATATCATAAGACTCCGCGCGGAATTCTCTGCCGTCGTATTCACCTGTGACTTTTCCCATTTCCTTCAGTATGCCGAATATCTCCATCCCGAGGCTCCGTCTTCGCTCTCTGGCGTTCTCGGCACGCTCATCTATTGTTTTGACCATTTCCAAAACATCGCGGTATGCCATGTCAACAAGTGCTTTTTTCTCGCCCTTCTGAGGCTTTGTCAGCTTCACATTGTGACCCGCAAGCTCTGACAGGTACTCCTCCAGCAGTTCCTTTTCATCAGGAAGCTGAGTCAGCAGTATCTCTTTCGGAAAGTTCGGCAGTCTGCTGTAATGCTGATTTATAAAGGCTGCGGTCAGCTCTCTGCTGTCTTCTTCCGAGGAGGCTTCCATCTCGTACGACTCTCTGCCGACGAGCTTGCCGTCTCTCACGAAAAACAGCACCATGTGAGTTTCTTCGGTTCCTCTGGCAGGTATCACGATATCGATATCCTTACTGTGCTGTATCACAACGCGCTGCGTCGCAGACAGCGCTTTTGCGGCCTCGATATAGTCGCGGTACATAGCTGCATCTTCGTATTCAAGACGCTCTGCCGCCTCCCCCATCAGCTTCCCGAGCCTTTCAATGATCGGCCTGTTCCTGCCGTTGAGAAATTCCCTCGCACCTTCCACGCTCTCGGCATATGCAGCTTTGTCCACTTCTCCCGTGCAGATCCCGCGGCACTGGTTGATATGATAATTAAGACACGGCCTGAACCCCTCAGGGAAAGATGCTGCCGAGCACCGTTTCAGTGCAAAGCTGCTGTTCAGCAGTTCCACGATCTTGTTCACCGCGCCCGCATCGCTGTACGGACCGAAATACCTGCCTCCGTCTTTTTTGACAGTCCTTGTCTTTATCACCCTCGGATAATCCTCATTCGTGATCTTTATATAAGGATATGTCTTGTCATCTCTGAGCAGGATATTATACTTGGGTCTGTACTTTTTTATCAGGTTGCACTCCAGTATCAGCGCCTCCATCTCGCTTCCCGCGGTTATATATTCGAATTCCGCGATCTGGCTCACCATGCTCCGCACTTTGGGAGCCATGTTCTTAGAAGACTGGAAATACTGGCGCACACGGTTTCTCAGCGATATCGCCTTGCCCACGTAAATGATGTTTCCAAGCTTGTCCTTGTGCATATATACTCCCGGGCATTCCGGAAGTTTTTTTAGGTTTTCCTGTATATCAAACATATTATCCGTTTATCTGCCGAACATGTCTCTCTGTCGTTCCCATTCTCTGCGCCGTGCCTCTCTTGCACGTTTCGCTTTCATACGCTGTCTCTTTTTACGCTGGCTCCTCTTCACCGCAACGAAAACGACGAATATCAGAAGCAGCAGTATCACCTGCGTAACGATGAACAGCGTTTTATGCTCATCTGCGATGCCTATGTACGAGAGCGGTCCGCCCTTTTCCACGCTCTCAAGCGCGATCAGTTCCGATGCCGCGATCGCATCCCCTTCTTCATTGTATGCTACGAGCGTTCCGACAGTATCGCCTTTTTCCACAGGTGCTTTCAGCTTCTTCCCGGTCTTGAGCACTTCTGTCGTCACAGTGTCAGTCTTTATTCCTTTATCCAGGGTTATATCCATATCCTCTGTAACTGCTGCAGGCACACGGCTCTTCGCCCCCTGCCATATGCGCAGCTCCTCGACCTGCCGCCCTGCTTCAGCCGCCTTGTACGTCTTGTATTTAGAGAATCCGTAGTCCCATAACGCGATAGTATCTGTAAAGCGCTGTGCAGATTTTTCCGCATTCAGGGTCACAACGATCAGCTCCGTATCTTTCTTTTTTGCAGCTCCGCAGAAGCAGTATCCTGCATACTCGGTGAACCCGGTCTTTACACCTGTAGTCCCTTCGTATTTCAGAGAGCGTTCTTTGCCGTTCACTTCCGCCGTCTTGCTGTCTCCGACAAGACACATGTTCGTGGACTTTATATTCCTTTCTGACGACATGTCCGTAGCCGGTATCGTATACTTCTTTTTAGCGACGATCTCCCTGAACTGCTCATTTTTCATAGCCTCACGCGCTATCATCGCGATATCGTACGCAGTCGTCACATGCCTCTGTCCTGCCGGAGTGAGTCCGCTCGGATTCGAGAATTCAGTGTCCTTCGCTCCGCACTGCGCAGCCCTTTCATTCATCATCTCGGCAAATCCTTCCCAGGATCCGCCCATGTGTATCGCGAGTGCGTCAGCTGCATCATTTGCTGACGCGATCAGCGTCGCATTTATCATCTGCTCCGCAGTCAGTGTCTCGCCTGCTTTGAGAGCGATGTTCGTCCCATCGGGATCCGGCTCGCCCTGCGCTGTGACCTCCTCATCCATATCAAGGTTCTCCAGTGCGATCAGTGCTGTGATTATCTTCGTTATGCTGGCCGGATCACGCTGCTCGTATGCGTTCTTTTCGTAAAGTATCGCACCGCTGCCTGCGTCTATCATTATAGCCGATGTCCCGGATATCTCCGGTGCGTCGTCCCAGTCTATGTCGGCTGACGCCTTGAGTTTGATACTGCCCGAGCCGCTGTCTGCATTTTGCGCATCTGCAAAAGACGGCGCTGCTCCTGTTAGGATAAGCGCCATCATCATTATTATACAAACCACAGTTCTGACAGACATGCTTCCGTTTTTATTAGTGTGTGTCTTCATATATTCCTTCGTCTCTTACATCATCGGGAATCTGCATAAACTGCTTCGTATCGTTTTTATTTGTTCTCTGCCTCGAATTTCTTCATGAATTCGATAAGAGCGTCAACACCTTCCTCAGGCATTGCATTGTAGATGCTCGCACGCATGCCGCCTATTGACCTGTGTCCGTTGAGGTTGTGCATGTTGTTTGCCTTTGCTTCTGCAACGAATTTCTTGTCGAGGTCAGCGTCGCCTGTCACGAATACAACATTCATCAGCGATCTGTCTTCTTTTTCAACAGGACATTTGTAAAGCTTGCTGCTGTCGATGAAATCATAAAGCTTCTGCGCTTTTTTCACGTTTCTTCTGTTCATCTCCGCAACTCCGCCCATCTCCTTGATGTGTTTGAACACTTCGCCTGCGATGTATATCGCGAAGCAGTTCGGTGTGTTGTATGTCGATCCGTTGTCTGCATGGATCTTGTAGTCAAGGTAGGTAGGCAC
>CAKUJT010000080.1 GCA_934661765.1 uncultured Senegalimassilia sp.
GTGTCCAAGGTCGTCAAGGGTGGTCGCCGCTTCGGTCTGACCGCGCTGGTGGTCGTGGGCGACCGCAACGGCCACGTTGGCATCGGCATGGGCAAGTCCCAGGAAGTGCCTACGGCCATCAAGAAGGGCGTGGAGGACGCTAAGAAGAACATGTTCTCCGTGCCGCTGACCGACGAGAAGACGCTGCCGCATGAGATTATCGGCGAGTTCGGTGCCGGTCGCGTTCTGATCAAGCCTGCTGTTCCCGGTACCGGCGTTATCGCCGGCGGCGCTGCTCGTGCCGTCCTGGAGCTGTCCGGCGTGGAGAACGTCCTGTGCAAGTCTCTGGGCACCGACAACGTCATGAACGTCGTCAAGGCCACGGCCGAGGGTCTGAAGGAAATGCAGTCTCCCGAGTCCGTCGCCGAGCGTCGTGGCATTTCCGTTGCCAAGATCTACGGCTGGAAGGAGTAACCCATGTCCGACGCTAAGAAGACGCTGCGTCTTACGCAGGTGAAGAGCTCCATCGGTTACAAGAAGGATCAGGCTGCAACGCTCAAGGCCCTGGGCCTTGGCAAGATCGGCCGCTCCATCGACCAGGTCGACAATGCCAACATCCGTGGCATGATCTTCAAGGTGAAGCATCTCATCAAGGTGGAGGAGCTGTAAAGTTCCCGATCGCCACCTTGGCATACTTACCCGTCTAGGGTAGAATTCTCGATTGGCGTGTCGGCTTCCGGCGCGCCAATCGGCTGTATTGGAAGTTTGCTGGCGGCGAGCTGCCAGCACCGGGCGGGAGCCCGGTAAGCTATCTGCAAGGAGAAAAGAATGGAACTCAAGGACCTCAAGCCCGCAGAGGGCTCTCGTAAGAACCGCAAGCGCGTCGGCCGCGGCCACGCTGCCGGCCAGGGCAAGACCGCTGGCCGCGGTATGAACGGCCAGAAGTCCCGCTCCGGTGGCGGCAAGGGCGCCGGCTTCGAGGGCGGCCAGACTCCGCTGGCCCGTCGTCTGCCGAAGCTGCCCGGCTTCCGCAACATCAACCGCGTGGAGTACCTGCCCGTCAACGTCTCCCGTCTCGAGGAGAAGTTCGAGGCCGGCGACGTCGTCGACGGTGCTTCCCTGAAGGCTAAGGGCATCATCAAGCATGAGGACGCCCTGGTGAAGGTTCTCGGCGATGGCGACATCACCAAGGCCCTGACCATCAAGGTCGACAAGGTTTCTGCCTCCGCCAAGGCGAAGATCGAGGCAGCTGGCGGAAAGGTCGAAGAGCCTTGCTAAGCTCTATCATCGACGCGTTCAAGGTTCCCGAGCTGCGCAAGAAGATCTTGTTCACGCTGGGCATCCTTGCGCTCTATCGATTCGGTTCCTACGTGCCGGTTCCCGGCATCCCGTTCCACGAGTTCGCTGACTCGTTCCAGGATTCGGGCGTGTCCATGACCATGCTGGACCTGTTCACCGGCGGTGCGCTTTCGAACTTCTCGGTATTCTCGCTGGGCATCATGCCCTACATCACCGCATCCATCATCATGCAGCTGATGCAGGGCGTTATCCCGGCGGTGGGCCGTTGGGCGAAGGAAGGCGAGACCGGCAGGCGTCGCATCACTCAGGTCACGCGTTACCTGACGCTGGCCCTAGGCCTGATCAACGCCATCGGCTACCTGCTGCTGTTCAAGTCCCCGCAGTACGGCGTGGTGTTCTCTTCCGAGGTCCCCGAGATCGTCACCGACATTCTGGTGGTGTTCACGTTGGTGGCCGGTACCGCGTTCATCATGTGGATGGGCGAGCTCATCACGCAGCGCGGCGTCGGCAACGGCATGTCGCTCATCATCTTCGTGAGCATCGTCAGCCGTGTGCCTTCGGCCATCTTCTCTTCGGTGAACCTGACCACCGATACCGGAATGGGTATCGCCATCACGGCGCTCATTCTGGCAGTGGTGCTCGTGTGCATCCCCGCGATCATCTTCGTGGAGCGCGCACAGCGCCGTATCCCGGTGAACTACGCCAAGCGCGTGCAGGGTCGTAAGATGATGGGCGGTCAGTCCACCTACATTCCCCTGAAGGTGAATGCGGCGGGCGTCATCCCGATCATCTTCGCAAGCTGCCTGATCTACTTCCCGGCTCAGCTTGCTGCTCTGTTCAACGTGGGTTGGCTGACGGCGTTCGCCGATGCCATCTCCACGGGTTGGGTGAACTGGATCCTCACCATCGCGCTCATCGTCTTCTTCGCGTATTTCTACACCTCCATGGTGTTTAATCCCGAGGAGACGGCGGACAACCTGCGCAAGCAGGGCGGCTTCATTCCCGGTGTTCGTCCCGGTTCCGCTACCGTGATCTACATCAAGAACGTGCTGCATCGCGTCACGCTTCCGGGCGGCATCTTCATCGCGGTCATCGCGGTCGTGCCGACCATTATCTTCTACTTTACCGGCAACACGCTTATCCAGGCGTTCGGCGGTACTTCCATCCTGATCATGATCGGCGTTGCGCTCGATACTATGAGCAAGGTTGAAAGCCAGTTGAAGATGCACAACTACGAGGGATTCTTCAAGTAAGGAAACCTTGCAGTTACCGATAGGGAGGGCCTTCGGGCCCTCCCTTTTTGTTATGATGGGAATTGCATTATCTGCATATCTCGAAAGGATTGCTTCACCATGAACATCGTGTTGCTGGGCGCCCCGGGCGCCGGTAAGGGCACGCAGGCTGCCAAGCTGGTCGAGGATTGCGGCCTGTGCCATATCTCCACGGGCGACATCCTTCGCGCTGCCGTTAAGAATCAGACCCCCCTGGGCGTTAAGGCCAAGGGCTTCATGGATGCCGGCGAGCTGGTTCCCGACGAGCTGATCATCGACCTGATGAAGGAGCGCATCGAGCAGCCTGACACCGAGAAAGGCGTCATTCTGGACGGTTTCCCGCGTACCACCACGCAGGCTGTGGCTCTTGACACCATGCTGGCCGAGCTCAAGCGCCCGTTGAACGCCGCTCTGCTCATCGATGTCGACTTCGAGGTCATCGTCAAGCGCCTGACTTCCCGTCGTATGTGCAAGGAATGCGGCCACATCGGCTCCGTCGCCGATGCCGCTTGCCCCGCATGCGGTGGTGAGATGTACCAGCGCGATGACGACAACGAGGCCACGGTGCGCAATCGTCTTGACGTCTACGAGAAGTCCACGGCTCCGCTGATCGATTACTATCGTGGTTGCGACCTGCTCGTGTCCATCGATGGCGACCGCGATGTCGACGTTGTGTACGCTGATGTGAAGCAGGCTCTGGGTCTGTAGCATCTGCCGTAAAACGTGCATATTGCTTGAGAGGGAGGGGTGAAACTACCCCTCCCTTTGCTTATCCCGTATAATGTTTCGCCGTATGCCTACCATGAAGCAGAACATATCCTACTGGCACCAGCAGCTTATGCTTAAGCATGGCGCTACGGTAAAGCACGTCGTGAAGAGCGCCGTGCTGCTGATTCTTGCTGCTTTGGTGCTGGAAACGTTCGTGTTCAACTTCAACTACTTCCGCACGGCGGGCTATCACACCACCAATCTGGACAATCGTCTGTCGCTGACGAAGACCCTCGATAACCAGTATCGCGTCACTGAGGTCAATCACGTCATCGAGTTCAAGAACCTCAACTCCGAGGTTCATAACGTGTGGCTGAACTTCGATTACCGGCAGCCCGCGCAGCAGTTGAAGGTGAAGATCCAGTTCACTGACGAGGCTCATAGCACCTACTTCGATTCCACCGAGTACACGGTGGGCGTTCCCGAGGTGGACGTCAATACGCTGTGCGATCAGAGCGAGTACATCAATCTGAACACCACGGGGTTGGTGACCAACCTTAAGATCACCATCACCGGCGAGGATATCAACTATCCGGTGAAGCTTTCCGACGTGTCCATCAACGCGCGGGAGCCGTTCCTGTTCAATCAAACGCGTTTCCTATTCACGCTGGGTATCTTGGCGCTTGCGTTTATCTTCCGTCCGAAGTCTGCCATTTACCGCATCGGCATCGTGCGCAATCCTCGCAAGTCGAAGGCTGCGCTCATTGCCGCTGTGGCAATCGAGGTCGTGTTGCTGAGCTCCTATCTGTTCATGGGCTCGAATCTGGTTGGCGTCGCCACCAGCACGTACAACTCCGGCTCGTGGGATGGTACCGGCATTGCCAACACGTTCAAGGTCGGCGGCGAAAACGCCCAGCAATACGCCGAGCTTGCCAAGTCCATGGCGCATGGCCAGCTGTACTTGGATGAAACCCCTCCGCAGTGGCTCCAGGAAATGGATGACCCTTACGACAAGGGCGCTCGCGACGAGTTGCAAAAGGAAACGGGCGAGGAGTACCTGTTCGACGTCGCCTACCATGATGGGCACTACTATGTGTACTTCGGCGTGGTTCCCGTGCTCGTGTTCTACTTGCCGTTCTATTTGTTGACCGGGTCGAATTTCCCTACAGCCATCGGCGTGCTCATAGCCGTCATCATGTTCGTGCTGGGTTGTTCGGCGTTGCTTGACAGGTTCGCGCGCTATCACTTCAAGCGCGTCAGCCTTGGCCTGTACCTGTTGCTGCAGATTCCGCTCGTCATGTGCTGCGGCATCCTGTACCTGCTGAAGTTCCCCACGTTCTACTCGCTTCCCATTTCCATGGGCTTGGCGTTCTCGGTGTGGGGCCTGTATCTGTGGATGCGCGGTCGTGCGGCGAAACGTCCTTGCGGTTGGTATCTGGGCGGAAGCCTGTGCATGGCCTTGGTTGTCGGATGCCGTCCGCAACTTATCGTGCTGTCGTTGGTAGCGTTCCCCTTGTTCTGGCGCAAGTACATCACGAAGCGCACCATCCTTACGCGCAAGGGCGCAATCGAGTTCGCGTGTTTGATCGCTCCTTATGTCGTAGTGGCCGCTGGGCTGATGCTGTACAACCATGCTCGCTTTGGCAGCTTCACTGATTTCGGAGCGAATTACAACCTGACGGTCAACGACATGACCAAGCGCGGCTGGAACATCGGGCGTTTGGCTCCGGCGCTGTTCGCGTACTTCCTGCAGCCGCCTTCCATGACCGGCGTGTTCCCGTTCCTGCAGCCTGCTCCGTTTGAGACCACGTACCTGGGGCAGACCATCAAGGAGGTCACGTTCGGCGGCGTGCTGGCGTGCCTTCCCATCCTGTGGATCCTGCCGTTCTCGCGCCGTATCCTGGCTCTGCGCTTCAAGACGCGCTCGACGCGAACCATTGCGGGCGTCATCATCGCTTTGCTGTTCGGCGGCGTGGTGGTTGCGCTGATGGATGCGCAGATGGCGGGTATCTTGCAGCGCTACTATGCGGACTTCAGCTTCATGTTCTTGGCGGCATCGGTGCTATTGGCGTTCATCGTCAATGAGAACCTGAGGCCCGGATCGACGGCCCAGGTGCTGCTCATGAAGGGGCTGCTGACGCTCGTCTGCATCTCGGTGCTGTACGTTGCGCTTCTTTGCTTCGTTCCGGAGACCGGCTGGTTCTCCGATATCTACCCCTGGTCGTATCAGGACATCATCGAGACGGTGCTGTTCTGGACCTAGGCGGCGGCGCGCGGCGGGCGGTCGCTGCGCGTGCTAAACCCCATTGTCAACTCCGACCGATTTTCAACGGCGAAAGAAAGGGCATAACATGCAACTGTTCATCGAGGAGACCTACGAGGATATGAGCCGTCGCGCGGCTGATCTGATCGCCGCGCAGCTGATCGTGGACCCGGCTTCCACGCTGGGCCTGGCAACCGGCTCCACGCCCATCGGGCTGTACGCCGACCTGGTTGAGGACTTCCAGGCCGACCGTATCAGCTTCGAGCAGGTCACCACGTTCAACCTGGACGAGTATCGCGGTCTGTCCCCCGAGCATGACCAGAGCTACCGTTACTTCATGCAGAAGAACCTCTTCGACCATGTCGACATCGATCCCGAAGCCACCAGCGTCCCCGATGGCGCCAACCCTGATGCGCAGGCTGCTTGCGAGTCTTACGAGCTGGCCATCAGCGAGGCCGGCGGCATCGACTTGCAGCTGCTGGGTCTGGGCCACAACGGCCACATCGGCTTCAACGAGCCTTGCGACGAGTTCCCCGTGCGCACTCACGTGGTTGAGCTGACGGAGAGCACCATCAACGCCAACAGCCGCCTGTTCGAGTCCATCGACCAGGTTCCCCGCGAGGCATACACCATGGGCATCGGCACCATCATGAAGGCGCGCGCCATCCTGGTGGTGGCCAGCGGCGTCGATAAGGCGCAGATCGTGCGCGACGCGTTCTTCGGCCCCGTCACCCCGCAGGTTCCCGCGTCGGTGCTGCAGCTGCATCCCAACGTCACCGTCGTGGTGGACGCCGAGGCCGGCTCGCTGCTGTAAGGCGTGTTGTTGCTATAATCGATAACACATCGGAAGGGCTTTCCGCCAACGCGGGAAGCCCTTCCATATTTGAAAGGAGCATGCGGATATGCGCATTGCAAACGGAAAGGTGTTCGACGGTCAGTGCTTCCGCGAGCGCGATGTGGTGGTGGAGGGGCAGGCCTTCTCCCGCATCGAGGCATCGGGAGACGAAGCGGGCAGCGTGGGCGGCGCTGCTGATACGTTGGATGCATCGGGGTGCTATGTGATCCCTGGCCTGATAGACGTGCATTTCCACGGGGCCATGGGCCACGATTTCTGCGATGCCTCCGATGAGGGCATCTCCGCGATCGCGGCTTACGAGGCAAGCCGGGGCGTGACTTCCATCTGCCCGACCACCATGACGCTTCCGGAAGAGCGCCTGGCGCCCATCGTAGCGAGCGTTGCCGCTCACGAAACCGCAGCGGGGGAGGCCGGTATCGTCGGCATCAACATGGAAGGTCCCTATATCGCTCCCGACAAGGTGGGCGCGCAGAACCCCGAGTACGTGCGCAGCGCCTCCATCGAGGAGTTCGGCCGTCTACAGCAGCAGGCGAAGGGGCTCATCAAGCTGGTGGACGTAGCCCCCGAGCAGCCGGGCAACCTGGAGTTCATCCGCCAGGTGTCGCATGATGTGCGCGTTTCCGTCGCCCATACGTGCACCGGCTACGATGACGCGTGCGCGGCTTTCGATGCCGGCGCACGCCACATGACGCACCTGTTCAATGCTATGCCCGCGTTGCATCATCGAGAGCCCGGCCCCATTGCCGCCGGTGCGGAGCGCAACGACGTCACGGCCGAGATCATCGCTGATGGCGTGCATATCCATCCGGCTATGGTGCGCCTGGCGTTCGCCCTGTTCGGCGATGACCGCATGATCTTGATCAGCGACAGCCTGCGCGCCTGTGGGCTGGGGGACGGCGAATACGAGCTGGGCGGTCAGCAGTTCTTCGTCAAGGGCAATCGCGCCACCATCGCAAACGGCAGCCTTGCCGGCAGCGTTTCTGACGTGATGTCGTGCATGCGTACTGCGGTTCGCTCCATGGGCATCCCGCTGACCAGCGCCGTGAAGGCCGCAACGGTCAACCCGGCCCGCGCCTTGGGGCTTGACGGCAAGCTGGGCGCCATCGCCCCGGGCTATCAGGCCGATGCCGTGGTGCTCGACCGCGACCTGAACATCAAGCACGTGGTGCTTCGAGGGAAGGCCATCGCGTAGCGTTGGGGTGTTCGGCTGCGCTGCAGCCATGAGGTTTGCGCCGTTCGGGCGCCTGTTCGCACCGTAAGGCGGATTCCATCCTTTGTTTGTGAAACGTTGGCCAGTTCGTTGACGAACCGCGAGCCTCGATACTATCCTCATTGAAGTTTGCTCAACAGAAAGAAAGAGGCAAGGTACTCATCATGACCGATTCCCCGTTCCACGGCGTAATCCCCCCGGTGGTCATCCCGCTGACCGAGAAGAAGCAGCTTGACCTGGAGGCCTTCGAGCGCTCCATCAACCGTATGATCGACGCCGGCGTCGACGGCTTGTTCTTCCTGGGCTCCTCGGGCGAGGTCGCGTTCCTCACCGATGCCCAGCGTTATCACGTGCTGCAGGAGGCCGTGGCCATCGTGAACCATCGCGTGCCCGTGCTCGCCGGCATCATCGACATGGAAACCCTGCGCGTGGTCGACCAGGCTAAGCGCGCCAAGGGCTACGGCGTCGACGCGCTCGTCGCCACCGCCCCGTTCTACGCTCTGGGCGGCCCGAAGGAGACCGAGCGTCACTTCCGCGCCATCCGCGAGCATACCGATCTGCCGCTGTTCGCCTACGACCTGCCCGTGTGCGTGCACACCAAGCTCGATCCCACCATGCTGGTGCGTCTGGGCAAGGACGGCGTGCTGCAGGGCGTGAAGGATTCCTCCGGCGACGACGTCAGCTTCCGCTGGCTGGTGCTCGAGAACGAGGATGCCGGTCACCCGCTGCAGCTGCTCACCGGCCATGAGGTGTGCGTCGACGGCGCGTATCTGGCTGGCGCCGACGGCAGCGTTCCGGGCCTTGCCAACCTTGACCCGCACAGCTACGTGGAGCAGTGGAAGGCAGCACAGGCCGGTGACTGGAACCGCGTCAAGGAGATCCAGGACCACCTGGCCCGCCTGATGTTCCTGACCCGCGTGGTCAAGGCCACCGTCGGCTTCGGCGCCGGCGTGGGCGCGTTCAAGACGGCTCTGTGGCAGATGGGCGTGTTCAACACGAACCAGATGCGCGAGCCCGTCCAGCCGCTCGAGGGCGAGGACGTCGCGGCCATCGTCGAGGTCATCAAGAAGGCCGGTCTCATGGACGCGGACGCTCCCATCCGCAAGTAGCTTTTCTTCGCTTTTGCAAGTCGGCGCAGGTTCCACCCGCGCCGGCTTTTTTTGTTTGCGGTACCATGGTCAGCACCAGGTGATAAGGTGCTTTTCGAAAAGGGAAGGGTGGGGTGCATGGAATATCCCGCATACGTTGCGGCGCTTGATATCGGCGGCACGAAGATCGCCGGCGCGCTGCTGCGATACGAGCAGATCGACGCTGCCCCTGAAGTCGTGTTCGAAACCCAGGTGCCCACGCAGGCGCAGCGCGGGGGAGGCCCCGTGCTCGTCACTGTCTGCGATGTGGCGAACACGGTGCTTGCCGAGGCGCGCTCGCGCCGCGAGCAGGTGCTCGGCATCGGCGTGTCCACCGCAGGCCGCGTGGATGCGGTCACGGGCGGCATCGCGTACGCTAACGAGATCATGCCCGGGTGGACCGGCCAGCCCATCAAGGAGCGCTTGGAGGAGTCTTGCGAGCTGCCGGTTTCGGTGCTCAACGACGTGCAGGCCCATGCGCTCGGCGAGGCGCGCTGGGGCGCTGCCAGCGGGGCCGATACCTGCATGATGATCGCTGCCGGCACGGGCATCGGCGGTGCCGTGATCGCCCATGGGCGCCTGGTGCGCGGCAACCACGGTTTCGCCGGCGAGATCGGGCATATCGCCTGCTCGCAGGCCGTGGGCATCCCGTGCGTGTGCGGCGGTGCCGGCCATTTGGAGCTGGTGGCGTCGGGAAGCGGCATCGAGGCGCGCTATGCCGAGGTCACGGGCAACCACATCGATGGTGCCGAGATCTCCCGCCGCGCAGCCGAGGGCGAGCCTGCAGCGCATAAGGTCATCATGACCGCCGGCATCGCCTTGGGCGAGGCAATCGCGGGCATCACGAACCTGCTCGACCCTGATATGGTGGTCATCGGCGGTTCGGTGCCCAAGGCGGGCTCCAAGTGGCGTGCGGCGGTACAGGAAGGCTTCGAGCGCCAGATCCCGCTGGCGCAGCGTGGTCTGCCTATCCTTGCTGCCGAGCTGGGCGGGCACGCCCCGCTCATCGGCGCTGCCGAGGATCTGCTGGATTACTTGGAGGATGTAGAGGCCCAGCAGGAACTGGACGAGTTTGACGACGCCGAGGGTTTTGAAGCGTTCGATGAGGCTGACGAGCCGCATGGCCCCCAGGAGCAACTGGATAAGGAAGAGCCGCAGGAGTAGCTTTCGTCGGTATTCGCAGCGCCCGACGCCGTTGATTCGCGGCTACGGGCGCCGCTTGTTTTCAATCGTGAAAGGATGGGGAAATGGATCCCATTATCGAACAATTGCGCGGCAAGGTCATCGCCAGCTGCCAGGCATACATGGGCGAGCCGCTGCGCCACCCCGAGACCATGGCGCAGATGGCACGTGCCTGCGAGCTGGGCGGCGCCGGCGGCATCCGCTGCCAGGGCCTGTCCGATATCGCGGCCATCAAGGGCCGTACCGAGGTGCCTGTCATCGGCATCTGGAAGGAAGGCCACGAGGGCGTATACATCACGCCTACGCTTCGCCATGCGCGCGCCTGCGTGATGGCCGGCGCCGACATCGTGGCCATCGATGCCACTGACCGCCCGCGTCCGGATGGCAAGACGCTTGAGGATACGGTGCGCCCGCTGAAGGAGGAGGGCGTGCTCGTGATGGCGGACTGCTCCACCATCGAGGACATCCGCCATGCGTTCGCCATCGGCTGCGATATCGCCTCCACCACGCTCTCGCACCCCGGCGCCGCCATCGACTGCGGCATGGCCGACGGCCCGGATGTTGCGCTGGTTCGCCAGGCGGTGGAAGAGTTCCCTGGCAAGCCCGTCATCTGCGAGGGCCGTGTGCATACGCCGGCCGATGCGAAGGCTGCCATGGACGCCGGTGCATGGGCCGTCGTGGTCGGCACCGCCATCACGCACCCCACCAGCATCACCAGCTGGTTCGTGGAGGCTGC
>CAKUJT010000081.1 GCA_934661765.1 uncultured Senegalimassilia sp.
CATATCCGTCAGGTGCATAGATTTCTTTCAGGTAATACTTTGCACGGATTGGAAGATCTGCAATAAAGTGGATCCATCCGCTTTCATCTGTGGTCTTCAACTCAATGATGGTATCCTTTTCAATCAGTACTTTACCGCCTGCAGATGTAATGTCCTCTGCTGCAAAAAGTCCAAAGATAGCGCCGGAAAGAACCTTGTCGCTATCTTTTTCTTTCTTTAATACATTTACCTGTACTTTCTGACGGCGGTTCTGCCAGTCCGCACTATAGGTTACAACCGGAGTGTCCTGGTCACGGTAGGTAAGATCCACGTATCTTGGCTCGTCATCTAATACATATCCATAGGAGGTTTCTTTTTCGACAATATAATATTTGCCAAGCGGCAGATTGTCCAGTTCTGCTATACCTGTTCCATCAGTCGTAATGGTACCCACCAGCTGATCTTTTGTATAATAATTTTCGCTCACACCATCTGCTGCACGGATATCCTCGGCGGCGTACACATTAAAGGAAACATCTGTCAGACTTCCGGTCACATAACTGAAGAAATGCTCCACTACACCTTTGGCATTATCAAGCAGGGTAACATCGTCCAGGAATTCACCTTTTTTATTTACCAGCAGGCGTGCAATGGGAACATCATCTTCCATCCTTACCTTCTGAACCTCTGCGGTATCGGAAATCTGAAAGGTGATATCTGTTGTGCGTAAATAGCCATACGGCGCAATCTGCTCCCGAAGAGTATAAGTATCTCCAACTTTTAAGCCTTTTATTACATGTGGTTTGTCCTTTACAGATGTCCAGGAATCCACTACTTCGCCCTTCTTATTCAGGATAAGTAAGGAAGCACCGTCCAGCTCCACACCGGTAGTCACATCTGCTTTTGTGATTTCAACAGTCGTTGGCTGGTTTTTCTTTGTAGCAGATAATTTTACCACCTTAACATCCTGTCCCTGGTAGCTGGCATCAAATTCCATAATTTCATCCGAGGAAACATAACCTTCCGGTGCCTGCAGTTCTTTCACATAATACTTTCCAAGAGGCAGATCAAGGGTAAACTGTGCCAGTCCGTTTTTATCACTCATGACCTTCTGAAGCAGGGTATCTGCCTTTACGATCACCTTATCACCGGATAAAATGTCATTTTTGTTATAAATTCCAAATTCGGCACCTTCCAGTTTTTTATCATTTTCGGCATCCTCTTTTACTACTTTAAGATCTACCTTCTGGCGCTTATTGGAAAATTCCACGGTTTCCTCCACGACCGGAGTATCCTGGTCTTTATACAGGAAAGTAATTTCCTTGCTTTCAGAATTAAGCACAAAACCAGTTGGAGCTTTGGTTTCCTTTACGAGGTAAGTTCCAAGGGGAAGATCAGCCAAAACTGCTTCTCCCTTCTCATCCGTTGTAACCTTTCGGATCAGGGTATCTTTTGCATAAATAACAACACGGTTACCCTGTTCATCCACCTGGTGGTCCGGAGTATAAATATCCTCTGCGGCATAAACCGCAAACTCAGCACCCAAAAGGGAAGTTTCCTCGTAGGTAAAATCTTTTTTGAACGATTTTAGGGTTTCCCCGGATTTATGGATGATGAGCTTTCCTTTTGCCGGATGATTCTCATAGACAACCGTAATGATTGCATCCCCAGTTGTAGAATCCATCTGGTAAGCAGTGTTGCTGTCCACCTTGATTTCTACATAATTGGTATTCTGGGTATAGCCATCCGGGGCCATTACTTCCTCGATCCGGTAGTTGCCGCATTTAAGAGCACTTGGCAGGATCAGATAACCATTTTCATCAGTAAAATAAGATTTATGGGTAACGGTACTTGGATAAGTTGTGGTCTGCTCCACGTATTTTCCTTCATCCAGGTTGTAAATCTTAAACTCGGTGTTTGCAACCAGGACCGGCTTCTTGGTTTCATCATCCTGTTTAATGATTTTTAGTTTTGCAGAAAATTCTCCGTCTAAAAGGACCCGCCAAACCTGTGGCTCTGACTTATTTTCGCTGATTATAACCGTAAAATCAGCAACTGGTTTGAAATTATGCGGTGTTGTAGTTTCCCTTACCACATAAGTTCCATATGGAAGGGGGATTGTGCAGGCATAGCCTTTTTCGTCCGTAAAAATCTCGGTCTTTCCATCTTCTGTCAGTACTACAGGAACGGCATTTGCAAAATCATAGGAACCATCCTCTTTTGTACTTAAGCTGCTTGCGAGATAAGCGGAAAATCCGGCGCCTTTTAACAGATCGGCATCTGTTTTTCCGTTATTTGCAGCCTTAATCAGCTGGAACGGCTGTTTTTTCACATTCTCGGCAACTGTAATGGTACAATTGATTTCTTTCACCTGGTCACCTTCATAGCTGCCTTCCACATCATGCTCTTCTTCATCCAGGACATAACCTGCAGGCGGAGTAATCTCTTTTACATAGTATTTTCCAGGATAGAGACCGGATACACTTGCATTTCCAGCTTTGTCGGTGGTAAGTGTAGCAACCTGGGCGTCTTTTGGATAAAGGACACCGCTGCTGCCATCCGGGTAACCAATTGCGTCCCTTGCATAAAGTCCATAAACAGCACCTTCTAAAGTTGCATCTCCCTGTGCGTTCTTTCCCGTCTCACTGTCTTCCTTTGTAAGATGGATATTCACACGGACGCGCTCATCTGTAAAAGTATGTGTAAATTCTATCTTTTTCTCTTTGTCCCCTGCATAATTAAATGCAAAGGAATAAACATCAGAAGTATTTAACACGTACATCTGGGGTGCCTGAAGTTCTTTGATATAGTAGGAATTGTTAACCGGAAGGTCTGCGGTATAACCTGCTTTTCCATCCGTACCAGTAGCCACCTTTTCAATCAGGGTGTCTTTTCTGACGATCACATTCCCGTCTGCAGATACAATATCATTTCCTGCATACATTCCAAAAACAGCACCTGCAAGTGGCTGTGTGGTTTCCCCATCCTGTTTTACCAAAGATACGGAGGCTTTTTGTCTGTCGTTGGTAAAGGTAACCGTGCTAAAAGAAACTTCTTCATTTTCACCGGCAGCTGATAAGGTTACGGTTTGGGATTCGCCTGTGCAGACCAGCTTATCCGGTGCCTGTGTCTCGGTTACCACGTAGGTTCCTATGTTTAAGTTATCAAGGGTTGCACTTCCGTCTTCACCGGTTGTCAGACCTTCTTTTACAAGGGCACCATTCTGATAAATAGTAGATCCATCTGCAGCCACAATGTCCGCTCCTGCATAGACATTATATACCGCACCTTTTTGCCTTCTTGTTTCATAACGGAAGGTTACCTTTTCATTCGTTACATCTGCACCTGTTAAAACTTCACCCTCTTTATAGACGGTAAGAGAAGCTTTTTTCTCATCGTCCAGCAGTTCCATGGTAACTTTGCTTCCCATGACAAGGGTCACATCATGGGCAGTGGCATCCACAAGATATCCGACAGGGCTTGTGATTTCTTTTAAATAAACCACATCCTGGGTTTTATCAATGGTGACAGAAGAAACACCGTTTTCATCTGTCGGAGGCATTTCCACAATCAGGTTCTGGCAGGCTTCATCACCATACACGCCATAAACCGCGCCAGCTAAAAGGGCATTGGAACCTCTGTCTTTTTTTATGATTTCAATAGTTGCCTGCTGAAGCCAGGTAACGGAAAAATCCACGTATTTCTCATCGTCCACACCCTCGCCGAATACCAGGGCCAGGTTCTGGGTATCAGTACCAGTGGTTACTTTATATGCGGAAAAATCCTTCGTAATATAACCCTTCATAGTGGATTTCCAGGAACCCGCAACGGCTGTGGCCTGATTCAGGGGTGCGGATAGATAAAACGTTGTTCCACCATACACCTTTACCTTAGCACCACCTTCGCTTGTTTCACCGGTATCCACGTTATGAAATACCACACCGGCCGGAAGCTTCATGGTAATGTTCTGCAGGGTATCTGCCTTGAACTTGATTTCTTCTGTGCGCTGCTCACTTCCATCAATGTAAGCAGTCACATTCGGATTGGAAAACGCCATGGCTACATCTGGGATCTCCGGCTGAGCCATGCAATAGTTATATAATTCCATAGCAAGTGCCTGTCCGGTTGCATTTGCACCGGAAAATGCATCGTCACTTCCACTTGCGTATGATACTGCAAGATGGGTAATTACAAACTGCTTTCCTGCGGAAAAATCCGGATGCTCTGTTTTAAAGAAACCATTAACTCCGGATGCCTTTGTACCATAGTAGCAGACCTTGGCAAGTTTCTTTCCATCTCCCAGTCTGGTAATCTTAAATACACCATCCCCTGGACTACTCTTGGACGGCTGAATGCAATAGGCAGTTGCTGTTACATTGTTAAAGCTGACGGTATATTTATAGGTCAGGTAAGAGCCGAGATCATAGTCACTGTAATAATAGCAGCTTCCACGTGTTACACTGACATCGGTTGTGGTAGAAGCATATGTAGCAATAAAAGATGCAGTTTCCCCTTCTTCCATTTCCATAAGATCCAGGTTCTGTTCCTGGGCCTGTTCTAACACTTCACCGAGTGTCAGTCCGGTTTCCGGATCCACAGTGTTCTCTTCCTCAGCGCGTTCCAGTTCAGAGTCAAACTCTTCCTCTGGAAGAATTTCAGAACCAAAACCATCATCCTCTTGAATATCTGTCTCTGTTGTGTTCTCCGGTTTCTCTTCTGTATCCACTTCTGTTTCCACAGACACATCTGCTTCTTCACCTTCTACTGGTACCTCTGCCAGATCTGCATCCCTATTTTCCTCTTCTGCCGGAACTTCCACAGCAACTGCCGGTTGTTCCGGCAGAGGGTCAGGATCTTCGCTGTCCCCAGACTCCTCAGAACCGGAATCTCCAGCAGCCTGGGTTTCCGGTTCTTTTTCAGTTACGGTAATGGTTCTTGCAACCAGATAAGAATCACCTTCTTTGGGTGTGATCTGATAAACACATTTATAGATCCCCGGTCTTCCAGAATCAAATGTGGTTCCATCCTCCATGGCAGCCTTTTTCAGTTCTGCCCTGTCACCATCTTTTAAGCCTAACCCTGTAAAATCTTTCGCTACATCAAAGGCAGTTCCCTGCTTAATTTCAAGAGCAAGAGAAGGATCAGCAACGGTCTCCGCGATCAGTTCTTCTTCTGTTTTCTCTACTGCCATCGGTTCCTGCACAGCCTCCTGCGACACTTCTGTTTCCGTTTCAGCGGATACTGTAAAAACACCTGTCTGAAGGAAGCTGCTGCAGCACAGCATAACCGCCATTGCACCTGCAAGCCATCTTTTTCCCTTAAATTTACCCAATGTTTTTCTCCTCTCCTAGATAATGGTTTGTCCCTGGTTTTTACCAGGCATGGTCTGTCCCTGATTTCCATCTTTTTCTCCTTTCTACTGGCCTGTTTAGCCAGATAAAAAGAGACCTGAATACAGATTTCAGATCCCCTTTTATTTGACTAAATCAATAAAAACTCTCTTTTTCTTCTGGTGGCTTGCTGTAAATCCAGTCATCCACGCCCTTGTAATTGCCGAGCCACAAACCGTCTGCATCCGCATCCCAGCTGATTCTCTGGCAGTTTAACCCAAGCTTTTTGCACATGTCGTACAGTTTAAGGCATCCTTTCCGGATGGTATCACGCTTCCTCCTTTTTTGTGGGCACTCCTGCTTTCTCAACAACCGTTCCGGTGTCCCACATACGATGCACTTTTCCATACAGTCACAACGGCAGGTAATATCCATCATTTTGTCCATATCCATACATTCGTACACGGTCTGTAACCCCCTGCTTTTTAAATCTGCAAGCACAGGCAACAGACTTTTATAGTTTCCCACCCCTGGGATTCCAATATAAGGATATCCACTTCTCAGGCTGGCAAGCTCTGCCTTTAAAATTCCTTCTGTTACATGGATGCTCCTTTGTACCGGGCTTATATAGCCGGACACCCCGGCCGGGCTGCCGCTTGAAGTCCCTCCCGAAAATCCACTGCTTGTAAACCAGATATATTTCCGGTGATTTATAGGATTGTCAACACGTATCTGAAAACCTGCTATTTTTCTATCAAGGGAATACACCGGACACAGATAGCCCTGGTTTCCCTCATAAAAAGCTGCTTCCCATATACCGTCCCGGTTCCGGAAAAAACCTGGGATTCCATCCAGTCTTAAGCCTTTTTCCAACAGTTTTTCTGCTATAGAAACAGAATTTTCCGGTTGAATACTTTTATATCCTTTTTGTTCCAGTTCCTTTATTTCTATGTCAGCTGCACCGCGTCTTTTAAAATCCTGTCTATGGCGCTCCTGAAGCTTTAAAAGGGAAAGCAGTTCCCGGTACACAAAATCCAGGTACTCGGGTGATCTTTTAGGCACCGCCTCTTTCATGCCAGAACTGGCTGTTATCTTTTTATACCCATTTCCTGTCACCTGCCTGTTAAGTTCCAGCCGTTTCCGGATATCCTGATAAGCTTCCTTGCACCGGTCTGCTCCATAAAATCCCATAATGTCTGCATACAGGGTAAGCATATTTCCGCTTTCCCCACAGTGGAAACAGTTAAAAACATTTTTCATTTCTCCATTTTTACTGACACAAAAACTGCATTTTCCTCTGGTGTCACCGCAGTATGGGCATTCCACCGGGAATTCCTGGGCGGAGCCGCCATCAAGACAACGGATGGATAACAGCCACGCCACTTCTTTTATGGTAAATGGATGTTCGTACATGATTCCTCCTAAAAAATGTGGCTCCGTATTTCCGGAGCCACAATCTTTTTATGCTGCTATTTTTTTGTGATCTTCGTAATCCATAATAATCTTCGCAGCCTCCCTCATTTCGTTATTGCTTCCTTTATATCCGCTTCCCATCCATCTTAAAGTTTTTGGACCGTCTGGTTTATACAAGATTTCACCAAGAGGCATCCCACTAAATAAGCCAAAGTTACATATTACTTTTTTCGCTTTTTCCACATCATCCTCTTCTGAATCCATAGGGAAATCTTCTGCAGTCTCTTCTTCCTTCTCGTCGTCAAATGGATTTTCATCTTCCTCACTGACAAGGTGAAATTCTTCCTCTTCCTGGTCTGTCTCTTCAAAAACCTCTTCTGGGTTCTTTTCTTCCATGCCAAACTGCATCTGGCCTGGTAAATTATCATCATTATCCTGTAAATCACGGATCTCGTCAGGACTGATTTCAAGATCAAAAGAATCTTCTGAAATCTTAACAGTCTGTTTGCCACTCACTGCATTGCCATTACGAACTGTCTTCGAGGTAAGTTTTTCGTTTTGTGTTATAGACTGTCCGATTTCTTCAGCAGAAGCCACAGAAGAACCAGATTTCGGGGGATGTTCTGGTTTTTCTTTGGCTTCCTTCTTTTGGGGCTCTGATTTTACAGCATTAGTAACCGAAACCGTTTTCTTAGGGGATAAGTCTGGTTTCGTGTTTTCTACTTTGTTTTGTGTTTTTTCTTTTTTTGTTTTGTCGCCATCCGGAGCAGGGCCGCGCATGTCCGGATCCTCGGTGTTTGCCTGGACGATGTTATACTTATTTAATAGATAATATTTCAGTCCATAGCTCCAGGCTGCACCTTTGGCTTTGTCCGGAACCTCATTGGTTCCGACCACATGAATGTCACTGTAACTTTTTTCATTTGGACGATCTGCATTTACCCAGCAGAGCTTCAGATCTGCTTCATACCGCCATAAATTGCCAAATGGCATCAGATATACCTGGTTTCCGGAAGGATCCACCTGGGTGGGCTTTTCGGTAAGTACCTCAAAATCCACGCCATATTTCGTAAGCGCCGGGGTAAGGTATTCATAAATATCATCCAGCCGCACAAAATCATAAGGTACTTCTTCGCTGTACCGTTTCCGTATCAACTTTGGCACCATCTTTCTTATTTTGATCATCTTCTGAGTCAGATTCAGATACTCAAATTTACTCATAAATCCATTTCCTCCTTTATGCTGCCTTTTTTTGCAGCTCTTCCATTTCTTCGCGGACACATCCAAGGTAGATCCTTCTCTGGGAAATCTCCCAAAGAGATTCCTTCAGCCATTTATCTGCAATCATTTGTACAGCCTTCTCGTGGTGGTTCAGGCAGTAAAGAAACATTACATCCGTGTACTCCACCTGCATTTTTGCAAAGGAAAACTTTGGACTGTAAAACAGCTCCTCCGGCTTTATTTGGGCCTTCAGGTATCTTTTGGAAGTTTCCTGCACCTGTGTCCGGTTTATATTAGGAAAAAGGCTGTCCCTCTGGTTTTGGTACTTTAACAGGAGCTTGTCCCATTTTGTATCAATCAGATTTTTCACCAGATGGGTGACCCTGCTTTCCACCTCTTTTTTAAGATTTTCCCTGGTTGGAAAAATGAAATCGGCAGGTATCCCGACTGCTTCATAAAAAGCAGTGTCCACTTCATACAAAAAATAATCCGGCAGATAAAGTACACCACAAAGTTTTGGTTCCTTAAGCTGTAAACAATCCTTTTCCTTGGAATCAACTGCATAAAACACTATGCAGTCCTCTTCCTGGCATTTTAGTAATAGCCGACCGTGAAACATTTTGAAGCTGTGCACCGGATCCTGTATCCACTGGAGTAGTTTCTTAGATTCTTTTGCTTTCATAAGCCAATCCGGATACTGCATAATTTCCTCCTGCATACAAAAAAGACAGGATTTCCTGCCTTCGTCTGTTTTTACCTAATATTTAATTTCACCTGGAATGTCAAGCTCGTGCCAGCGCCTGTTTACACAGGCTGCCACTTTTTCTTCCAGAAGAAGCAGTCCCCGTTCATTGGTTTCCTGCTGTCTTGCAATTGAAATAACATCACAGATTCCACAATAAATTTCATAGGCACTGCAAGGTTGCTCTCCAGCAGATGCGCGGTAGCGTTCTACCGTTTCTGCAATCAGCTTTTTGGAAAAGCCGGCCTGCTTCATGATACCGATCATGGCATTCGGCGGGTGATTCACCCAGATATCACAAAGCTGCAAAACCTCCTGTACAGCTGCCTTATAGTATTCAAAAATAGATGCCATATTTTGGTTGAAATCTTCGGTTCCCTTGCAGTTTTTATGGCGCACTTTCAGGGTTTCTCCTAATATAATGTACTGGTCATTAACAGACACCGTATAAAATATATTGGCACCGGAGCTTCCTACATCAGATGTGCTGATCCTGACTGACGCAGACAGTTCCCCATTAAAAGTTTTCCCATAACGGCCTAATAATTCCTGATAAGATTCGTTCAGCCGCTGGTCCCTTAACTCCCATGTTGCATTTACCAGATTGTGGTCTGCACATCCGGACTTAAAGGCAGCTGTTTCAAAATCACTATAGATATAAGCTCCTGCAATTGTGTAGACCTCCGGCATGGACATAATTGAATAATCCTTTTCATCACCGGATAAAACTGCCCGCACCTTGCCTTCACAAAAGCGGAGTAGGGATTTTCCCTTAGAAACTTTCAGGCATTCATTCAGAATATAGGCAAGGGTTTCCTTGTCCAGTTCTGCAAGAGCCTTTCCATCAATCCGTGCTCTGCCTTTTAAGCTTTTGACTGCGGATATTCCAAGATAGAAGCTGCGGTCCGGGGTTTTTATCATCAGCCCGGAATTTTTCAGGGTATCATCTTTTAAATATTCCAGATTGATGTTTCCAATCGGGGAACAGATGCTATCTTTTGTTACTGCTTCTACCTTCAGATCCTTACTCTGTGCACGGAACCATTCAGCCCTTTTCTCAACATCATCCAGATATCTGTAAAAAGCAGATTCCTCTTTAAATGTCACGTTAAAATCATCCTTATAGTACATAGCCCCTCCTTTGAGTTCAGGATATGAGCTTTACTACAATGGATCTGATGCGTCCATCCGCAATCTGGAAAAAATATCCATCCTTTGCCATGTCAAGCAGCACTCCAAGTTCTAATAAATTTACATCATCCCAGTTTACTTCCTGCATAAATCTTCTCCTTTTCTTTTTGGGTTATTTGGCACTTCTTTTTTTCATTTTGACCAGTACAGTCTCTTTGATTTTTCTCATTCTGGCTCCTCCTTTTCATTTATTTAACAAAAAAAGACACCAAAAGAAAACCTTTCTCTTCGCGTCTTCCAATGTTCCAAAGTATTTGCTGGTTTTAGGGCGAACTGCCCAAAAGATAATCATCCGGAATGTCCGGATCCAAATGAAAGATCAACCATGTAATGGCTGATAAAATATGATTTCATTTAAAGGTTACCACAAGATATAGTGGCTGTCAAACACATTTTTTATATATTTTGTGTTTCGAAATTTGTTCGCTCTTACGCTTCTTCCCCTGTTGTAAGAGGGACAATATTCACGGCAATTTCCCTGCCATTTTCATCGGCACCGACTTCAAACTGTACAGGCTGCTTGCCGGAAAGCCTTTTAAAACCTTCCATTTTAATCTGGGAGAAATGGGCAAAGTAATCTTCCCCATCCTCCCCGGTTACAAATCCGTAACCTTTTTTTGCGCTGAACCATTTCACGGTTCCACATTTTGTTTCCGACATAAATAAAATCTCTCCTTTTTTCATATTTTCCATACAG
>CAKUJT010000082.1 GCA_934661765.1 uncultured Senegalimassilia sp.
AAAAAGCCGCCCGAGGGCGGCTTTTCGTTTCCCTAGTACACCATGCCCATGGCTTCGCGTACTTCTTCCAGGGTTTGATTCGCAATCTCGTTGGCGCGGCGATTGCCTTCGCGCAGGACGTCCTTCACGTAGTCCATGTCGCCCGCAAGCTCCACGCGACGCTCGCGGATAGGAGCCAGGAAGTCGTTCACGCTTTCGGTGACGTACTTCTTCAGCTGGCCCGAACCGCCGTTGCCGATCTCCTCGGCGATCTCCTGCTCGCCGCGGCCGGTGCACAGCGACGCCGTGGTGATAAGCGCCGACACGCCGGGGCGATTGTCGGGATCGAAGGTGATAAAGCGCTCGGAGTCGGTCTGGGACTTCTTGATAAGCTTCGCCGTCTCCTCGGCCGTGGCCGACAGGCTGATGGCGTTGCCGTAGCTCTTCGACATCTTGCGACCGTCAAGGCCAGGAATGAGCACGGCGTCGGTGAGCAGACCCTCGGGCTCGGGGAACACATGGCCGTAGCGCTCATTGAAGCGGCGGGCGATCTGACGGGTTTGCTCGATATGCGGCAGCTGGTCTTTGCCCACGGGCACGATATTGCCCTTGCAGAACAGGATATCGCACGCCTGGTGCACGGGATAGGTGAGCAAAAGGCCGGTGAGCGCGTGGCCGGAGGCTTCCTGCTCGGACTTCACCGTGGGGTTGCGCTCAAGCTCGGCCTCGGTGCACAGGGAAAGGAACGGCAGCATGAGCTGGTTGAGTGCCGGCACCTGCGAGTGGGTGAAGATGATGGTCTTCTCCGGATCGATGCCGCAAGCCAGGTAGTCGATGACCATGTTGTACACGTTGTCCTGGATGTTTGCCGTGGTATCACGGTCGGTGATTACCTGGTAGTCCGCGATGATAATGCGGGAGGTGACGCCAAGGTTCTGCAGCGCCACGCGCTCGCGGATGGTGCCGAAGTAATGGCCCAGATGCAGCCTGCCCGTGGGGCGGTCGCCCGTGAGCATGCAGTATTTGCTCGGGTTCACGGAAAGGTCGGCGCGAATCTCATCGCTACGTTTCTTGCTGGCTTCGAAGCTATCGCCCATTATGCCCTCACATTCATAGTTAGGCGGGAATTCAGTAGTTGTTCCAGTATAGCGCTTATGCCCTGTTCGGATGCGAATCATCTGAGGCCGTTTTCCAGCCGCAATGCAACCGCGCCGCTGAAACGTGGCACAATGGAACCATTCGCCAGACGAGAGAAGGAGCGCACCATGGAAAACCCCCGCACCCTTGCATTCGCGCAAACGGCGCAAACCATCATCAAACAGCTTGAGCGCCGCAACATGGAAGGCTATTTCTGCGAAACCTCCGCCGATGCCGTGGAATTGGTGCGCAAGCTGGTGCCCGCTGGCGCCTCCATCGCCTGGGGCGGCACGGAGACGTTCAAGGAAACGGGCGTGAAGTCCATGCTGGAAGCCGGCGATTACCGCATGATCGACCGCGCGAAGGCGACCACGCCCGAGGAAGCGCGCGAGATCTTGCTGCAGCACTTCGCTAGCGATTGCTTCTTCATGAGCGCCAACGCCATCACGCGCAAAGGCGAGCTGGTAAACATCGACGGCAACTCCAACCGCCTTGCCTGCCTGTTGCATGGTCCGCGCGAAGTATACGTGCTGGTGGGCATGAACAAGGTAGTGGAGGACGTGGACGCCGGCATCAAGCGCATTCACACCATGGCATGCCCGCCGAACGCCGCGCGCCTGCACACGGATACGCCCTGCGAGCGCACGGGCGTTTGCGGCAACTGCCACGACGCCGGATGCATGTGCTGCAACGTGGTGGTAACGCGCCACAGCCGCCAAGCCGGTCGCATCAAGGTGATTCTGATTGCCGAGGACCTGGGGTTCTAGATGTTAGTCGGCTAAGCGAAACTCACCGCGCATAAGCGAAGTTATGAAAATGCCGCCAGATATCCAGGCGGCATTTTTATTGCCCCCATGATTGCCCATATTGCCGAATTTCGGCGATGATCCGGCGACAAGATGAGGAATGCATGGCAAGCTATCCCATGGTGCGAGCACAACCCGCCGCCAACGGACCGCGCCGCTTCCTAATACTAGAAAGATGCAAAAGAAAAGGCCAACGGGACAAGCCGTTGGCCTTGAATGTTTTGGTGGGCCCGCCCGGATTCGAACCGAGAACCAAAGGATTATGAGGAAAAACCTCTAGTCCAATAAGTGCGTTATGCCTGGTCAGTCCTGTTTCGATTTCATTGAGTATAATCTAATCCAGGCAATATCACAACGTTTTGCCCATGATTTGCCCATGCCGCCTGTCGGGAGCCTTGACATCGAGGCTCTGCTTGGCTAGGCTCGCGCCGGCGCTTCTAAAGGCGCACGCGCGCGCCTAGCCAAAGAGCCTCGGGCAGACTTGATTGCCCTTTCCCAAAGTGGCTAGTTCTAAATCACCCGCCTCATCAACAGCATCAATAAGCAGCATGCACTACCGAGTCGATTGAGGGGGCTTCACCCCCTCAAACTCCCCCGATACGCCCACATTTATGAACGATTCGGGGAATCACTCATAAATGTGGGCGCTATATATCATTGAAAACCACGCCAATCAGGTCTCAGCTTAAACCAAAGTTAACAGCTCTCTTTTTTGGCCATCTGAAGACAATTATGAGAGCAAAAGCGTTTTCGGGTTCTTCCCTTTACTAGATAAGGAAGTCCGCATCTCTCGCAAATGCCAATATAAACTCCGCCGCGCCCGAGCAACGTCAGCCAGATTTGGCTTTCCAGGGTTCGCGCCATCAATCCCCCATCCCTGTCGGCGTCAACAGCAAAGTCGTAATCGATCCAACCGTATTCCAAACGGCTTTTTGCCATTGCATCGAAGAAAAACTCGGCGGTCGCTCGTTCGTTATCTATGTCGCCCGTAATGGCCAGGTAGAGGTTTCCGCCCCAATCCTCCCGAAAAGAACGTAAAGTTCCGGGCTTCCCGTCAATTTGATTGTCGGAAACATAACGGATAGACCGACCTGTCTTTCTGGAGGCATCTTTCAATTGGATTACACGATGGAACGAATCGTTGATGCTCTCGAACCCTATTTTCGAATACGGCGCCCACGACAAGAACCCCTCCTCCCTGAAGGGATCGTAATACTCGATCGCCTCTTTTAGAAGTTGACGAGGTTTCTCGTTACGCCAGTATTCGTTGAAGGCAACGGGGATGACGAATGCCGTATACGTTGAGTCGAGGGCCTCTACCGCACCAAACTTCGTGACAGGCGTCTTCCGAAACCCACAATCAAGCAGCGGCGCTGAGCAACCGCTCTCAAGAGAATGTCCTAAAGCAAGCATGAGAACGAGCATATTCTTGAGCCAGACCCAATCCTGCAAGGGCTCGACAACAACGAGACCCCCGCCACGGCACGATTCCGCTGCAGCCCGTAAGTCCTTCTCTTCGCCGAACCCGAACTCCGACACCGCCCTTCGGGCAGCAGATTCCTTCTCTTGGGACAGTTCGCCAGGACCCGCAACCAGAAACCAGCACTCAGAGGCCAGCATCGCCCTGGTGCCATTTGAGAACCTCCTCAAAGTTTTGCTCTTCAAAAATTCCTCGGGCGCGTATGTCCTCCTCAGCTTCGATTTCTCCATTCCGAAGGACACATCCAGAGTTAGCTCCCGATGGGATAGCGGGGAGCCGAACGAAGCAATCGACGCGATGAGGGCGAAAGGGTCCTTGACCGAGAGGAACGCGTTGAGCTTCGCGATGCCCTCAGAATCATCGAGCAATGTGCCCTTTTCCCTATCGAGCCCTGCCGCTTCCTCGGCATCGAGCGCCCATATAAGGGAATGGAGCTTCTTGTCCTTTCGCGCCAAAAACAGTTTCATATTCGCTCCCTACGGATGATATATATCGTCTAAATATACTTATCAATCTATATTGACCATTCCATAGAATACTGATACTCTACGGAGTAGTTAGATGTTCATCTAACACTTTACCATCCATATCAACCAATCGAAAGGAGAAAGAATGGCCACAGACGTATATACGGTCGATGAGCTGCGTCGTAAGTACGGGCTATCGCGCAGCGGCGCGTACGCCTACGTGCACTCGTTGCCGCCAGATCTGGTGATACGGTTCGGCAAGTCGATCCGCATCGACAAATACGGGCTCGCCGAGTTCCTGGCACAACAAAAAATGGGGAGCGCCCCGTCGCCAAACAGCACGCTCCCCATCGCCCGTAATCCGAAGCATAGTAAGGAGAACAGGCATGAGTGATTCTACCTTATTTTCCGTTGCCGACGCCTTCCCCGACATCATGGAAGCCCTTAAGCAACAACCAAGGGAAATCCAAACCGGCATCGACGCCCTCGATGAAGAGCTCGTCACCATATCGGGAAAGTACGTCGCCATCGCCGGCGAGACCAGCACGGGAAAGACCGACTTCTGCGTCACCCTCACCGCTAACCGCATCCGTACAGGCAATCCCGTGCTTTTCACCTCAATCGAGGTCGGCGAACACACGATGCTTCGCCGCTTCGCCTCTCACTTCGCGAATGTTTTTGCTCCGGGCATCGACACCACTTTTCAAAGCGAAAACGGGATCAAGAACTTGACCTCGGAGCAGCAGGCCGCCCTCAACGGCGGCGTGGAGATGCTTGAGCAATGCAAGCAGTTCCTCTACCTCTATGACGGCTCGGAGAAATACGGCGGTAAGGAGATGCGCATCGTCGAGCACGTCGCCGTGAAGGCCAAGGAGATCAGCAGGAAGCACTGCGTTCCGTGCCTCGTCATCTGCGACTACTTCCAGCTCTTGGCCACGCGGGAATCCACAGGAACGGCCACCGAGAAATTCGACGCCCTCTCCCATAAGCTTGCGCAGCTGGCCCACGAGACCGGATCCCCCGTCATCGTTCCGTGCGCGACGAACAAGGATGGCTCCATCCGGGGATCGGGGCAAGTCAACTACGACAACGACATCACTCTGCATTTGAGCATCGATCAGGCCGAATGCAGCGAAGACGATTTGCCCGCGTTGAGCATCCGCCCCATGATCGTATACGTTAAGAAGAACCGCGACGGACGCGCACGGGCGCGCGCCAAGCTCGACTACCGCCCCGCATCGCACCGCTTCACCGACCGTGGCGGTGAGCTGTGATGGTCGAGGTGAGGGGCGGCCAGAAAGAGAGAATCGGAGTCAAAAAGTGGCGCATACGGGTGAGCCTCGGCAAGGATCCCGAGACCGGGAAGTACCTGCGCTCACCTTCACGCATAGTGCACGGCACATCCAAGGATGCCGATGCGGCGATTGCGGAATACCGCAAGGAACTGCAATCGAAGCTCGACAACCCGGGGAGCGAGCTCACCTTCGCGGAATACGCCCATGACTTTTACGAGCACCGCGAAGTGCTGGGCGAGAGCCCCTTGTCGCGAAAATCCGAGCGCATGGAGATTGCTAAGCTGGTGGACATGTTCGGTCCGCTCGCATTGGAGGACATCAAGGCCGCCACGGTCAAGAAAGCCTACCTCGACGCTTCCGGCAGCCAAGGCATGAGCCAGGCGATGCTCAAACGCGTATCGAAGCGTTTGAAGATGATTCTAGAGGAGGCCGTCAACGACGGCATACTCGACCGCAACCCCGCAGCGAAGATAAAGGTCGCCGAGCCCAAGCGTAAATCCCCCAAAGCGCTCAGCGCCGAGGAGGCGGAGCGCCTTGCGGCCCTGCTGGACGGCGAGGGCCCGACGCCCCTTACCGTGGCGATAAGGCTCATGCTCTTCGGCGGACTGAGAAAGGGTGAGGTATTGGGCCTCGATTGGGCGAACGTCGATTTCGACGCCAACGCGGTGTTCGTCTGCAAGCAGTTCAGCAACGACCGCCAGCTTCGACCGCCCAAAAGCGCCAATTCTCGGCGCTGGGTCAGCTTCGACCCGGCGACCATGGCCTTCCTCGCAAGATGGAAGGCCTTGCAGCCGCAAACGATGGATCCGCGCATGCGGCTCGTCCAAGACAACGACACGCCCGTGGTGGCCAACCCCCTCGGCACGAACACGGACCCTACCAACTTTAACCGCATGTTCCGCGACTTTTGCGTCGAGCACGGCTTCGGCTCCTACGAGTCGGAGGCGCAGTACGTCGACGAAAACGGCTACGTGCGAGCCCGCAAGGTCGGCTATGAGGGCCTCACGCCCCACGGCCTGCGCCATACGCACGCGACGCTTTTGATCGGTGCTAACAACGACGTGAAAACGGTCTCGACGAGACTCGGGCATTCAAGCGTCTCGCTGACGCTGAACGTCTACGCCGATGCGATACGCAAGAACGACGTCTCCGCAGCCCAGAGCATCGCAAAAATCCTAGGGCCCAAGGGCGAGGCCGACGACGAGGGACAGGAAGCCCGATGAAATCGGTCAGCGAGAAAGCCGGCGGCAAAAGACTCAACATCCGAGTCTCGGAAGCCGAACACGCCGCCATATCGACAAAAGCGACCGAGGCGCAAACGACCATCTCCGAATACGTCCGCAAGCGGGCCCTGCGCGACGAGCAGGGCCCGCGGCCCATAGAGGTCGATGTCGGCGAGCTTCACAAGATCTATCGAGACCTACGGCATGCGGGCGGCAACCTCAACCAACTCTGCCGCTGGCTGAATTCTCGCAGGTCAACGGCGGCGAGCACGGAAAACGAGATAAAGAGCGCGCTGGAAGCCACGCGACGCGCTTCGAGCCAGGTAGCCGACTTCATAGCGAAGGTGCGAGAAAGGATGTAAGATGAAGGCAAGCAAGATAGCCGGCGTCGCCATAGTGGCGGGAGCGACAATCGCAATAGCGATTGCCTCCCTGCCGTTTGGCGCGCCTTTCGTTCAAGCCGCGATGTCGGGCGGCAAGCTCGACCAGGCATGGATTCCCCATGCCTTCCAAGTGTTGGAAGGCGGGCCGGAATCGCTGATCGAATATGCGAAGGCGGCCGCGAGCGCCGAAGGCGGGATCGCCCCTGCGCTCGCATGGCTAGCGATCGTCGCGGGGGCGATCGTCCTCTTCGCATGCTATCAGGCGGCGAAATCGCCCAAGCGCGAAGTGGAGAACGGCATCCTCGGCAAGCAATCGTCCATTAAAACCGCCGGCGAGATAATCGAGAGCTGTCCGATGTGGAACGGGAAATCCGAGCCATCGGACGGCGTTGCGCTCGGCTTCGTGCGAGGCAAGGCTGCGGTGCTGGAATGCGTGCATTGCGCGGTGTGCGCGCCGAGCGGCTCCAAGAAGACGCGCGGATCGGTATACCCGACGATAGACGCGCTGTCATTCTCCGGAAAGAACAACCTCCTCGTCACGGACCCGTCGCTCGAAATCTACTGCATGGCCGGAAAATGCCTTGCCGAAAGGGGTTACGAGGTCCATCTGCTTGATTTGGAGAACCCCAGGCAAGGATCGCGGTTCAACCCGCTGAAGCTCATAGCCGACCTCAGTGAGGCCGGAAAGGGCGAGTTCGCCGAGGACCGTGCCCGCGAAATCGGCTCTATGCTGTTCCCTGAAAAGGGCAACGAGAACGACATCTTCGTAAACGCAGCAGGCGGCGTATTCGCCGCCTGCGCATTCGCCGTGGCGACCCTTCCCGAAGTGCCCAGCGAAGAGCGCCACTTGTGGTCGGTCGTGAAGACCATCATGGTGGGAACGCTCGACGGCGCAGCCACCCTGAAGGACTGGATTCGCGGGTTCGGCCCGGAAAGCCCCGTTGCGGCCATGGCAGCGACGTTCCTTGCGTCGGAGGGCAAGCTCGAAAGCTCCATCCTCGCGTCGTTGCACGACGGCCTGCAACCTTTCACCAGCCAGAACATGCGCTGGCTCACCTCCGCGTCGGATCTCGGAATCGATGAGATGATGGCCGGCAGAAGCGCCGTCTTCATCCATACCTTAGGACCGGGCGCGCCGGCGAACCGCATAGCATCGCTGTTCCTGGCTCAACACTGGGCCGAAACCCAGCGGCTCGGCATGCGCCGTAGCCTGAGGCCCTGCTGGGTTGTGGGCGACGAATTCCATTCGCTGCCGAAGTTCGACCTCCCCCACGCGCTCGAACAGGCCAGGAAATACGAGCTGCACTACGTCATGTACACGCAAAGCTTCAGCGGCTACGACTAATACAAGACCCAGAAGGAAGACGGCAAGGACGCAATCCTGGCGAACTGCGACGTGAAAGCGCTCTATAAAGCTGGAAGCGACCTTGATGCGCGCTACTTCGAGACGCTGGGCGGCTTCAAGACGATACGAGCGCGCAACACCGGGGAGCAGCGCCAGGGCGTAAGCCGCAGCGGCAGCAGCGAGGGCTTCAGCGAGCAGAAAGTCCCATTGTGGCCGCAGGGCGACGTACTGGAAAGGAACCCCGAGAAAGACGGGGTCCTCGTTGTGCAGTCGGCCCTCGGTGCACGAAAGGCCGGAAAGTTCGAGATACCGGTTGTCGATGCCTCGAAGACGTTCGTCTCCGATCACTTCAAGACCCTCGGAACGCCCGATTTCGAGCGCAAGGTCATCGCCGACACGCTCGACGAGCTCGAAGCAAAGGCCGAAGGCATAGCGATAGACGTCAATGGATGGCAGCCCGATTTCGAAGCCTGCAAGTCCGACAAGACGAAAGCGGCAGAAATCGCCGACGACGAATTCGCTGCCTGGGACTAAACAAGGGTTTCCGCATGACCGCGATAAAGCAGAAGGCCGTATGCAGCCCCGGCCATTGGAAGAACGTTGCGAAGTACCTCGACGACGAGCGCACGCTCGCCAGGGCAAGCCAGAACCTCGCCGACGAAAGCAGGTGGGCCGCCGAGATGGACGCCACGCGAGAGGCGTACGGGCACAACGCCCCTGGCAAGAAGGGCGCGAAGTGCACGTACGCCTACCATCAGGTGCTGGCCTTCAATCCCGACGAATGCTCCTGCAACGGAGGACGCATGACGCCCGAGGCGTGCATGGAGTACGCCAGACAATATGTCGAAGGCCGCTACGGTGCCCACGAGGCCGCATGGGTGCTGCATCTGGAGCACTGCGCGGCAGACGGCACAGACCGCTACGCCGTCCATATGGTCGTCAACCGCACCAACCTTGAGACCGGCAGGCGGCTCAATGAGGGGCGCAGCAAAAACGCGAAGATCGAACGCGCCAACGCCGTCCGCGACGTGGATGCGAAATGGGGCCTCGCGCAGATGCGCGAAGGAGAGCGCAACTGCCGCATCCACGCGCAGCAGCCCACGAAGCGAGAGCTGGCAATAGCCGCGCGCGGCGCACGAAGCGACAAGCAATACATCAGGGAAGCGGTCGCCGCATCCATGCCCGAAGCGCACGCCTGTCACGAGCAGAATAAAGTCCGCGCGCTGGCGAGGTCGCTCGACGCCAAGGGCGTCGAAATGCACGTCTCGAGTGATGGCAAGGGACTGGCCTTCGAAAGAAAAAGCACAGGCCGCAAGGTGCGGGGATACAAGTTGGGACGCGGCTACAGCATGGCCGGCATCGCAAAGGGCCTGGGCATCCAGGTAGCGATGCTGACCGTGCGCAGTATGGAGGAGGGCATGGAGCGATAACGCAACGACCCCTCGTGCCGCGCAGAAACGCAGAGAAGAAAGGACGGCAAATGAAGTACTAAGTCAAAGAGCTGACAACGGTCAATGGCAGGGAGGTGGAGAGGGACGCGCAGGTGCGCCCGCTCGAAAGCCGCGACGACGCCGTCGCGATGTGTCGCGCCATGGAGATCCTCCACGGAGGAAGCTACTTCGTAAAGCAGGTAGAGCCCAACGAGTACGACGTTGCCGCCGAGAGGCTGGAACTGTCAAGGTGGGATGTGATGATGCGCGTCCGCAGCGTCGGAGCCGACGGGATGCAGAAGCTCGTAGACGCGCTCGACGGCGAGTATGCCCCGATGGCGGCACTCGGCTTCGTCGGGGCGGATAGGCGGTGGAGCGTCGACCACATGGCAGCAGTGTCGCTGCTCGAAAGCATCGCGGTCAGCCCTGGCTCAAGTGGCGAGCGGGCCTTGGCGTACCTGCTCTTGTACTTTTACAACGACGGCTTGGCAAGGTGCCTGGGCTGCAACCTCGATCCCCTAAGCGCCTACCGCGCTCTCGACGTCGAACTGCAGGCGGCGTTGAAGCCCCTCTTCAACTACAGGCTCGAGGAAAAGGAGCGTTGGTGCTGAGCAGGGCTCAACACCAACACCGGGTTTCGGAAAGGCAACCGGGTGCAGGGGCCCGGCTGCCTTTCCCTTTGCGAGGCAAACGTCGGAACGCATTGCCGAGAAGCCCCGCAGGGCAAGATCATTTGGCACAGCAAACGTGCCGAAGGCGCGCTTGTGAGCACAAATGCACATCTTGCATCAACCCCGGAAGCGACTCGACCCGTTGAGCACGCGGGGTTGATTCGTGAGCGGCGGTTGAGGCGCGGCAAGCGATGGCGACCTATGGGAGCCATCGAGCGACGCCGAGCCGACCCGACGCGAGAGCCGCCCAGCCGGCGGACGGCGACCTATGGGGAGCCGTCGCGCCCGTGGGTGGCGGCGCGAGCGGAGCGTGCAATGACGCCGACCTCTGGGAGGCATCGAATGG
>CAKUJT010000083.1 GCA_934661765.1 uncultured Senegalimassilia sp.
GGGGGGATCGCCCCCCTGCGGGCCTCTCCGCGTTTCGGGGGATGCTAAAGCCTAGCAATATGCGAGATGGTCTTTGGATTTGAGGCTGGTGCCGATTAGAGTTTGGATGCCGTGCTTGCTGTTACCGAATTGTGTATGAACTGTGGAGGATAAGTCGACTATACTTCTGGTTAGGGATTGGAGTGATTGCTCGCGATTTTGCGGTCTGCTTATTCGGGCTGCAAGGGAGGAGATTCATTATGGCTGTGGATAAGATGCTCGTTGCATTTGATGAGTCTGAGGGCTCGAAAAAGGCGTTGGAGGCTGCGTCGGAATTGGCTGCTGCTAATCCGAATGCCCACATCGACCTTGTCTATGTGGTGCCGATTCCCATGTTGAACTCTGATCAAATGGCTAGTTTCCAGAGTATTTTGGACTTGATGATCTCTGATGGCGAGGACCTGTTGGCCGCTGCCGCTAATGAGATGGGTGACGATGTCGCATCTCGTACGGATTCGCTCTTGTTGACGGGCACTAATCCCGCTAGCGAAATCCTTCGACTTGCCGACCAGCGCGAATATGACATGATCGTTATCGGCAACAGAGGTCTGTCCGGTTTGAAAGAATATACGGGCAGCGTTAGCCACAAGGTGCTTGCCGGCGCAAAGGTTCCTGTGCTGGTCGTTAAATAGTTCGAAGTCAATTCATGACTGATTTGGTTGGCCGCTTGCGAGTTCTCGCTGGCGGCCAATTCTTTTCTGCGCCTGCAAGAGGGGGCCTGTTGAGGTCGAGGATCGGTGAGTTGGCGATGCGCTACTTTGCTCGCAGTTCCCAGAATGCTACGGCGCTTGCTGCTGCTACGTTGAGGCTATCGACTCCGTGGGCCATGGGGATGCGCACGGTGTAGTCGCAATTCGCGATGGTGCTGGAGGCTAAGCCGTCGCCTTCGGTTCCTAATACCAGGGCTAGGCGCTCTTCGCTGGCAAGTTGGGGGTCGTCGATGGAAACGGAGTCGTCCGACAGTGCCAAAGCGGCGGTCTTGAACCCCAGGCTATGCAGCAACGGAATGCCGTCGTGGGCCCATGAGCCGGCTCCCGTGGCGCCGGAATCTGCGCCGATGCGGGCCCAGGGGACCTGGAACACGGTTCCCATGGATACGCGGACTGCTCGGCGATAGAGCGGATCGTAGCAAGCTTGCGTGACGAGCACGGCGTCGATTCCAAGTGCGGCCGCACTGCGGAAGATGGCTCCGACATTGGTGTGGTTCGTGATGTCCTCGAGTACGGCCACTCGTCTAGCGTTGCGGCAAACTTCCTCAACGCTTGCAGCGATGGGGCGTCGGAAGGAGCCGAGTGCGCCGCGTGTGAGCTCGAAACCGGTCAGCTGTTTGAGTTGGCCATGGGGAAGGATAAACACCGGCAAATCGAAATTCGGATAGCGTTGCCCTATTTGCTCGATGATGGGTTGCATGCCGGGAAGGAATTTCTCCTCCATCAGCAGCGACAGCGGTTGCATGCCGCCTGCGACGGCGCGCTCGATGACCTTCGATGATTCAGCGATGAACATGCCCTTTTCGGGTTCGAGCTTGTTTCGCAATTGCACCTCCGTCAGGCGCGCGTATGCGTCAAGGCGGGGGTCGTCTATAGTGCTGACGTTGATGATCATGAGCCGTTCTTCCTGTTCGGTGTTGCTTAGGGTCAATGATACCCGATGGCAGCATCGATACGCAGCATGTGCGCGGAACCTGCAGCTTGGCGTGTAACCAAGACGGTGGGTTGACGGAGGGCGATGGGGAAACAAGACGCTAAGCCAAGGGTGCAGATGAATAGGCCGGCGGACAGGCAAGCGGGGGGATAGGCTGCGGTGTTTGTTGGTTTCGTCCATGTCCTGCGGCAACGAGGGTCAAATCTAGAAAGGCGCACGCTCCTGAGTTTTGCCGTTTCAATCCATGGGGCGAGTTTATGCCGCAAGTATCAGGGATGCGCGATTGGCTCTATAAGGGTAGATTGCGGGCTGTTGCGCGGCAAAACAAAGCTCCAGTTTCTTTTCGTCAAGGAACAGTGCGGTTCTTGTACCATGGCATATAACGCAATGCTTAGCGAAATCAAGGCTGCGCTCGGAAAAGTGCAGTTCTTATTACGTGGTAGAAAAGCCGGTTTTGGTTCCTTGGCAAATCGTGAAAACTTCACCTCGCGAATGAGGACTCTATCTCCGAGGTTTGGCGGCTTCGTTGTGTTGCAGGGTATACTTTCCAATAAAGATAACTCGACAAAGGAGCATGGTATGTCGGCATCGCAACATGAGAATGCGCTTGAGCGGGCGGCGCATCCTGAACAACACCCCGCGTTTGACCAGTTCGTGGCCACGATATCGGCGTTGCGTGCGCCCGATGGCTGTCCTTGGGATCGCGAGCAGACGCATTCATCCATCGCCCACAATATGATAGAAGAGGCGTATGAAGCGGTCGATGCCATAGAAGCGGGCGATGTGGCCCATATGCGCGAGGAGCTTGGCGATGTGCTGTTGCAGGTGGTGCTGCAAAGTCAGATTGCGGCCGATGCGGGCGAGTTCGATATCGAGGATGTTGCGGCGGACGTGGATGCCAAGATGGTCAGGCGCCATCCGCACGTGTTCGGAGACGAGGCGGCAGAAGGCGCGTCTGAGGTTTTGAACCTGTGGGATAAGGTGAAGCTTCAGGAAAAGCAGGCGGCTGACCAGGCTGGCGAGGAAAGCGGAGGCGAACCGCCTGCCGGGTTGCTGGATGGCGTGCCGGTGAGCTTTCCGGCTCTGATGCAGGCGCAGAAGATATCGCGCAAGGCGGCTGCGGCCGGATTCGAATGGGAAACGCTCGAAGATGTTTGGGACCAGGTTCGAAGCGAGATCGATGAGCTGAACGAGGCATATGACCAGGCGCCGAAGGCGGCCAACGGCAAGGTCGAAGGCGACCCTGAGGCAATTGCCCATGTGGAGGAGGAGCTGGGCGATGTGCTGTTCAGCCTAGTCAACGTCGCTCGTCGTATGGGCGTGAACTCCGAGAACGCGCTGCGGGCAAGCTGTCGTAAATTCCGTACGCGCTGGTCTGCCATGGAGCAGTCGGCGTTTGAGCAGGGCGTACGCCTTGAGAATATGACCTGCGAGGAGCAAAACCGCTTGTGGGAGCAGGCGAAGGCCGATTTGCGCAAGTAGGTGCGATCGCCTGAACGGGAGACATGCCGTGGTAACGGAACGGTAAGAAAGCCCTTGCCGCTCTGTAAACCTAGCTTCCCGTGCGGTACCATAATCTCAATAGATAGCACGCGCCGTAAGCCGTTAGGCCTGCGGCGCGTATTTTCAATGCGCGAACTGCGTGAATCGCGATTACACCGCATCGGCAAGATGCGGAGAAGGAGCAAGCCGATGAGTGCGACCGGTGAACCCTCGATCGAAGCCGCGGAAAGGCTGCAAGGGCGTACGGTGGAGGACAGCGCCGCAAAGCAACTGCCCGTTCCGAACGTGCCTGACCTTTCGGCGTTCGATATGAACGGGAATCTGTATATGACCTCTGAGAGCATGGAGAAGCTGCATCAGGCCAGCGTGGAGACCCAGTCGATCATGCAGAAGTACCGGGCAGCCATGAGGGAGATGCAGGTTCGCTTGGAGATCTTGGACCAGGATCTGAATCTGAAGAAGCATCGCAATCCCATCCACCATATCGAAAGCCGCTTGAAGACTCCTGCGAGCATCTACGAGAAGATTGGGCGCTACGGGTACGAGGCAACGCTTGAGAACATGGAGCGTTACATTCTCGATATCGCTGGCATTCGCGTCATCTGCCCCTATATCCAGGATGTGTACAGTCTGTTCGAGCTGCTCAATCGCCAGGATGATCTTGAGATTGTGAAGGTGAAGGATTACATCGCCTCGCCGAAGCCGAACGGGTATCGCAGCCTGCACGTCATCGCTCGCATCCCCGTGTTCTTCATGGATAAGAAGGAGTCAATCCCCGTGGAGATCCAGCTGAGAACGCTGGCCATGGACTTCTGGGCAAGCTTGGAGCACGATTTGAAATACAAGGCCGTCAGCGAGGTGCAAGGCATCGATGCCAGCAGCGAGCTGAAGGATTGCAGCCGTATCATCGAGGAGGTCGAGGCGCGCATGCAGGTGCTGGCGGGCGCCTTGGAGCCTGAAGGGTAGTCATCATGAAACGCTACGTCACCGATGCGAACAACACGTTATCCCAGGATGAGCTGGGATTCACGCGCAATCCGGATGCCGAACTCCATTTGATCACCTGTCGCCCCGATGTGGCATATCAGCGCATTTCGGGGTTTGGCGGCGCGTTCACAGAGGCCGCGGCGAACGTGTTCGCCCTTATGCCGCCTGAGCTGCAGGACCGTTTTCTGCTGCTGTGCTTCGGGGGAGCGAAAGATGGCGATCCGGCTGCTGGCGGAAATGCGTATAGCCTGTGCCGTACGCACATTCAAAGCTGTGATTTCGCGTTGAGCAACTATTCGTATGTCAGGCCCTTCGACTCCAGCTTACGGTCGTTCACTATCAGCCGCGATAGGCAGCTGCTGCTTCCGTTCATCAAGTGCGGGCTTGCGGTGAACCCGCAGTTGCAGTTGTTCGCAAGTCCATGGAGCCCGCCGGCGTTCATGAAGACCAATCGACGCATGAACGGTGGGGGAAAGCTGCGTCGTTCGCAGTATGAGGCATGGGCCGAGGTGTTGGCGAAATACGTGGACGCTTATGCTCGCGAGGGCGTGCGCATAAGCCGCATGAGCGTGCAAAACGAGCCCATGGCAAGCCAGGCTTGGGATTCGTGCCTGTTCAGCGCAGAAGAGGAAGCTCAATTTGCGGCGGCATATCTGCGTCCGGCGTTGGATGCGTCGGGGCATGGCGATGTGAAGCTGTTCGCTTGGGACCACAACACCGACAAGATATTGTCGCGCGTTCAGTCCACCTTCGGGGCGCCAGTAAACCAGGCGGGGAAGCTGCCGCTTGCCGCTGCCGGCTGGCGAGCCGAGGGCACGGTCGCCTCCGATGCTTTTGCGGGCGTGGCGTTCCATTGGTATGCGGGCGATCATTTCGAGCAGGTGGACGAAGTGGCACGACGCTGGCCTGACAAGGAGCTGCTATTCACCGAGGGCTGCGTGGAATACACGCGCGGCGAGGATCGCAAGGCGACGCAGGAACGCAAGGCCGAGCAGTATGCGCATGCCGTCATAGGCAGCCTGAACGCAGGCGCTGCCGGATTCATCGACTGGAATCTGCTGCTCAACGAGAAGGGCGGGCCGAACCATGCCCGTAACTTCTGCGAAGCGCCGTTGATGTACGATCGCGATAAGCGCGAGTTGGTGGCGAATCGATCGTTCTTCTATATGGCGCACTTCTCCCGTTTCGCGCCGGTGGGTTCCCGTCGCTTCCTGACGTCGCGGTATACCGACGATTTGGAAACGGTTGGTTTCCTGCGTCCCGATGGGTCGCGCGCGCTGGTCGTGCTGAACCGCCATGCCAGGCCGCGAAAGTTCCTGGTGTCGGAAGGGGTGTTCACGGCGGAGTGCAAAGCGGCGGGGCACAGCATAACCACGCTGGTGTGGGATGAGGATGAGGTGCGCGATAAGTAGCGTTTGCGGTTGCGGCGGTCTCGCCGTGGCGTGCAGCGATGCTCGACTTGAGGTTTGCGGTCGGTGGCGCTACACGAGGCTGCGGCGATCGTCATTGCCGCTCGTGGCGCTTGGGTTAGAGCTCGCGCCGGTGGCTATTTGCGCGAGCGATGATTTTCGCCGTCGTTTGAAACCGCCCTTGACCTGAAGTGCGCTCTAGCCTTTACCATCGAGTGAGACGAGAGGAGCATTCGATGACCGTAGAGAACAATACCGTGCCGAAGCTTGGCTTCGGCTGCATGCGCTTGCCGCTGACCGATCCCAAGGACGTTACCGCCATCGACATCGACCAGGTCAAGGAGATGGTCGACCTGTTCATGGACGCCGGCGGCACGTATTTCGATACCGCGTTCGTCTACCATAACGGGCATTCCGAGGTGGCGTTGCGCGAGGCGCTGGTTGAGCGTTATCCGCGGGAGAGCTTCACCGTTGCCACGAAGTGTCTTGCTTGGGCGTTGCCCGATGCCGAAACCGCCAAGGCGTGCCTGGATACGTCCCTTGAGCGGTTGGGCACCGACTATGTGGACTATTACCTGCTGCACAACGTGGGCGGCGAGCGCACGAAGAAGTTCGACGACTTCGGTTTGTGGGAATGGGCGCAGGAGATGAAGGCCGCCGGCAAGATCCGCAACGTGGGCTTCAGCATGCACGATGGTGCGGAGACGCTCGACCAGTTGCTCAACGAGCATCCCGAGGTTGACTTCATCCAGCTGCAGGTGAACTATCTGGATTGGGAAAGCCCCGTGGTGCAATCGCGCCGCAACATGGAGGTCGCCCGCAAGCATGGCAAGCCGGTGGTGATCATGGAGCCCGCGCGCGGCGGTCGCTTGGCCGATTTGCCGGTAGCCGTTGCGGCGCCGCTGCTTGAAGCGCGTCCGGATCTGAGCCAGGCGTCGTGGGCGTATCGCTTCTGCTATAACCAGCCCGGCGTTCTCACGGTGCTTTCCGGCATGTCCACGCCCGATCAGATGAGGCAGAACATCGCCGAATGGCATGAACACGGCGGCGGGTTCTCCCCGGAGGAACAGAGGGCGCTGGATGCGGCGCGCGAGGTGCTGGCTTCCATGCCCACGGTGCCGTGCACCAATTGCCGTTACTGCGTGAAAGATTGCCCGCAGCAGGTTGCCATTCCCGAGATCATGAACCTGTTGAACCTGGAGGTTCAAACGGAAAACACCGAGTTCGCCAAGCAGCAATATAGCTGGCAGGCGGCGCCGGGCCGTGCGAGCGACTGCATCCAATGCGGCGCATGCGAGGCTATGTGCCCGCAGAGCATCAACATCATCGAGCAGCTCGAGAAGGCAGCCGAGCATTTCGAGTAGGGGTTTGTGGAAAGGGGTCGAAGGTGATGCGCGCCTTCGACCCCTTTCACTTTCGCCGCCTGCGCCGCAAGCGGTGTTTCCCCTATTCGCTTAGCGGCGTTTTCGCTATTCGCTTGCCGTCGTGGTGCTTCGTTAGGCCAGCTTGCCCTGCAGCTCCTTCGCGGCAGCGGCCTTGTCGAAGTTGCCGCCGGTGCGCTTGGTGAGCTCGCCCATGACGCGCCCCATCTCCTTCTTCGTGGTCGCGCGCGTCTCGGACAGCACGGCGTCGATGAGCGCGGAAAGCTGCTCGCCGGCAAGCTGCTGGGGCAGCAGTTCCTCGAGCATCTTGACCTGGGCGGTCAGCGTGTCGGTGCGCTCCTGGTCGTTGCCGGCCTTGATGGAGCCCTCCAGCGTTTCCTTGGTTTGCTTGATGACGCGTTTCGTCATATCGTCGACGTCTTGCTCCGTGATCTCGCGGCGCTCATTCACCTCGATGTCCTTGATTTCGCCGTGCACTTGGCGAAGGATGGACAGGCGCACCTTGTCGTGTGCCTTCATGGCTTGCTTGATGTGCTCTTTCAGCTCGTCGTACTGCATGTGCGCTCCTTTATGTCGAGGTCCTGCGGCGCGTGGCGCCAGGTGTTCCGTTTCCCAGTATAACGCCGCTTGCAAGACGCTGGCTTCCGTTGCGCAGCCGCTTCGCTACGGGTGCGCAGCATACGGGAGCCGTTATGCTGCGTGTGTGGTATAACTGGTGCCTATGGATACTGAAACGATATACCCCGCATCGCCGGATATGCCTTCCGGCGCCGGTGAAACCCCTGCAGCGCCTGCTGCTTCCCATGCCTGGACGCCGTCCCAGTTCAAGCCGCGCGACCTATCCAAGGCGCGGGCTCATCGCAACGAGCCCGCGGAAACTTCGGCGAACGAGGCGAACAGGAAGCGCAACGTGCGCGAATACACGCTGGGCGAGGAGATAGCCAACTCCATCTCGCACGGCGTCGGCGCGCTTTTGGCCATCGCCGCCATCCCCATCCTCGTGGTGAAGGCGGTAAGCCACGGCGGCGGCATCCTGTTGTTCGCCGCGCTGGTGTACACGCTCACCATGCTGCTCGAATACATCATGTCCACGCTGTATCACGCGTTGGCCGTTGACAAGGCAAAACGCGTGTTCAAGGTGCTGGACCATAGCTGCATCTACTTGTTCATCGCCGGTTCGTACACGCCGTTCTGCTTGATCTCCCTTGCCGATTCGAACGGTATCGTGCTGTGCGCGTTCGTATGGGCGCTTGCCGTGATTGGCGTTGCCTGCGAGGCGTTCTGGGTTTTCCGCCCGCGTTGGATATCCGCGGTGCTCTATCTTGCGCTGGGCTGGTCTATCGTGGGGTTCCTGCCGGCGCTTATCCAGGCCATCCCTGCTGCGGGTCTGTGGCTGCTGGTCGCAGGCGGTCTTTGCTACTCGGTCGGATGCATCTTCTACGTATTGAAGAAGATCCCGTACATGCACTCCATATTCCATTTGTGGGTTGTGGCGGGAAGCGTGCTGCAATTCCTGGCGATTGCGCTGTATGTCATGTAGGCTAGCTCAAAAGGAAATTATCACTAGGAGCGGTTTTAGCGCATGAACGGGAAAAACGAAGACGGCGACGGTAAAAAGGGATTGAAGGGCATTTTCGGCTTTTTGGGCGCACCGAAGCGCCAGGCCCTGTCGGCTGAGGACGAGATCAAGGATTTCGTGGCGGACAGCGACGATCTGCTCGACGATGAGAAGCGCATGATCCATGAGATCTTGGACCTGGGCGACATGGACGCTGGCGAAATCATGACGCCGCGCGTGGATATGATCTTGGTGGAGGATACCGAAACCGTGCGCCAGGCGGTGGACCGCATGATGGGAACGGGCTATTCTCGCCTTCCGGTGTTCCAGGGGGATATCGACCGCATCGTCGGCGTGGTCCACTATAAGGATTTGGTGCCCCCCGTGCTCGACGGCCATGGCGACGACCTCGCGGTCGACTACGCCTTCGAGCCTTTGTTCGTGCCCGAATCGAAGGACGTGTTCCCGCTTCTGGCCGAAATGCAAACGAAACGGCAACAGATGGCCATCGTGGTGGACGAGTACGGTGGAACCGATGGTTTAATTACCGTCGAGGACATCGTCGAGGAGATCGTGGGCGAGATCGTGGACGAAACCGATCGCGAGCGCCCCATTCTGAAGCAGGAAGGTCCTGGCGCGTGGCTTGCCGACGGTCGTTTCCCCGTTGAGGACGCCGTTGAAATGGGTTGGCCGCTTGCCGAATCCGAGGACTACGAGACCATAGCCGGCTGGGTGCTCAGCATGCTGGACACCGTTCCGCAAATGGGCTACTCCTTCGAGAAGGACGGCTACCGCTTCACCATCCACTCCATGCGACGTCGGCGCATCCTTGCGGTGCGCGTGGAACGCGTTTCCGACGATGCTCCGCAGGCATCTGATGGCAAGGCAGGTCAGGAGGAACGGTGAGCCGAACGCGCCAGCTATACCGGTCGCGCAATGCGCTGGTAGGGGGCGTGTGTGCCGGGATCGCCGAGCGTTTCGACGTTGACCCGCTGGTCGTGCGCATCCTTTTCCTGGCGTTCACCGTGTTGACGTTGGGGCTTGCGGGCCTTGCGTATATGGTGCTCTGGGCCGTGCTTCCTAAAAGACCCATGCAGGTGAAGCCCGTGAAGGTGGAGCCTGATTCCGTTCATTCCGACACGTTCGGCGCCGTGGACTGCCGCCGCGCTCGCGGTGCCGCGATGGGGCGTTGCGCGAACGCCGCGCCTTATGTGGGCGCAGCGCATATGCCGCCCGTGCCGCCCGCGATGGCGGAGAAGGCCCGATGCGAGGGGCCTGCGATAGGCCTGGATGCCGCTTCCGCCGAACTCCGCGGCGCTAAAGCCGGCGAAGGGGGTGGCACGTCGACCGCCCGCATCGTGCTTGCCCTTACGGCCGGCTGCCTTTTGGCCTCGCTAGGCGCGTCCTTCGCGGTGTCGGGGTTTTTGCACGGGGTTGCCTGGTGGCAATGCTGGCCGTTGGCCTTGGTGGTCTTCGGCATCGTGCGCATTGCCGTGCCGGGCAGCGAAGGCGAGCGAGCTTTGGCGTTTTTCGCGGGCGTCTCCGTGTTCATGGCGGGGTTGACGCTGCTGCCTATGAGCATGGGATTCGTCTCGTGGGGCACGTTGCCCAAGATGTTCGAGTATTTGTGGCCCCTTCCCGCGTTGGCGGCCGTTTTGCTGGCAATGGGGGTGTACGCCCGTCGCCCTGTCGTCATCGTGGCGGCGGTGGTGTTCGTGCTGCTGTTCTGCGTGCTCGGATTCGACCTGTTTTTCGAGCCCGGCTCGCTGCGCGAGTTGTCCTTCGGCACGCCGTTGGGGCGCGAATACCGCTTTCCTTTGCCTTTTGATTAACCGAGCCGATAGGTTTGCGTCACGGCCATGCGCAGCGCGCATGGCCGTTTCCGTTTCATAAGGTGCCGTTCGTCGAATGCGGTACGCTTGTTCGTGTTTTGGTTTTGCCCAAGCTATGGGAAGCCACCTGGGGAAATATAAATGTTTTACTTGTCAATCGAACAAACGATGAAGGGCGCCTTCACA
>CAKUJT010000084.1 GCA_934661765.1 uncultured Senegalimassilia sp.
GGGCGCGGCTGGTGCCGCGCCCCCTGCGCTTGCGGGCTGCGCTCCCGTGCAAAGCCCGCTCATATCCGATTGCGGCCTAGTTCAGGCCGTACTCCGCCAGGAGCGCCTGGCCGCCCATGGTGGTGGGGGCGGCGTCGCCGGCCTCGCTCAGGAAGCAGGACGGGCGCACGATGGCCATGCGCTTGCCGTTCTCGCTCTTCACGCGTACCACCTGCATCTTCGTGCGCTCGGCCAGCTCCAGCTCAGCCTTGCTGAAGTGCGACAGCACCAGCAGGTGTTTGGCCTTCGCCACGCCGCCCATGAAGTCGCGGCGCTCGGAGTCCATGATGCGGTTGCGCTCGCCGTCGGTGCTGATCACCTCGAAGGCGTTGCGCTGCGGGAAGAAGCCGTCGATGCAGCCGACCACGAACATGTTGTCGTACTCGGTGCCGCACAGGTTCTGCGGCAGGCAGATGTGCACGACATGCGGGTCCTCTGTCCACACCGGGTCGGAGATGGCGGCCTGCTCGAGCTCGAGCAGGGTCTTCGCCGACTCGTCGCCCACCATGTCGGCGGCGACGGCCTCGAACTCGCTGATGCCCTCGGCGCCGATGGCCTTCATGAGGCCGAAGCCGCGGCGCGTGGCGTTCTTCTCAAGGAAGTCCTGGCCGGAGCGCCATTTCTCGGCCAGCGTGCGAGCGCGCAGGAACGGTTCCTTCGCGCCGAAACCGGCGTTGCCCACCTGCTGGAGCGCCTGGTACAGCGTGAGGCCCTCGGCCTCGGCGAAGTCCTGCAGGCCCATCCAGGCGTCGGAATTCGTCAGCGCATTGTCGAAGCCGCACCAGCTGCGCCACGCGATCATGTCGGTGGGGTCGGCAAGCAGGCCCAGCTTCGTGTACGCAACGAGCGCACGGGAGCGCGTGGAGTCGCGCGGGTCGCCCGCGAGCGTGCCGGCGGCGCCGGCGGCCGACACGTTGAAGCCGCGGCGGCGCAGCATCTTCTCCACCATGACGGCCCAGCGGCGGTTGGGAACGACCACGCAGGTGTTGGCCTCGCGCGCGTCATCCTGGCCGTCCAGCAGCTTGCGCAGGTACTTCGTCAGGCCGTTGAGCTCGTCCTCGGGCGTGTTCCACTTGATGGACTGCACGCCCTGCGGCAGGCCCTCGGCCCCGGCGGTGCGCTCGATAGGCGTGACGGTGCCGGCGATATAGGCGCTATCCATGTCGCCCTCGGCGCACAGCGCGTCGGCCAGCGCGATGACCTGCGGGTTTCCGAACGCGCCCTGCAGATGGAACACCTCCACGTCGCGGCGCACGGTCTCGAACTTCAGGAATCCCTCGACGTAGGGGTGGTTGCCGCGCTTGGACATCATCTGGTTGGGGTTGCCCGTCACCATGATCTGCTTGTCGGCCATCAGGCACAGCACCGTCTGCTCGGCGTGGGAGAAGTTCTGGAAGTCATCGGCCAGCACGTAGACGAAGCTGCCGCGAGCGCCATCGCCGGCGTCGCTTTTCAGGAAGTCGGCGGCCAGCATGGGGACCTCGCCGGCAAGCATCGCGCCGCGCAGCTTCAGGATGCGCGTGGCGTAGGCCAGCAGGTTGTCCGCCGCGGTGCCGGCGTTCCACTCCTCGCGCGGCTCGTAGCCGGCCATCTTGCGGTCCAGGAAGCCCAGCATGCTGCGCAGCTTGCGCGGATGCTCGCCGATGGTCTTCAAATCCTCCAGGAAGAAGTTGTACTCGGCGCTGTTGAGGATGCGCGGCACGCGGCCGGTGGCCTCGCGGGCGGCGGGCTCGTCGAGCACCGACACGGCGGCGTCGAGCGCGGTGCACACGCGCACCGACAGGGCGGCGCCGATGAGGTTTGCGGGAAGGGCGCGGCGCAGGCGCTTGCGGAAGGCCTGCGCGGCGAAGGCGTTGGTGACCGCTACCAAGATGGATGCGGGAGCTTCCCCGTTCTGGATAAGGTGCGCGCAGCGTGCCACGAGCGCCTGCGTCTTGCCGCTGCGCTCGGCGCCCTCGACCTTGGCGAGGCGCCCATCGAATGCGGCGATGGTATCTATCATGTGAAACTCCCTTCGGTAGCGGCTATCTGGGGCCCCGTCGCGCGCGCACGGCACGCGGCGGGGCGGTTTTCAAAAGGTGGCGAAGGCGTTGCCGCGCATGCGGCGCCCTCGGGCGGGCGCGGCGGTTCGGCGGCGGGGCGTGCTCACGGCCCCCGCAAAAGGCCCTTAGGCCTCGAACACCTTGCTCGTGCCGTCAGTATACTCCACGGTCCACGTGCGGTACGTCGGCGTGAACGTAGGCTCATCAAGTTCGAACACAAGCTCCGGCGGCTCCATGCCGCCGCCGTCGACGGCGCCCTCGCCCGCAGCGGCGCGCGCGTCGGCCTTCACTAGCTCGGGCGACTCCAGGAACGCCTCGGCCGCGGCCTCTTCGGCGGCGACGCGTTCGGCTTCGGCAGCTGCCTCGGCCTCGGCGGCGGCAGCCTCCTCGGCGGCCTTGCGCTCGGCGAACGCGACTGCGCCCGCTTCCACCTGTGCGGCCCAATCGTCGGCAGAGGGCATGCTCACGCGGGCGATCGAGCCGGCGTCGCCCAGCGTGCCCTCGTTGTAGGCGTCGCGCACGAGCGAGAGCATGTCGGCGGCGTCCTCGGCGATGCCGCTCACGTCGTCCATGTGCAGGCGCACGGGCAGCGTGCCGTTCTGCAGGTCCACCTCAAGCCATGTGAACGCAAGCTCGCTTCCGTCCTCGATCTCCTTCTGGCGCTTGTTGTAGATGAGCGCCTGGTTGCCCAGCTTGCGGAACTGGTTGCGGAACCAATCGCGCATCACGTCGTTCCACAGCTCGTCGGAACCTTCCTCGCCGGCCGCCAGGTACTGGCGCGTGCCCAGCTTCACCAGCATGCGCATGGTGTTCTCTGCCGGGGCGTCCTCGCCCGCGGCGGCGTGCGTGCGCACCAGCGTCGAGCCCACGTAGGCGTAGCTGCGGCCGACCTCCAGGCGCAGCTCCTCGGAATCCACACGCTCGTCCAGGTCCAGTATCAGCGTCATCGAAGGCCTTGGTTGTGCCATGTCCTATACCCCTAACTCTTCGTTCGGCGAATGCTCCGCGGGCTGCCCGAATCGGGCCCGCCCCAGGTCGTCCGCCTGCGTCCTCTTCGCTAACCAAAGTATAAATGCCCAGTTCAGCGCAAAATCATCCCGCAAGGATGATATGCGCGCGCTCATACATCCCACCCTTATGATTCCCGCCCGGTGCACCGCCGTACCATCGGGTCATCGCATTGGGAACGCCGCGCCGTAGCCGCATCCGGCCCGGCCGCCATCTCCTCCCTCCCTTCCCCCTTGCAGGCGGAGGCAGGGTGCCGGCACGGCGCCGCGTTCCCAATGCGGGAGACGAAGGAGAAACGAATCAGAAAAGGAGAGGAGGGGCATATGGCGAAACTTTCTTTGACTCGCCGCAGCTTCCTGAAGGCGTCCGCTATGGCGGGTGCCGCCGCAACCGTGGGGTTCGCGGCAGCGCCGTCCGCGGCTTTGGCCGAGGGCGCCGATCCGACGGCCGGCGAAGTGAAGCGCATCCGCTCGTGCTGCCGCGCGTGCGGCAAGGTCGAGTGCGGCACGTGGGTCACCGTTCAGGACAACAAGGTGATCAAGGTCGAGGGCGATGAGTCCAACGCTCACAGCCGCGGCCACTGCTGCGCGAAGTCCCAGTCGTCGATGCTCGCACTGTACCATCCCGATCGTTTGCGCTATTGCCTGAAGCGCACGAACCCCAAGGGCGAGGACGATCCCGGTTGGGTCCGTATTTCCCTGGCCGACGCCTTCGACGAGGCCGGCGCCAAGCTCAACGAGATCGTGGAGAAGTACGGCGGAGAGGCCAACTTCGCCATGGGCGGCACGTCCCGCGTGTGGGCGCAGCCCCCGTATGGCACGCTGAAGTCCATCTTCCCGACCCCGAACGCCCACCTGGCGTACGAGATCTGCAAGGGCCCGCGCCACTTCGCCGGCATCCTGACCGACGAGATCGGCTCGCCCTGGATGGAAGTCGAGCAGGGTCCGCTGGTGTACGTGCAGTGGGGCACCGCCGCCGAGTACTCCAACTACGACTCCACGAACCGTACGGTCGTGGACTGCTCGCAGCGCGCTTACAAGCATATATTGGTGGACCCGCGCATGACGCCGCTGGGAAAGGAAGCCGACCTGTGGCTGCCGCTGCGCGTCGGCACCGACCTGTGCCTTTCCCTGACGTGGCTCAAGTGGATCCTGGACAACGAGGCCTACGACGACCTGTTCGTCCGCCGTTGGACCAACGCCCCGTTCCTGTGGAACCCCGAGAAGGACGGCCGCACGAAGAAGGGCTGGTTCCAGGAGATGAACGGCGGCGTGGATATGGAGTCCCGTATCCTGACCGAGGCCGACGTCGACCGCGAGTGGATCAGCCAGTGGTGGGAGCCTGCGGACGAGAAGTACAGCTATCGCCGCTTCATCTGCTGGGACGAGAACAACAACAAGCCCACCTATTGGGATGCCGAGGCCTGCCAGTGGGAAGGCGAGAAGCATAAGATCCCGACGACCGGCACCTGGATCGAGCATCCGTACAAGCCGATCATCGCCGATGCGTGGCTGCCCGACCCGTCGCACTTCGCCGACCCGGCCGATTCGTCCTACGACGCGTACTGGACCGAGGGCAACGAGGGCGGCAAGAAGTCCAACCCCATGGGCCTGCCGAAGAACCCCGCGCTGTTCCCCGGCGGCGTGGACATCAAGCTGAAGAACGGCACCACCATCAAGGCCGGCACCGTTTGGGAGGCCTTCTCCGACAGCCTGTCCGAGTACACGCCCGAGTACTGCGAGAGCGTGACCGAGGTTCCCGCCGAGAAGATCGTCGAGGCCGTGAAGATCTACACCACGCGCCTGAACCCCCTGCACGGCAACGGCGGCATCCATTACCAGCTGGCTCCCGACCAGACGGGCCACGCGGTGCAGAACTCCCGCGCCTTGCAGCTGATCGCCTGCATCACCGGCAACTCCGACGAGCCCGCCGGCAATCGTGGCTCCTCCAAGGCCGAGGTCGACGGCTGCTGCGGCCGTGCGAACATGAAGGTCACCGACCATGCTCCGCAGGACTGGGGCATCCGCGACGGCGTCGGCTCCATGGAGCTGGGCGACACCCCGCGCGACCTGTCCATCGAGGACCAGGTGCCGCTGATTCAGAACTTCGTGCAGCACCTCATCGACGTGAAGTCCCCGCTGGCTGAGCGTTACGGCAACCACGTGCCCTCCGCCGAGGAGGCTCGCTGGATCGCCGAGCGCAAGGGCGGCGCCTACAAGAGCTCCCGTACGTGGCCGGGCCTGAAGACCAGCTTCGACAGTAACGCCAAGCAGATCTCCGCAGAGCGCTTCCCGCTGCTTCGCTACTGGAACCGCTGGGCCGACTCCGCGACCATCTGGGACTCCATCAACGGCATCGACACCCCATACCGGATCCACGGCGGCGTGTGCATGTCCGGCGACTTCATGAACGAGTCCAACCTGCTTGAGGCCTGGGAGGCCCTGACCCGCCTGGACTTCTGGCTGGACTTCAACCTGTGGAGCTGCCCGAACAACGGCTGCGCCGACATCGTCATCCCCGTCCTGCACTGGCTCGAGGTCAACACCGGCCGCGTGTCCCAGGGCGCCGGCGGCATCTTCGGCGCAGGTCAGCGCGCCGTCGAGCCGATGGGCGACTGCATCTACGACCCGGTCGCCGTCATCTGCCTGTACCTGGGCATGGCGAAGGCGGTCTCGGGCAAGGAGCATCCGACCCGCGCCGACATCCCCGCCGACCGCAGCGCCGTGATCTGGAACGACCGCGACCTGAACTACGACGGCTGGAACAACCTGGACTACAACGAGTTCGTGCAGATGGGCGGCAGCATCACCTACGAGCAGCAGGAGTACCGCGTGCTCAAGGACGCTACCGACTGGTGGCGCATCGAGGAGTTCAAGGACAAGGAGAGCAAGCCCGAGCAGGTCATCCCGGCCTTCCCGAGCTACGCTTCCGCCGAAAAGCCCGCCCAGGTCGCCAACGACGTGGCCGGCCCGGACTTTCCCGAGTACGCCGCGAAGTTCCAGGAAGAGGGCTGGTTCGACTGCCGCAAGTGGCATCCCGAGCGTTGGGGCACGTATCGTCGCTGGGAGATGGGCTACCGTCGCCAGCAGGGCGGCTACAACCTGTACGCGGCCATCGACGAGAAGTGCGGCTTCATGACCCCGACCGCCAAGGTCGAGGTGTGGTCCACCATCGCCGAGACCTACATCCCGGACACCACCAAGACGTTCGCGGAGAGCTGCAGCCCGGATCGTGCCGCCTATGACGGGAAGATCCCCGACATCGACAAGTTCCCGCACTGGTTCGAGCCGAAGAACTCCAAGGTGGAGGCCCCGCGCTACTACCACAAGGACCAGGCGGACCAGATCGCCACGACGGACTCCTACATCAATGACAACTACAAGGGCGATCATCTGATGGAGGAGTACAAGGAGAACCTGCAGAAGTACGGCGACGACCATGCGTTCATCATGACCACCGGTTCCCGTCAGCCCGTGTACTTCCACTCCGAGCACCGTCAGCTGCCCTGGTGCCGCGAGCTGTGGCCGTCCCCGCGCGTCGAGATCAACCCGAAGGACGCCGCGCGCATGGGCATCGAGCAGGGCGACTGGGTGTGGATCCGCACGCCGTGGGGCGCCGTCCGCGAGGTGGCCGACCTGTACTACGGCATCAAGGAAGGCACCATCAACGCCAACCATGCCTGGTGGTACCCCGAGATGGACACCGCGAGCCACGGCTTCGAGCTGGTCGGCATCAACTGCTGCATGGACAAGTATGCCCAGTGCTGGGTGTGCGGCGCCTCGCAGCTGCGCGGCATCCCGGCGCTGATCTACAAGGCGACGGCGGAGAACTCCCCGTTCAAGAACCCGGTGCCGTGCGATCCGAAGGGCAACCCCGCCATCACGAACGCCAACGACCCGCGTCTGAAGGAATGGCTGTCCAACGACCCGCGTCTGGCAGACGCCAAGGTGGAGCTGACGTTCGCCAACATGGATGCGAAGGGCTGCAACCCGTCCATCCAGTCCCCGGAGGCCCTGGCCACCGGCAAGCTGCCCAAGGGCGAGCGCGGAAGCGATTCTCTCGGCCAGTACAGCAACAAAGGCCAGCTGAGCGATGCGCTCGGCTCCTACAAATAAGGAAAGGAGGTAACAACCCATGGCAAATTACGCGATCATCACCGACCTGAACCGTTGCACCGGCTGCCTGGCCTGCACGGTCGCCTGCAAGGCGATCAACGGCGTCGACGTCGGCAACTTCTGGATCAAGACGCTGCGCATCGGTCCGCACCCCATCGAGGGCGGCTCGGGCGATTACCCGGACGTGGAGATGTACTTCCTTCCGGTCCAGTGCCAGCACTGCGCCAACCCCGAGTGCGTGCGTGTGTGCCCGACCGGCGCATCCCACATCCGCGAGGACGGCACCGTGCAGATCGACAAGTCCAAGTGCATCGGCTGCCGCTTCTGCGCCCTGGCCTGCCCGTACGGCGTGCGTTACCTCAACGAGGAGGAGCGCGTCGTCGAGAAGTGCACCATGTGCGAGCAGCGTATCAGCCAAGGCGAGCTGCCGCAGTGCGTGGCCCAGTGCGGCGCCCGCGCCCGCTTCTTCGGCGACCTTGACAAGGGCGTTGACAACTTCGAGGGCCCGGCGCATCCCGACAGCCCCGGCTGCCAGTACGACGAGATGACCAAGACCCGCGTCAAGCTCAAGGACTACGTCGAGGCGTACAAGGAAAGCGATATCCATCATCTCAAGGATGCAGGTAACAAGCCCAAGCTGATGTACCTGCTCCGCGAGGGCCGAAAGTGGAGGGAGTAGACTCATGAATCCGGAATGGCCTCTAATCCTCTTCACCTTCTTCCTGTGCCTGTCCGGCGGCATCTTGGGCGCACAGGGCCTGCTCACCGTGCTCGGCAAGGGCAAGAAGATGCAGAACATGGCGCTCATCGCCGCGCTGGCGACGCTTGTGATCGGCGGCATCTGCGTGTTCATGCACCTGCAGCATTGGGAGCGCATCTTCAACGCGTTCGGCGCGCTGCTCGCCGGTAACGGCTACGGCGTGTCCGGCATCACCCTCGAGCTGTGGGGCTGCGTCGTGGAGTTCATCGCGATCGCGCTGTTCTTCCTGTTCGCCCGCCGTGCCGAGGACGGCGTCGCCCCGAAGTGGGTCGGCATCCTGGCCATCATCGTGGGCCTGGCGCTTCCCATGGTCACCGGCGACTCCTACCTGATGCCGTCGCTGCCCACCTGGGATAACCCGCTTCTGATCGTGTACTACCTGACGAACACGGTCTTCATGGGCAGCCTGGCCGCGCTCGTGATCGCCGGCCTGACCGGCGACGTCGAAGCCCGCGACTTCATGGTCAAGACCGCCCTGGTCGGCGCCGTGGCCCATCTGGTCGTCGTGCTGGTGTACGCGATCATGATCAACGGCTCCGCCGCCACGTACTCCGCCGACATCGCGTTCTACTTCGACCCGACGCTGCCCGATGTGCCCATGGTCGACCGCGCCGCCGTCGTCGGCAGCCTGCTGGCCGGCTCCAACGCCCTGATGTTCTGGCTGGGCGCCATCATCGTCGGCATCGTCGCCCCGGCCGCCATCCTGTGGTTCGGCAAGGCGAACGAAGGCCAGCAGCTGGCCATCTACGCCGGCGGTGCAGGCGTGTGCTGCATCATCGGCGGCATCATCTGGCGCGTGCTCTTGTACTCGGCAGCGATGCACATCTTCGCCCTGTTCTAGGAATTGAGGGCCGCAGGGCCGGTTCTGGTCGGCCGGCCCTGCGGGCGAACAGGCGGGAAAACGCCTGCTCGCAAGCTGAAAAGGCGTGTTGGAGGGGGCTTACCTGAACGCCCCGCTTTCGGCAACGGAAGCCCCCTCATATACGCGTTTTCGCAAAGCCCCCGTCGGGGCTTTCACGCATAGGAAGAGGAAACGAAAGACACGGAGAGGGGTCTTCATGAGCGAGGAGAAGAAGGAAGGCGCGCAGGCCGCCGCCCCGCAGGACGTCGGCGCAGCTGCCGATGCGGCGCCCGCGCAGCCTGTTGCGAAGAAGGCGAAGGAGCCTATGAGCGTTTCGCGCCGGTCGCTGCTCATCGGCGTGGGCAGCACGGCCGCGCTGCTGGGATTGGGCGCCCTGCGCTATGCCGGCCACGTGCCGCTGAACCGACCGCCGGGAGGTCAGGACGAGGCGCACCTGGTCAGCGCCTGCATCCGCTGCGAGAAATGCTACGAGGCGTGCCCGCGCCACGTCATCAAGCCGGCGAAGATCGAGGACGGCCTTCTGGGGATGCGCAGCCCGCAGCTGGACTTCAGCGCCGATTACTGCGACTTCTGCGCCGAGGAGAACGGCGGCGTGCCCCTGTGCGTGGCATCGTGCCCCACCGAGGCGCTGCAGCTTCCCGCCGGCGCCGACGCGCACAACACCATCATCGGCCTGGCCGAGATCGACCCCAAGACGTGCCTGGCGTTCCGCGATACGGGCTGCCATTTCTGCTTCGACGCCTGCCGCGATGCCGGCTACGACGCCATCCAGCTCGACGGCAACGGTTACAGCCCGCGCCCGTACGTGATCGGGGGCAAGTGCGTCGGCTGCGGCGCCTGCGAGAGCGTGTGCGTGTCGCTGCAGCAAGGTTCCATCGTCGCAGGAGCCACCGAGCGCGCCATCGTCGTCCGTCCCGCGTCCTCGCTGTAAGGGGGTTGTCATGAAATTGAGCAAGATCCGTACCATCGTGGCGGCCGCCGTGTTCTGCATCCTGGCCGTGGGCCTGATCGCGGGCATCAACATGGGCACGCTGTCCGGTTTCGGTTTCGATTCGTTCAGCGCGCTGTGCCCGCTCGGCGCCATTACCACCATGCTGGCTACCAAGACCATGGTCCCGCGCGCCGTGTTCAGCATCATCATCATGGCGCTGCTGGTGTTCCTGTTCGGCCGCGCGTTCTGCGGCTGGATCTGCCCCGTCCCCGTGCTGGGCAAGCTGCGCGCGTTCTTCCGTTCGCCGAAGAAGCGCCGCGAGCTGGAGCAGGCGAAACGCGACGAGGCGCTCGATATCGCCAAGCTCGAGCTGGGCTGCGGCGGGAAGGGCGGCTGCGAGAGCTGCAGCGCCTGCAAGCAACAGCGCGCCAAGCTGGATTCGCGCCATTACGTGCTGGGCGGCGCGCTGCTGTCCACGGCCATCTTCGGCTTCCCGGTGTTCTGCCTGGTGTGCCCCATCGGCCTGACCTTCGCCACCGTGCTGGTGTTCTGGCGCCTGTTCGCCAACGCGGACATGACCGTGGCCGTGGTCCTCATCCCGTTGATGCTGGTCATCGAGCTGGTGTTCCTGCGCAAATGGTGCACGCGCTTCTGCCCCATGGCCGGCCTCATGAACCTGATGGGCCGCTTCAGCCGCACGTTCAAGCCCGTCATCGACGACGCGAAGTGCCTGGAGACGTCGAAGGGCACGG
>CAKUJT010000085.1 GCA_934661765.1 uncultured Senegalimassilia sp.
ATGGTGCGCATCTGGAACGAGGTTGTGGAAGCGGGCGACGCGTTCCCGCAGGTCACGCCGCTGACCGAGCAGAACGCCGACGAGTTCTTCTCCGCCCAGACCGCTACCATGGTGGCCGATGTGAACGGCATCATCTTCGGCATGTACATCCTGCATCCCAACGGCATCGGGCGCTGCGCGCACATCGCCAACGCCAGCTTCGCCGTGGCATCCGCCTCGCGCGGCCTCGGCCTTGGCCGCAAGCTGGTGGAGAACTGCATCGAGACCTGCGGCAAGAAGGGCTTCCGCGGCCTGCAGTTCAACGCTGTGGTCGCCTCCAACGAGGCAGCCCAGCACCTGTACGAGTCCATGGGCTTCACGAAGGTCGGCATGATCCCCGGCGGCTTCATCAACGGCCTTGGCGGCTACGAGGACATGTTCATCTACTACATCGACACGCTCGACACCGCCCAGCCCTGCTGAGGCTAGCGAATGCAGCCGGTCTGGCCGTTGCGTGTCCGCTTTATTCGTGAACACCTGGTGATAACCGAACCGAAGGCTTGTCAATCGAGGCGTTTCGCCTTATCATAAACAACTGCTGTTTTGCTGCGCGCTTTTTTGCGGGCTGGCAAAGAGGATTCAAGTAAGAACAAGAAGGAGTTACTCTTCATGGTTAAGATTCGCCTGGCCCGTCACGGCGCCAAGAAGCGTCCGTACTACCGTATCGTCGTTGCCGATGCCCGTTGCCCGCGCGACGGCAAGTTCATCGACGACATCGGCCGTTACAACCCGCTGACCGAGCCCGCAATGATCAAGATCGACCTGGAGAAGTGCGACAAGTGGCTGGCCAACGGCGCTCAGCCTACCGACACGGTTGCCGCCCTCATCAAGAAGTTCCGCGAGCAGGCGTAAGCTTATGGCAGCGCAGACCGAGGAAATCGCTGGGCTCGTAGAGTCCGTGATCCGTCCGCTCATCGATAACCCGGACGACTTGGTCATCGATGCGCGCGAAACCGAAGATGGCTCCATCTTCGTCGAGGTTCGTGTCAACGAGGAGGACGCGGGCAAGGTCATCGGCCGTCAGGGCCGCGTGATCAAGGCCATCCGCACGCTCGCGCGTGCCGCGGCTTCTTCCACGAACACCCATGTCGACGTGGAGCTGCTCGATTAATGGGCGCTTGGGTTCGCGTAGCCGAATTCACGAAAGCTAAGCACTTGAAGGGAGGGCTCGTCGCGCGTAGCGTGGCGGGTCTCCCTTTTTTGCTTGAAGAGGGCCTCTTTTGCGCTTTCGTGCCTCCGGTGATCGATGTTCCGCGTCAAGGCACCGTGGTGGAGGTTCGTCCCGAGGCCCGGGGCGGCGCTACGGTGTTCTTCGATACCGTCGTCGATGCCAACCAGGCTGATGCCCTGGTGGGCTGCTATGTTCTTGCGCGCCGGGAAGACCTTCCCGATGACGTGCTCGAGCTGCAAGAAGGCGGCATCGAGGGCTTCACGGTGGTGGATGCCGAAGCCGGCACCATCGGCACCGCCGTGGCCATCAACGAAATGCCAGGCCAGCATCTGCTGGAAGTTGCGCGCGAGGGCCAGGAAGGCACCGTGCTCATTCCCGTTGTGGACGAGTTTCTCGAAGGGGTGGATGAGCAGACGCGCTGCATATACGTCAACGTGCCGCAAGGCCTGCTCGATCTGTAACCTGTGGAGGTACCCATGATCATCGAAACGTTGTCCACGTTTCCCGATATGTACGAATCCGTCATGGGCGCTTCCATGATGCGCATCGCCCAGGAAAAGGGCATCCTGGATTTCAAGGCGCACGATCTGCGCGATTGGACGCACGACCGCCATCGCACCACTGACGACGAGCCCTACGGCGGCGGCGACGGCCTGGTCATGAAGTGCGCTCCCATCTTCGAGGCTTACGAATCGCTGTGCGCATCGCCGTGCGGCGGCTCCGATGTGGCCGATAGGGCATCGGGGGAGGGCGCTGCCGACGTTGCCGGCCAGATGCCCGGCGAAGGCTCCGGTGCCGCTCAGGCGGCCGGCGAAGGTTCCGATTCCGCCGCTGCCGAGCAAGCGCTTAGCGTCGCCTCCGCCGCTGCCGTCAAGGCGCCTTCCAAGCCCTACACCATCTTCCTGGCCCCGCAGGGCCGCCGTTTCGACGACGCCTGCGCCTGCGAGCTTGCCAAACAGGACCGCCTGCTGTTCATCTGCGGCCACTACGAGGGCATCGACGAGCGCGCTTACACGCTGGCTGATGAGGTCATCTCGCTGGGCGATTACGTGCTCACCAGCGGCGAGCTGGCATCCATGGTGGTCATCGACGCCGTGGTGCGCAAACTCCCCGGCGTCCTGGGTGCCGAAACGGGCGCCCTGGGCGAAAGCTTCGCCGACGGCTTGCTGGAATACCCGCAGTACACGCGCCCTGCCAACTTCAACGGCATGGAGGTGCCGGCGGTTCTGCTGTCCGGCAACCACGGCGCGGTCGACCGATGGCGCCGCGAGCAAAGCCTCGAGCGCACCTATCGCCTGCGCCCCGACTTGCTCGAGGGTATGGAACTGCCCGACGCCGACCGGGCATTTCTGCAATCTTTATCGACCGAAGGCCGCCAGTAGCCGCAGCGCGGTATCATAGGCAGCTAAGCGCTTATCGGGCGCCGCTTGCGCGGGCCCTGTAGAAAGGAAACGTACAGCATCATGGCCGCAGGTCAGCACGCCACGGGGGAAAAGGGCGGAATACTGCGCTCATTTATGAGCCTTCTCATCATGATCGCATTCGTCCTGGGGCTTTCCTGGGCGCTGCGCACGTACGTCTTCACTGCTTACGAGATCCCCTCCGGCTCCATGGAGGAGACCATCATGACCGGCGACATGGTGTTCGCCGAAAAGGTCAGCTACTATTTCCGCGACCCGCAACCCGGCGATATCGTCACGTTTTCCGACCCCGAGATCCCGGGTCGCACGCTCATCAAGCGCTGCATAGCCACCGCCGGCCAAACCATCAACATCGACGGCGACGGCTTCCTCTACATCGACGGCGTGGCTCAAACCGAAACCTACACCCACGGCAAGCCCACGCTGCCGCTCACCAATTCCACCATCACCTTCCCGTATACCGTTCCTTCCGGTTACATCTGGGTGATGGGCGACAATCGCACCAACTCACAGGATTCGCGATACTTCGGCGCAGTCCCCGCAAGCTCGGTAACGGGCAGGGGCGTGCTGGTATATTGGCCCGTGCCCGACTTCGGTTTGCTGGAGTAGGGGCGCGTCGCCCGACAGATTTCAAGTAGGCAAGCAAGGACCAGCGGAACCAGACAAGGAGAACCATGTCAACCGAAACCTTCGCCGCGAACGCGACAACGGGATGTGCCGGCTCGCAGCCGCCCACGTTCCAGGACATCGTCATGAACCTGCAGCACTACTGGGCCGCCCAGGGCTGCGTCGTTTTGCAGCCGTACGACGGCGCCGTGGGCGCGGGCACCAACCACACCGCCACCACGCTGCGCTCGCTCGGCCCCGACACGTGGCGCACCTGCTACGTGCAGGGCTGCCGCCGTCCCACCGACGGCCGCTACGGCGAGAACCCCAACCGCCTGCAGTACTACTACCAGTTCCAGGTGCTCATGAAGCCCAGCCCGGACAACATCCAGGACCTGTATCTGGGCAGCCTGCGCGCTATCGGCATCGATCCGGACAAGCACGACGTGCGCTTCGTCGAGGACGACTGGGAGTCGCCCACGCTCGGCGCATGGGGCCTTGGCTGGGAGGTGTGGCTCAACGGCATGGAGGTCACGCAGTTCACCTACTTCCAGCAGGTGGGCGGCTTCGAGTGCGCTCCCGTGCCCGTGGAGATCGCATACGGCCTTGAGCGCCTGACCATGTACATCCAGGGCGTCGACAGCGTCTACGACATCATTTGGGCCCGCGGCGACGACGGCGTGGAATTCACCTACGGCGACGTGTACCTGGAGAACGAGCGCGAATTCTCCACGTACAACTTCGAGGTGGGCAACACCGAGTTCCTGTTCGAGGCATTCAACCAGTACGAGCGCGAGGCCGGCCTGTGCCTGGAGCACAACCTGCCGCTGCCCGCCTACGACTGGGTGCTGAAGTGCTGCCATACGTTCAACCTGCTCGACGCCCGCGGCGTCATCTCCGCAACCGAGCGCATGGCCTACATCCTGCGCGTGCGCTCCATGGTCAAGGAGTGCTGCGCCTCCTACATAGCCACCGTCGTCGGCGACGATCAGGACGATCAGAACGAGAAAGGGGAGTAACCATGGCCGATAAGCACACTCTCGCGTTCGAGATCGGCGTGGAGGAGATCCCCGCGTTCGACCTTGATTCCGCTAACAAGCAGCTGGAGAAGATGGTGCCCGCGGCGTTTGCCGATGCGCGCATCCCCTATGATTCCATCGAGATCCACTCCAGCCCCCGCCGCCTGATCGTCATGGCATACGGCGTGGCCGACGCCACCGAGGCGCTCGTGGAGGAGTACAAGGGCCCTGCGGCCAAGATCGCCTTCGACGCCGACGGCAACCCCACCAAGGCGGCCATCGGCTTCGCCCGCGGCAAGGGCCTCTCGCCTGAGAGCCTCGAGCGCCGCGAGGTCAACGGCACCGAGTACGTGTTCGCCACCAAGAACATCCCGGCAACGCCCGTGGCCGACCTGCTGCCCGATGTGCTGGCGGGCTTCATCACCGCCATCAAGTGGCCCCGCTCCTGCCGCTGGGCCGCATACCGCGAGTACTTCGTACGCCCGGTGCGTTGGATCGTGGCCATGCTCGACGACGTCGTGCTGCCCGTCAGCTACGCCGGCGCCGAGTCCTCCAACTTCACCATGGGCCATCGCGTGCTGGCTCCCGGCAAGCACACGGTCGACACCGCTGCGAACCTGCTCGACGTCATCCGCGCCGCCTACGTGATCCCCACGCAGGCCGAGCGCGAGCGCATCATCCGCGAGGGCGTGGCAGCCATCGAGGCTGAAACCGGCTTCACCGCCGACCTTCCCGCGAAGACGCTGCTCGAGGTGGTCAACCTTTCCGAGTACCCGCAGCCGCTCGTCTCCACCTTCGACGAGGAGTTTTTGCAGGTGCCCGAGGAGATCATCGTCGACGCCATGCTCATGCATCAGCGATACTTCCCGCTCTACGATGCTGACGGAAAGCTGACGAACAAGTTCATCATCGTCTCCAATGGCAACCCCGAGTGCGCCGCCACCATCATCGACGGCAACGAGCGCGTGGTGCGCGCCCGTCTCGACGACGCGAAGTTCTTCTACGAGGAGGACCTCAAGCATCCGCTGGAGTCCTACATCGAGAAGCTCGACAAGGTGGTGTTCCAGGAGTCCCTGGGCACGGTGCGCCAGAAGGCCGAGCGCCTGGAGAAGCTGGCCTGTGCCCTTTCCGTCGACGCCCAGCTCGACGCGGCCGACGCCGCCGATGCGAAGCGCGCCGCGCGCCTGTGCAAGGCCGACCTGGTCACCAACGCCGTCATCGAGTTCACGAGCGTCCAGGGCGTCATGGGCAGCTACTACGCCGCCGCCTCCGGGGAAACCCCGCAGGTCGCCCAGGCCATCGGTCAGCACTATCAGCCGCGTTTCGCCGGCGATGCGCTGCCCGACACCACGGTGGGCAAGCTGGTCGCCTTGGCCGACAAGCTCGACACCATCTGCGGCCTGTTCGCGGTCGGCCAGGGTCCCACCGGCTCTTCCGACCCGTTCGCACTGCGCCGTAGCGCTATCGGCATCGTGAACATGCTCGAGGCGGGCCTGCCTATCTCGCTTGCCGCCGCCATTGACGAGTCGCTGGCCAGCTTCGCCGACCAGGGCGTCGCCTTCGACGCCGCCGCCGTGCGCGCTGAGGTCGTGGACTTCTTCGTCACCCGCACCAAGGTCATGCTGCGCGATGGTGGCGTCAACGCCGACACCATTGACGCCGTGCTGGCCGCGGGCGTGGAGGAGCCGGCCGTCATCAGCCAGCGCGCCCATGCGCTCGAGGACGCCCGTGCCAACGACGCCGAAACGTTCGACAACCTGGCCACGGCCTACGCCCGCGCGAACAACCTGCGCAAGCCCGAGCTGGGCGAGGACGTGGACGATGCCCTGCTCACCGATCCCGAGCGTGCGCTCGCGGGCGCCGTGGCAACTGCCGAGCAGGCCGTTGCCGCCGCGCTCGAGTCCGACGACTTCGCAGCGGCGCTGTCCCAGCTGGCCGCCTTGCGTGCGCCCATCGACGGCTTCTTCGCCGACGTCATGGTCATGGACGAGGACGCGGCTCTGCGCGATAACCGCCTGCGCCTGCTCAACCGCTTCGTGGCCGTGTTCGCCAACGTGGCCGACTTCGGTAAGATGGCGAAGTCCAAATAGCGCCGGTTACCGTTTTCAACCGGTAGCGAAGGGGAGCCGAGGGCAACCTTGCACACCCCGCAACGCGAAAGCGTGTACACTTCATAGGGCGGCGGCCGTCAGGGCCGGCCGCCCTTTTCCATACCCGCAAGGCACCGTCTGTAAGGAGGACGCCCATGCAAGGCGAGTTCATCGTGCATGAGAACACCACACCGCTGCCCACTATCCACGTCGTCAGCGATTCGGTGGGCCTGACGGCGCAGGCGCTGGCCCGCGCCGCAGCCGCCCAGTTCGGCGTCACGAACCCCAACATCGAGGTGCTGCCGCACGTGCGCTCGTTCGAGGAGGTCAAGCAGTTCATCGCCGAGCACGGCGAGTTGCACAAGCGCCTAAAAGGCGACGAGAACCTGCTTATCTTCTACACGCTCGTCGACGGCGACCTGCGCCGTAGCCTGTCGGATTATTGCGAGAGCCTGCCCAACGTGGTGGCGGTCGACCTCATGACCGACGCCATGAACGCCATCGCCAAGCTGTCGGGGCAGACCCCTTCGAAGCGCCCCGGCGGACTGCACGTGGCCGACCAGCACTACTTCCGCCGCATCGAGGCAATCGAGTTCACCATCGCCCACGACGATGGCCGCAACCCGCAGGAGATGTCGCAGGCCGATATCGTGCTGCTCGGCGTGTCGCGCTCGTCGAAGACGCCCACCTCCATCTACCTGGCGCAGCAAGGCTATAAGGTCTCCAACATCCCGCTCGACCCGTCCACCGAGCCTCCGAAGGAGGTCTACGAGGTGGATCGCACGCGCCTGTTCGGCTTGATGACCACCGCCGACGTTTTGGTGGGTATCCGCCAGCGCCGCCTGGGCAACGCGGCCGTGGCGGCATCGAAATACGCCGACCCCGAATACGTCTACGAGGACCTTGACCGCGCCCGCGCGCTCATGCGAAAACTGGGGGCCATCGTCATTCACACCGAAAATCGCGCCGTTGAGGAAACCGCTCAAGAGATTTTGCGGTACTACGAACGGGCTCACCCGCAAGGTGCTGATATAGTAATACGGTCCTGATTGAACTAAGTCCCGTTTTCGGACGACCTTACGTTAGGAGTAAGAAAGTGACTGCAGAAGTCAAGCGTGTGTACGCTTTCGGCAAGGACGCCGAGGGCAACAACGTCACCGAGGGCAATACCAATATGAAGGCCATCCTTGGCGGCAAGGGCGCCAACCTGGCCGAAATGGCCAACATCGGCCTGCCGGTGCCTCCGGGATTCACCATCACGTGCCAAACCTGCATGGAGTATGCCAACGCAGACAACACCTGGCCCGAGGGCGCGCTCGACACCATTCACGAGTATCGTCTTGACCTGGAAAAGCGTATCGGCAAGAAGATCGGCGACGCCGAGGACCCGTTGCTGGTCTCCGTGCGCTCCGGCGCTCCCATGTCCATGCCGGGCATGATGGACACGGTGTTGAACCTGGGCCTGAATGATCAGTCCATCAACGGCCTGATCAAGCAGACGGAGAACCCGCGCTTCGCTTGGGACTCCTATCGCCGCTTCATCCAGATGTTCTCCAACGTGGTCATGGGTCTGGACGGCGATCTGTTCGAGAACGCCATCAACGTCATGAAGAACAGCCGCAACGCCGCTTCCGACACCGACCTGACCGCAGAGGACCTGCAGGAGCTCGTGGCCGAGTTCAAGAAGATCTTCTCCGAGAACGTCTCCGGCGTCGAGTATCCCAGCCTGCTGGTCGACGGCGTCGTCGCCTTCCCGCAGGACCCCATGGTGCAGCTCAAGCTGGCCATCGAGGCCGTGTTCGGCAGCTGGAACAACCCCCGCGCCGTCCTGTATCGCAAGAAGAACAAGATCGCCGATGACCTGGGCACCGCCGTCAACGTGCAGTCCATGGTGTTCGGCAACAAGGGCAACTCCTCTGCCACCGGCGTCGCGTTCACGCGCAACCCTGCCAACGGCCAGAAGGAGTTCTACGGCGACTATCTGGTCAACGCCCAGGGCGAGGACGTCGTGGCCGGCATCCGCAACACCAGCCCCATCGCCGAGCTGAAGCACGTCGAGGGCCTTGAAGAGGCCGGCAAGCAGCTCGAGGAGATCTTCGTCGTCCTCGAGAACCACTTCCGCGACATGTGCGACATCGAGTTCACCATCGAGCAGGGCAAGCTGTACATGCTGCAGACCCGCGTCGGCAAGCGCACCGCCGCCGCCGCGCTGCACATCGCCATCGAGATGGAGAAGGAGGGCCTCATCTCCAAGGAGGAGGCCGTCATGCGCGTCGAGCCCGAGCAGCTCGACCAGCTCCTGCACCCGCAGTTCGACAAGAACGCCGAGTACGACGTGCTCGCTCGCGGCCTGAACGCCTCCCCGGGCGCTGCCGTCGGCGAGGCCGTGTTCTCCGCTGCCGACGCCGTGGCCGCCGCAGAGGCCGGCCGCAAGTGCGTGCTCGTCCGCTGGGAGACCAACCCCGACGACCTGGCCGGCATGATCGCCGCCGAGGGCATCCTGACCAGCCATGGCGGCAAGACCTCCCATGCTGCCGTTATCGCCCGCGGCATGGGCGCCCCGTGCGTGTGCGGCGTCGAGGCCCTCAAGATCGACGCTGAGAAGAAGCAGGCCGTCGTCTCCGGCACCGATGTGGTCATCAAGGAAGGCGATATGATCTCGCTGGACGGCACCACCGGCATCGTGGTGCTCGGCGCCGTCGAGCTGGTGCTTCCCGAGCTCACCGGCGACCTGGACACCATCCTGGAGTGGGCCGACGAGTTCCGCACCCTTGGTGTGCGCGCCAACGCCGACAACCCCGAGGACGCTCAGCTGTCCCGTGACTTCGGCGCGCAGGGCATCGGCCTGTGCCGTACCGAGCATATGTTCCTGGGCGATCGCAAGCAGATCATCCAGACCTTCATCCTCAACGAGGACGAGGATGTCCGCCAGAAGGCCGTCGACCAGCTGTTCGAGGCTCAGACGGGCGACTTCTACGGCATGTTCAAGGCCATGGACGGCCTGCCGGTCATCGTGCGCCTGCTCGATCCGCCGCTGCATGAGTTCCTGGAGAGCCCGCGTGCCCTCGACGTAGAAATCGCACGCCTCGAGGCAACCGGTGGCGACAAGGGCGTCATCGCCGAGAAGCGCGCCCTCATGGAGCAGATCGACGCCATGGCCGAGGCCAACCCCATGCTGGGTCTTCGCGGCTGCCGCCTGGGCATCGTGTACCCCATCCTCCCTGTGATGCAGGTGCGCGCCATCGCAACCGCCGCCGCCCAGCTGAAGAAGGAGGGCCTGGACCCGCAGCCCGAGATCATGATCCCGCTGGTGTCCGTGGTTCCCGAGCTGGCCAAGCTGCGCGAGGTCGCCGAGCAGACCATCGCCGAGGTTGCCGCCGAGCAGGGCGTCGAGCTGAACATCCAGATCGGCACCATGATCGAGCTGCCGCGCGCTGCCGTCACCGCCGATGAGATCGCCACGAAGGCCGACTTCTTCTCCTTCGGCACCAACGACCTCACCCAGACGACGTTCGGCTTCAGCCGCGACGACGTCGAGGCCGAGTTCATCCCGCAGTACCTGCAGGAGCGCCTGCTGCCCTTCAACCCGTTCGCAACGGTCGACCCCGGCGTTGCCAAGCTGGTGAAGATGGGCGTCGAGCTGGGTCACCAGGGCAACCCCGACCTGACCTGCGGCGTGTGCGGCGAGCACGGCGGCGATCCTGACTCCATCCACACGTTCAACGCCATCGGCCTTGACTACGTGTCCTGCAGCCCCTATCGCGTGCCGCTGGCCCGTCTGGCCGCCGGCCAGGCTGCCATCGAGGCCAAGAACGCCAAGTAGGCTAGCGTTTGCGCAATAGTCGCATCATGAAGGGGCTGTATCAAAAGTGATTTTGGTACAGCCCCATTCTTATGCCCAGGATTCCGAAGCGGCGCAGCCCGCCGCG
>CAKUJT010000086.1 GCA_934661765.1 uncultured Senegalimassilia sp.
TGCGCCCTGCGCCCTGCGCCCTGCGCCCTGCGCCCTGCGCCCTGCGCCCTGCGCCCTGCGCCCTGCGCCCTGCGCCCAAGCGTATCGTACCAAACCCAAGTAGCGGATATGTCGTATCCGCAAATGACATCCCAAAAGAGAGAAATTTGCAGAACTGGTTACTAGCACCCGCCCGGCATACTGTGCAGGAATCGAAACCACAGGAAAGACCGATTAGCGCTTCACTGAATCGTGTTCAATTGTTTCACATTGCGTAGAACGAAGCCTGATTCACATTAGGCCACTATTACTCGCGACATCCGAGCTTCCCTTCTTGATGCGATCCCTAAAGACTCAATCCACTAATACAAAAAGAGCGGCCCCGAAGGACCGCTCTCTATTAGCTGAAATGGCTGAGATGCTTATTCAGCAGCAACCGTGTAGTTCTTGTTCACGGAAGAATCAACAGCAACACCCGGGGTCATGGTGCCGGAAACGCTGACGGACTTGACGTACTTGCCCTTAGCAGCAGCAGGCTTCATGCGCAGGATCTCGTCGTAAACAGCGCCGTAGTTCTCAGCGAGCTGCTCGGGAGTGAAGCTGGCCTTGCCGATGATGACATGAGCAATACCGTAACGGTCAGCGCGATACTCCACACGGCCGCCCTTGAGCTCCTTGATAGCCTGAGCAACGTTCGGGGTGACGGTGCCGAGCTTCGGGTTCGGCATCAGACCGCGGGGGCCGAGGATCTTGCCCAGACGACCGACCTTGCCCATCTGGTCAGGAGTAGCAACGGCAGCGTCGAAATTAAACTCGCCAGCCTGGATCTGAGCAGTCAGCTCGTCGGTACCGACGATGTCAGCGCCAGCCTCACGAGCAGCATCAGCTGCAGCGCCCTCGGCGAAAACAGCAACACGGACGGTCTTACCAGAGCCGTTCGGCAGGGAGACCGTGCCACGCAGCTGCTGATCGGCCTGACGGGTGTCGATACCCAGGCGGAAGTGAGCCTCGATGGTCTGATCGAACTTGGTGGTGGCGACTTCCTTCACCATTGCAAACGCCTCAAGCGGAGCGTAGGTGGCATCGCCGATCTTCTCGACGGCAGCGCGGTAAGCCTTGGAATGCTTTGCCATGATAGTTCCTTTCGTGGTTCGTAGCGAGCTTATGCGGCTTCTAACGCAAAGCCCTTCCACTGTCCAAAATCAAATGCATCAATCGATGCGGAATTCTTAAGCCTCGCCCCTGAGGATAGCGGCCAGCTTCTTAGAAGGCACGTAGGTCTTCTTCATCTCGACGCCCTCGACGCGCACGCCCATGGAACGAGCGGTACCGGCAACGATGCGCATAGCAGCATCGATGTCGTTAGCGTTCAGGTCGGGCAGCTTGATCTCAGCGATCTCGCGGAGCTGATCCTGGGTAAGGGTACCCACGAACTTCAGCTGCGGGATGCCGGAAGCGGACTTCAGACCCAGCTTCTCCTTGATCAGCACGGCCGCCGGCGGGGTCTTGCAGATAAAGGTGAAGGACTTGTCCTCGTACACCGTGATCTCGACAGGGATGATGGTGCCCTTCTGCTCCTGCGTCTGAGCGTTAAACGCCTGGCAGAACTGCATGATGTTGACACCCTGAGCACCCAGAGCCGGGCCGACGGGCGGGGCCGGATTCGCAGCGCCAGCAGGAATCTGCAGCTTAACGAAGCCGGTAACTTTCTTCTCAGCCATTCTAATTACCTTTCAAAATGCTTTTGCACTATATATCTTCACAGCCTAAGGAATGAGAAGCCCCGGTCCACGCGGGCACGCCTTGAAACTGCAGAGACCATTCTATATGCAGGAAACCTGATCGAACGAAAGCTCCACCGGGGTTTCACGACCGAAGATCGAAACCATGACCTTAACCTTGCCGGCATCAGGCATGACCTCAGAGACAACGCCATCGAACTCGGCCAGAGGACCGGAAACGACCTTAACGGCCTGCCCTGCCTCAAGATTGGTAGAGGTTTTCTTCGGGGCCTCATGACTAGTACGTTTCATGATCTTGTTATACTCGTCGCGAGTAAGCGGCGCAGGCTTGCTGTCAGCGCCGACGAAACCGGTCACGCCAGGAGTATTGCGAACGGCAGCCCAGCTGCGATCATCAAGCTCCATACGAACCAAAACGTAACCCGGGAAAACCTTCTTTTCGCTTTCCTTGCGACGACCGCCCTCTTTGATCTCGGTAACGGTCTCGGTAGGAATCTCGATAGCGAAGACATTATTCTCAAGACCCATGGTTTCGATGCGGGTTTCAAGGTTCGTCTTCACCTTGTTCTCATAGCCGGAGTAGGTGTGAAGCACATACCACTTCTTCGACATGCCTTAAGCCCCCAATCCGGAAATCAAAAACAACAGCGGCGTGATAATGCCATTGTCAAGTACAGCAACGTAAATGCCGAAGAAGAGAAGTGCGGCAACCACCACAACGCTCCAACGAAGAACGTCCTGACGACTGGGCCAAGTAACGCGCTTCATCTCAGCCTTGACATCCCTGAGGAACTGAAAACGCTTCTTCTTGGGCTTAGCAGCTTTCTTCTCGGCCTTCTTTTCAACAGCCTTGCTCTGCTTAGCGTCCTTTGCGGAATCAGCAGCCTGAGAAGATTTACCGAACAGCTTCTTCTTAGGAGCTTCGGTATCAGCGCTTTCGCCCTGGGCTTGCTTCAATGCCTCGGCTGCTGCTTCGGCCTGACGAGCTTCCTTACGAGCGGCACGAGCGGCAGACGCCTTCGCACGCTGAGTTTTTGATTTCTTAGCCATCTGATTCCTTTAGGGATCGTTTTACCTCTAAACGCCAAACAAGCAGCCTGGCATCAAGCTGCTGATCAATTTAGCAACCTGACTACAAGCTGCTCGCTATTCGAGCTGGCAGGCCAGGAGGGACTCGAACCCCCAACATGCGGTTTTGGAGACCGCCGCTCTACCAATTGGAGCTACTGGCCTATGCCCGTGCTAACCTCTGAAAACTATCGAGTTTCCTTATGCAGCGTGTGCTTCTGGCACCACTTGCAATACTTCTTCAACTCGATACGATCAGGGTTGTTCTGCTTGTTCTTCTTGGTCGTGTAGTTACGGCGCTTGCACTCCGTACACGCCAAGGTAACCATCGTGCGCATGAACTCTCCTTATAAGCCGTATTCAAACAAGCTTGAACGCATACACATGAATCTTAAGAAAGGGCCCGCCCGAAAGCGGGCCCTTTAAAAGCTGCAGCTTAAAACTAAGCGATGATCTTGGTCACTCGACCAGAACCAACGGTGCGGCCACCCTCACGGATAGCGAAGCGGAGGCCTTCCTCCATTGCAACCGGGTGAATCAGCTCAGCGGTGATGGTGATGTTGTCGCCAGGCATAACCATCTCAGTGCCCTCGGGCAGGTGAGCAACACCGGTAATGTCGGTGGTGCGGAAGTAGAACTGCGGACGATAGCCATCGAAGAACGGGGTATGACGGCCGCCCTCTTCCTTGGTCAGGATGTAGACCTGGCCCTCAAACTTCTGATGCGGGGTAACGCTACCAGGCTTGCAGAGAACCTGGCCGCGCTCGATGTCCTCGCGCTTGATGCCACGGAGCAGGCAGCCGATGTTGTCGCCAGCCTGAGCCTCGTCGAGCAGCTTGCGGAACATCTCGATGCCGGTGCAGACCGTGTTCTGGGTCTCCTTGATACCGACAATCTCCAGCGGGTCGTTCACATGCAGAACGCCACGCTCGACACGACCGGTAGCAACGGTACCACGGCCGGTGATGGTCATGGTGTCCTCGACAGCCATCAGGAACGGCTTGTCAACATCGCGCTCCGGCGTGGGGATGTAGGAGTCAACAGCGTCCATGAGCTCCCAAACCTTGTCCTGCCACTCCTTGTCGCCCTCCAGGGCCTTCAGAGCAGAACCGCGGATGACCGGGATGTCGTCTCCGGGGAACTCGTACTCGGACAGGATCTCGCGGGTCTCCATCTCGACGAGCTCGATGAGCTCCTCGTCGTCGACCATATCGCACTTGTTCAGGAACACGACGATGTAGGGAACGCCGACCTGACGGGCGAGCAGGATGTGCTCGCGGGTCTGAGCCATGGGGCCGTCGGTAGCAGCGATAACCAGGATAGCGCCGTCCATCTGGGCAGCACCGGTGATCATGTTCTTAACGTAGTCAGCGTGACCAGGGCAGTCAACGTGAGCATAGTGGCGAGCATCGGTCTCATACTCGATGTGAGCAATGGAGATCGTGATGCCACGCTCGCGCTCCTCGGGAGCCTTGTCGATGTTCTCGAAGGCGGTGAAGTCAGCGTGAGCAGTGCCATGGGAGCCGTCGTTCTCAGACAGCGTCTTGGAAATAGCGGCAGTCAGCGTCGTCTTACCGTGGTCAACGTGACCGATGGTGCCGATGTTAACATGCGGCTTGGAACGCTCGAACTTCTCCTTAGCCATGTTTCATCCTCCTTATAAGGATCGCTTTCGCGAAACGAATCTAAAATAAAGCGCCCGATAAATCGGGCGCAGTGTAAGTATTGGTAGCGGTGACTGGATTCGAACCAGTGACGCCACGGGTATGAACCGTGTGCTCTAACCAACTGAGCTACACCGCCAAAAAGCTGGAGCCTGCGATCGGACTTGAACCGACGACCTCTTCCTTACCAAGGAAGTGCTCTACCGACTGAGCTACACAGGCGAAAGATGGTGGGCGCGCTAGGATTCGAACCTAGGTAGACAGAGTCAACGGGTTTACAGCCCGTCCCCTTTAACCACTCGGGCACACGCCCATGTTTCGCTGCTTAATTCATGTGCATTTATCAAGCTGCCTGCTTGCGGATCGGTGAGAACCCGAACGCGCGAGCAGTGGAATCATACGCTAGCTGAGAAACCGTGTCAACCCTTTACACGGCCCCGGGTGTATCCTCTTCAAACCTTCTCAAAGCTTTGAATCCTTATCACCCGTTGCTGTAAGCTGTCCGGCTTTCCAGCAGGCGTTCCACTTCGAAGCTCGCTGTCGTAAGCTCCGCAAGCGAGGTAGTATATTACGGGATAATAGACGTTGTGGCAACCCCTTTTTTCAACTTTTTTTAAAAGATGGGGTCTCTCTTACATGCACAGAGCTCCCCCATTCGTATGGCAGGTATTGTTTTCCCTGTTCAGCTTTATGCTGACATGACCTTGGCGTCATTTAAGCAAATCTCATTCTGTGCCCTGCCGTCCGTTACGTTATCTGTAATGGGGGCTCTGCAGCCATTGGGCCCATTACTTCCCTCCTACGGTATTGCGCGTTGCCTATCGATTACATGCTCTAAAACAAATCGAGGGAAGGCGTGTATGCCTTCCCTCGATTACATGCTATTCAGGATATGTCTTCTAGGGCCTATGGCGACTAGAACTGCAGCGCATTCGTGAAGTTCGACCACGAAAGCGAGTCGGTATTGCGGACGCATGCGCCGAACGTGGGAGCATGCACATAGGGAGTTCCGCCGTAGCCGCCGGCGATTCCCACGTGGCCGTAACGCCACAAAACATCACCCGGACGTGCCTCGCTGACGGATACCACTCGAGTAGCACGAGCCATCTGAGCCTCGCTTTGATGCGGCAGCTCAATGCCAAGCTGACGATATGCCCACGTGACCAAGCCGGAGCAGTCGAACGAATCAGGTCCCTCGGCACCCCAAACGTACGGGCAGCCGATACGCGAGCAAGCGTAGGAATACGCAGCGCTGTTGTCTCCCGCGGAGCCGCCGCCGCTGGGATAGACGATGGTGCTGCCACCGCTGCTGCTGCCGCCGCCCTGGTTGCCGCCGCCGCCCTGGTTGCCGCCATCGTTGCCGCCGCCCTGGTTGCCGCCATCGTTACTTCCGCCGCCCTGGTTGCCGCCGCCGTTGCCGCCGGCAGCTACAGCTGCAGCCTCCGCCTCTGCCTGTGCCTGGGCAGCCGCTGCGGCAGCGGCCGCAGCCTGCTCCTGCTCAAGAAGGGCACGTGCCTCTTCGTCAAGAGAGTTCATGAGGTCGGTAGCATTTTGAACCTTGACCTGAACCTCGTCGTGGATCTGCTTGCATTCCGCGGCCTTCTGGGCAGCGATCTGCTCTTGGCGGGCAAATTCGTCTTTGGCAGCCTGAAGCTGCTCACGAGCGGATTTAGTCTGGTCGACCAAATCGGCGTCGTTGGCGTTGATCTGGTTCAGCAGCTCCCAGTTCTGGGTGAACTCGGCAAAAGAGGAAGCACCGAGCAGAAAGTCGATGAACGTGGTGGAGCCGGAACGGTACATGCTGCGGGCACGCGTGCTCAGGCGATCTTGCAGACCCTCGATTTCCTGCGTGGTCTCATCGATCTTGACCTGCTGCTCATCCATGGAGCGCTGAGCGCTCTCTTGCTCGTCAAGAGCTGCATAATAGTTTTCGCCAGCGGTTTCAAGATCGGCCTGCAAGCCAACAAGCTGGTTGCGGACGGCATCCGCCTCGGCCTGCTTCTCAGCGGCCGTTTCAGCAAATGCGAACTCGGGGATGATAAGCGACGTAGCGCCAAGCGCTGCCGCGCCGCCGATAAATGCTCGCCTGCTGAGATCGATTATAGATTGGCTCATCCAAGAACCTCCTAGATTGAGCTTAGGTACTGTGTTTACGGGCAATAGCATCGCATATGATAGCACGGAGAACGGTTGCAGGAAAAACGCTTGTGTGCTTGCGTTCATAAAACCAGTTCACGTGTATGCTTTTACGCAAACCCCCGAAACGCGAAACGGGGAAGGAAACCCAAGGCCCCTTCCCCGTCGAAATACCTATGTATGTATCGCAGTTACTACGCAGCCGCAGGATTCACGTCCTCATCCATGCGAGCCTCGGTGTAGTGGTCGAACTCATCGTAGATCTCCTGCGAGGGCTCTGCCGTGAGCTTCGACACCACGAAAATGCACACCAACGAGATGATGAAGGCAGGCAGAAGCTCGTAGATACCGAACACGCCGCCGAGCGGCTTGATGAAGTTGTGCCAAACCACTACCGTGATAGCTCCGCCGAGCATGCCCGCAAGGGCACCGGGAAGGTTCGTGCGACGCCAATACAGGCTGCACAGCACGAGCGGACCGAACGAAGCGCCGAGGCCGGCCCATGCATAGGAGACGACGCGGAAGATGACGGAATTCTCATCAAGGGCGATAAGGATGCCGATGATCATGACCACGGCCAGCGTGATGCGGGAGACGATCATGACCTGGCGATCGGTGGCGTCGCGCTTGATGATGCCGCGGAAGATGTTCTCCGCCACCGAGGAACCGGTGATGAGCAGATACGACGAAGCGGAGGACATGGACGCCGCCAGGATGCCGGACACCACCACGCCGCACATGAAGGCGGGCAGGATCATCTGGGCGATGACGATGAAGATGTTCTCAGCAGCCGCGTTGGTGCCGAAATACGTAGGCAGCATGGCGCGGCCGATGAAGCCGATGCACAGAGCGCATACCATGGAGATGACGACCCATACCACGGCGATGATACGCGACTGGCGAACCTCCTCGGCGGAACGGATACCGAGGAAGCGCACGAGCACCTGCGGCATACCGAAGTAGCCAAGGCCCCAAGCCAGAGTGGAGATGATGGTGAGGATGCCGTATTCGGTAGGTTCGCCGAACAGCGGCTGATCGCCCTGGACCGCCTGCAGGCCGGTATCCGCGTCGATGATGGGCGTAGTAAGCTGCCCGCCGTTCAAGAAGCCGGGGATGTTCTGCAGGAAAGCCACCGTCACATCGATGCCGCCGACGGAGGCGATGGAGCCGATGAGCACCACTGCCAGGGCGAAGAACATCAAGCAGCCCTGGATGAAGTCGGTTGCCACAACCGAAAGGTAGCCGCCCACCAGCGTGTATGCGAACACCACCACGGCGCCGAAGATCATCATGGCCGCATAGTCGATGCCGAACAGCGTATGGAACAGCTTGCCGCACGTGACGAAGCAGCTGCCCGTATATACGCAGAAGAACAGCAAGATGATGACCGCCGCCACCGTGGACAGGATGTTCTTCTTGTCATGGAAGCGGTTGGAGAAGAAGGCCGGAATGGTGATGGCATGCACGCGCTCGGAGTACTGACGCAGGCGCTTGGCCACGAAAAGCCAGTTCAAATACGTGCCGATAGCAAGGCCGATGCAGGTCCACATGGCCTCGGAGGCACCGAAGAAGTAAGCAAGACCGGGGATGCCCATGAGCAGGTAGCCCGACATATCGGAGGCCTCGGCGGACAGCGCCGTGAACCACGGGCCCACCTTACGACCGCCGATGAAGTACTCATCGGTAGAGGAGTTCGAGCGCTTGGCGTAGGAGAAGCCCACCGCCAGCACCACGACGAAGTAGATAACCATGGCCAAAACGACCAGCAAATCATTCGATTCCATGTTCTGTGCCCGCCCCTTATGCCGTTTTCAAGCCCATCCCCCAGGCAAACTGCACGGCCCTCCAGCCGGCATCGCCGAAATCCGGGAAACGGACGCATTTAACGACCGGTCGATTGTTTACATTGACGCTGGGATTATACTTGACTTTGCCTACCTCAGGTAGGTGTTTTCGATTGTTCTTACCCCGCAAACGGCGAAAGGATGCACCACGATGCCAGCTTACGCAGAGCTTGCCCACGAAGCGTTGGAATCAACGCGCGATGCGCTCACCCGCGAATACGAGTCTTTCAAGGCGAAGGGGCTGGCTCTGAACATGGCGCGCGGCAAGCCCTCCCGCGCACAACTTGACCTGAGCATGCCCATGCTCACGTGCATCGTCGATGTCGACGACTGCACCGCCGAAGATGGCACGGACTGCCGAAACTACGGCGTGCTCGACGGCATTCCCGAAGCGAAGCGCCTTATGGCCGTTATGCTCGACGATGACGCCGAGCATGTGATGGTATTCGGCAACTCCAGCCTGAACATCATGTACGACACCATGGCTCGTTGCTGGATGTTCGGCACGCTGGGTCATACGCCCTGGTGCAAGCTTGACGAGGTGAAATGGCTGTGCCCCTGCCCGGGTTACGATAGGCACTTCGGCGTGACCGAGGCCTTTGGAATCAAGATGATCCCCGTTGCCATGAACGAGGACGGCCCGGATATGGACGAGGTAGAGCGCCTGGTTGCCGAAGATGCTTCGATCAAGGGCATCTGGTGCGTGCCGAAGTATTCCAACCCCAGCGGCGCAACCTATTCCGAAGAGGTGGTGCGCCGCTTGGCCGGCATGTCTTGCGCGGCCGACGACTTCCGCATCTTCTGGGATAACGCGTACGGCATCCATCACCTGAACGACGACGCGGCGCAGCAGGACCAGCTGCTCGACATCCGCCGCGCCTGCGATGATGCCGGGAACCCCGACCGCTGCTTCAAGTTCGCCTCCACCAGCAAGGTCACCTTCCCCGGCGCGGGCATCTCGGCTATGGCGGCAAGCAGCGCCAACATCGCGGACATGAAGGCGCATATGAGTCCGCAGATCATCGGCCACGACAAGCTCAATCAGCTGCGTCACGTGAAGTTCCTGCACGATGGGAAGGGCCTGGCGGAGCACATGGCCAAGCACGCCGCCATCCTGCGCCCCAAGTTCGAGCTGGTGGACCGCAAGCTGTCCGAGGGCCTGAGCGAAATCGGCGGCTGCACCTGGAGCAAGCCGCGCGGCGGGTACTTCGTCTCGTTCAACGCCCCCGCCGGATGCGCGAAGCGGATCGTGGAGTTTGCCAAAGACGCCGGCGTCACCATGACGGGCGCAGGCGCCACCTGGCCGTACAAGCAGGACCCGGCCGATAGCAACATCCGCATCGCCCCCAGCCTGCCGCCCGTCGAGGAGCTGGATGCGGCGCTCGACGTGTTCGTTTGCTGCGTGAAGCTGGCATACGCGGAGAAGCTGCTGCAGGATTAAGCCGGATACGCCGATCGGATGCGCCGTTCGAGCAACGTCGGCACAATGCGGCAACGATGATGCGCCAACTTGTTTTAGCTCGAATGGATACATGCCGTGAACGCAAACGCGTAAAGGGCAGGCAGGCTTCTCTTGCCTACGTCGATTCTCCCTTGCAAGCATGCTCGGCATTGAATCGTGTCTAGATTCTTTTTGCGACCGATACATATATAAATAGGTAAGGCCCGCTCGTGAACTGCGCCCCAAAACTTGGACGACTTAAATAAAGACTACGCCACTCGGGACTGGCTCCGGAACTCCTCCGGGGT
>CAKUJT010000087.1 GCA_934661765.1 uncultured Senegalimassilia sp.
GTGATAAGGCGAAAGTAACAGAGTATGCAGATAAAATAGATACATCATCACAGCTTTTGTTAGGAATTATTAATGATATTTTGGATATGAGCAAAATTGAAGCCGGGAAAACTGTTTTTAAATACACGGATTTTTCTATTCTAGATTTTATACAGGAAATTGATGATATGTTTAAGATACAGGCAGAAGAAAGAAATCAGACCCTTCAGTTTACAAAAGAAAACATCCTGCACGAGTGGGTGAATGGGAATCGGGTGCATCTGATGCAGATTTTCAGTAACTTGCTTTCTAATGCAGTGAAGTACACACAGAAGGGTGGAGCAATTCAGTTTTTAATAGAAGAATGTGAAACAAATTCCTCTGTCTATGCAAAGTATCGTTTTTTAGTCTGTGATAATGGTATGGGAATGTCGGCAGATTTCAAAGATACGATTTTTGATGCATTTACCCGTGCAGAAGGTTCTCTTACAAACAAGATACAGGGAACCTGTCTTGGAATGGCTATCACCAAAAATCTGGTTGAGTCGATGGGCGGAACAATTGAAGTGGAAAGTGAACCGGGGCAGGGAAGTTGTTTTGAAGTTATTATGAATCTGAAAGTTGCAGAAAACCGATCCGTTTCTCTGGAGCCACAGGCAGAAAAAGAGGAGTTGGATGAAAATATCCTAAAAGGAATGCGATTCCTGTGTGCAGAAGATAATGAGCTGAATGCAGAAATTTTGATAGAACTATTAAAGATTGAGGGTGCTGAGTGTACCATCTGTGAAAATGGAGAAAGGCTTCTTAATACATTTGAACAGTCTGCTCTGGGAGAGTATGACATGATCTTAATGGATGTGCAGATGCCTGTCATGAACGGCTATGAGGCAACAAAAGCAATCCGCAGAAGTACACATAAACTGGCAAAGACGATTCCAATCGTTGCCATGACTGCCAATGCATTCTCAGAGGATATACAACATTCTTTGGCTGCTGGTATGAATGCACATATTTCAAAACCCGTTGAGATTAAGGTTTTGAAAAAGACAATAAGAAACATAAAATCTGATGTGGGGGGCATCGAAACGCAGATCACTGAATAGTAATAAATGGGTTTGATGCGACAGTGCTATTAACAGAGATATATTATCTTTTCTCTTTTTAGAAAACGACAGCTTCTGGTAAAATCATTAGTAGAAGTTTTGTTTTCGTGTCAAAAAAGGAAATCATACCAGTTCATATATTTAGAATTGTTAAAAAATAGTGAAGAAATAATTAGGGTAGATTTATATGTGTCAGTAAGCCTTCTTCTTATTTTCCTATGAAAATAGTGTGGAAGTAAAAAGAAATACATGATATAGTAGACAGGCAGAGGAACATTGTAAAATGTAGATCTGTTTTATAACCGGCAGGGTAGCTGCCTTCTGTTCTGGAGAATACCAGAAGAGGGAGTATATTTATGACTACATATGAAGAATTAGAGATTATATTAACGGTTGCGTTATTGATAGTTGCGATTCTGAATTTGAAAAATAAATAAGCTGCCCTTTGTTCTTGGCGGAATAGGCAGCTTATTTATTAACTGATATGACCCCCAGAATGGGAAGCTTAAAAGCACCCTGCTGGTTGTTTGTTAATAATATAATAGCAATTATATAATGTAATGTCAACTACTGCATAAAGAAGCTGATAAATAATAAAAAATAGGTGTTCATAATTCTAAAGTTAAAAAATTAATATTTGCAATTTATAATAGTTTGTGAGAAAGGGTGGTTAAAAATAAGTATATATAGAAATGAATTTATTTTTCGATAATGATTTTGACGTATATAAAATTGAAAAATTATTAAATATAGAGCCTTCAGATTGTAAACGGAGAAATGAAACCAGACCGTCACCATTTGATAAAAGTAAGCATTTAGATGGATATTGGTCTTTAATGACAGATACATTTGAGGAATTAGATATAAAACCAGCGATGGATGATTTATTAAAAAAATTGGAAGGCAAGTTAGAAATAATCAAAGAAATATGTAAAAAAATAACGGAGAGGTTTATTTTGAGATCGTTTCAATTTTTGAAAAAGATAACTTGCCAGCAATTTATTTTGAAAAAAGATTTTTAAATATTGTAAACTATTTAGATGCCGTTATCGATATTGATATGTATTTAAATTGAATGCTCATTTGGCATAACCAATAGAAATTGAAAATGTAAAAAAATATATGTGAGCAGATAAATAAGAGATAGAAATGTAGTGTAATTACAATGCCACGTAAAGGGATAAAAATGAATAAATCAGTATTGCAAAGGGGTATCATTTTTATATTGTGCATTTGCCTCCTTTTTTCATTCTGTCCGCTTTACTTTCCAGAAAAGGAAGAAAAATGATGAGTAACAAAAATAAGAGCAGAATACGGCAATATGGAAGGCTTTTGACGAAAGTGCAGAAAATACGGTTGCTATCGCAAAAGAAAATTCCAAATATAAATGGTACGTTACTTATAATTATCCAGACTGGAATATTAAAGAATATAATTCAATAAAAGATGCGGAGCAGGCAGTCCGTAAGGGGAAAGCAGACTGTTTTATCGCAGGTCCGGACAGGCAATGGATTATGTCAATGACAAAAAATGCACAGTGTGTTTCTGACCAAAACGGCAAATACATCATTTGCAGTAGACAAGGGAAATACAATCCTTATGTCGATCCTGAATAAGACTTTGAAATCCATCCAGACTTCAAAGCTGACAGGAGCAGTAACCATGTATGAAGATTCTTTAAAAAGAGTTACGTTTACTGATTTTTTGAAAGATAATTTCCTGAAGGTTATCATTATGTTTTCTCTGGTATTTATACTGATACTGGGAATGTTCATTCATTTGCTGAAAAAGGCATTTGCTACAGGTATGAGTGGACATATAGCAAAACCGATTGACATTGAGAAAGTAGGAGCGGTTATTCTTTCTGTATTGAAAAAACAGGAAAGCTTACAGACGGGGAAAAACAACAGCATGAGCAAGTAGCGAAAGCGGATTGTGAATGTCCGTTTTCATGGAACATAAGAGGGAAAGAATGAACAGAAAGTTAGAAAAACGGATAAGAAAAAAAGGTAAGAAAAAAAGATTATGTCTGAGCATTTTAGTACTGCTCATGTTACTCGTTATTCCGGTTTTTGTTTATGCGTCGGAAATAAAAAGTGACGGGAATACAACTCAGGCAATGGAGGAAGAAAATAAAACCGTAAGAGTTGGCTATTTTCCATATGCCAATTTTCAGGAAGGCGGCTATGGGGAACACAAGCAGGGAGCGGGCTATGAATATCTCCAGAAGATTTCTTATATAACTGGATGGAAGTATGAATATGTCTATGGTTCATTTAAAGAGTGTCTGGATATGTTGGCAGATGGAGAAATAGATCTACTTGGAAGTGTCAGTTATACACCGGAAAGAGCAGAATCTATCGATTTTTCGACCTATGCCGCAGGAACAGAAAGATATTGGATTTATACCCGGAAAGATCATACAGATCTTATGGATGGCGATTCAAAGCAGATGAATGGCTGTCGTATTGGGGTAGCAGATGGAAGCTATCAGAAAGAACTTCTGGAAAAATGGCTGGACAGCAATCAGATCCAGGCAGAGGTGGTTGTCTGTAAAGGCTATGATGAAATGATAGAAAAAATGGATGCAGATGAACTGGATGCGCTTGTGGTCCCGGCACTGTCTGTCAACAGCGATTTTATTGCAATCGCCAATATCGGTGCAAGTGACTGTTATTTCGGTGTATCAAAATCCCGACCGGATCTGTTAAAGGAATTAAATTCTGCCCTGGAAGAAATCGACAATACAGAAACGGACTACAGCAGCAAGCTGTATGCCCGTTATGAAGGAAAAGCGGTCATAAATTATGCACTCAACAAGGAAGAAAAACAATGGCTGGATGCACATGAAAACACAATCCGTGTGGGATACCTAAAGGATAATCTCCCTTTTTGTGGTGAAGAAAATGGGAAACTGACAGGAATCCTTGGAACCGTTCTGGATACGGTTCAGGAAAAATATAAAATTACGATCAAGGCAGTTCCATGTTCCACGGGAGTAGAGATGAATGAGGCATTGCAATCTGGCAAAATAGATATTGCAGGTCCTATCATTCAGGATTTTTATACACAGGAACAGTTTCAGGTAGTTTTGACGGATGAAATCATTGATATTACGCCGGTTGTTATTTACAAAGGAAATGAATATACTAACAGTCTCTCTACAATCGCAGCGACAGAGACCTCACTGTATTCTAAATTGATGGTGTCTCTTCTTTTTCCAGAAGCAGAAATTAAACAATATGACACACAGGAAGAATGTCTGGAGGCAGTAGCAAATGGGAAAGTGGGAGCAACTGTTATTCCATCTACAAAGATTAATCTTCTTAATGAAAGTCCGCTGACCAAAAGTCTGTCCTTTGCAGAAATGGCAAAACGGCAGGAATTGGGAATGTTCACGACGAGAGAAAACAGAAGAGCAGCTACCATTATCAATAAAGCAATTGTGCAGTCCTCCAATATTTTAAATGGCGTGGTCCTTGCACAGAATTCTGTTTCAGAAAAGAAAATGACCTTGCAGGATGTCCTTGCGGAGTATGCAGGCTTAGCTATCGTTGTTTCATTTGTGATTATTTTTGTACTGCTTCTTCTAGTCTATTCCCTTTCAGTAAGCAAAAAAAAACAGATGGAAGCTCTGAAAGAAGCACAGGATGCAAATGCGGCGAATATTGCTAAAACAACGTTCCTGAATCATATGTCCCATGACATCAGGACACCGATGAATGCAATTGTTGGATTTACAGATATTGCTATGAAGAGGAAACCGGACAAAGAAGTGGAGAACTGTCTGAAAAAGATCAGGCAGAGTTCAGAATATCTGATGACGCTTATTAATGATGTGCTGGATATCAGCCACATTGAAAGTGGTAAACTGGAATATAAACCGGTACCGGTAGATCTCAGGGATATGATAAATACTGTTTTGTCGATTGCAAGGGGATATATAGAAAACCGTGATCTTAACTTGTATGTTTCAAGAGAAGAACTAAAAACTCCTTATGTGATGGCAGATGAACTCAGAATCAGGGAAGTATTGCTCAACATCATCAGTAATGCCATCAAATTTACAAAAGACGGAGGTACCATTTCATTTTCTGCAGAAAACGCTCCGGGTAATGATGAGCATCATATAATCGTACGCTATCGTATTTCGGATACCGGAATTGGTATGAGTGAGGAGTTCATGGACAGAATATTTGAGGAGTTCAGTCAGGAAAATAATGGAGCAAGAACTAGTTATAAGGGAACCGGACTGGGAATGACCATTGCTAAACGGTATCTAGATCTTATGGGTGGGAAAATTGAAGTCAGCAGCAGACAGGGTATTGGCTCAACATTTACTGTAGAAATTCCTCTGCTTATAACAGACCATATATTATATCAAAAGGAAGATAAGTCAAAGAAAGATAAGTCAAAGAAAGAGCGTGATTTACATGGTTTGCATGTCCTTTTGGCAGAGGACAATGATTTAAACGCCGAGATAGCAGTATCTCTATTGGAAGAACAAGGGATGATTGTGACCAGAACTGCCGATGGGAAATCTGCTCTGGCACAGTTTTGCAATACAGCTCCGGGGACTTTTGATCTGATTTTGATGGATATCATGATGCCGAAAATGAATGGATATGATACAACAAAAGCTATAAGAAATCTGCCAGATCGTCCAGACGGAAAGAAAATACCAATTATTGCAATGACAGCAAATGCATTTGCAGAGGATATACAGGCTGCTTTAAATGCTGGAATGGATGATCATGTGGCGAAGCCGATTGATATGAGTATTTTAATATCTGTTATCACAAAATATATAGAATGATAATTCATTTTGAAACAACTTGAATTATTAATAGTGCATGAGAAAAGGAGGAATTCAGTTGTTGGAGAAAGCAGTTCAGGCTACAATATATGAAAAGGCTCTTAAAAACCATTATATAGAAATCCTGTACATTGACTTTGAGGAAACAGGAAAATGTATAAAGCTTCATCAGGATACAAAGCTGTTAAGTGGTGAAAACATTTTTCCAGAGTTCGATGAGCAATTGTTTGATGATTATATCAGCGGAAAATTATGCATTATGCATCTGGCGATGCAGAAGATCTTAATCGGGTAAAACAGCAGATGACGATGGAAGCAATCACACAGGGAACAACAGAGCATATCATGCATCATGTTATGATTAATTTTATGCTGAATGGCGAGATGCGTTTCATGCAGTTTGACTTTACGAGGGAAAGTGAAGATACAAAAAATGTTTTCCTGTTTGTGGAGGACTATACAGATCCGCAGCAGCAGGCGTTTATAACTACATTACGTTCTATACAAAACAACGCTATGTTATGATCCTGTTTTTATTACCCAAGGTTTTGCAGAGGTGATGGAGACTACTCAGCAGCAGATGCTGCTGCTGAGGAACCCATTTTGCGAAACAGTACATTCGGATGATCAGCAATATGTAGAGGAATCAGTTAGAAGCCTTAATATAGAGCATCCACATACGAACATATTTTACAGAAAAAGAAATCCGCAGGGAAAATGGTTTTATATACAGTCGGACCTTTCCTATCTCATCGTTGGAAAGAAAAAATATATCTATGTGACCTATCAAGATGTCAGTGTCTTGCAGAAGAATGAAGATATTGTCAAACGCACTTTATTATAGCCAGAAACGGGATGAGGAGCTTACAAAAGCATTGAAGGCATTTGGAACGGTATTTACCAATATATTTTTAGTTCATCTGGAGAATCAGAAAGTAGAATGGTTAAAAATCCAGGCAGATAAGGAAAATGTCCTAAAACAATGCCAGAATGTCTGTGAGATAAGAAAACTGATCCATGATAATTATATGCTGCCAGAATGCCAGAAGGACTATCTTGAATTTGCAGATCTTGATACGATCAGTGAACGGTTTGAAAAACATAAGATCCTTCAGTATATTTATCGTAACATGGACAGACAAAATTGAATTTCCATTAAAAAAAATTAAATTATTAAAAGGTTATAATATAGAATTTAATTTAAGTATTGAGCTTTATACAGATAAAATGTTTATAAATGCTGAAAATATAGTAGTTGATGGAGAAAAATATATACTTCCATAAAAGTGGTTCAACATATAGGAAAAAATCATGAATAGTTTCTGATTTTTTCCCAGTAACCACAGTCAGAACCCATAGAAAGAACCCATCTATATTTGTGACCTCGGGGCAAAGGTTTGATAGGAATTTTATAAGATTTAGGAAGTGTCTTATAGAAAAAAGGAGATTTTTCAATGAAAATGCACATCATCGGTACCGGAACAGCAACGGTAAGTAAATATATTAATACATCCTGTGTCTTTGAAGAAGACAATCAGTTATTTCTTGTGGATGGAACAGGAGGTAGTGATATCTTGCGGGCATTTGATATTATGAATCTTGACTGGAAACATCTGCATCATGCCTTTCTTTCCCATGAACATACAGATCATTTTTTAGGGATGATATGGGTAATTCGTATGATTGCGGAATTGCTAGAGCTTGAAGAGTATGAGGGGGATTTTTATCTTTATGGAAATGATGAAGTCTTGGGGAAGGCATTGCAGGTATGCCGCATGATTCTTAAGAAGCGAAGTCAGGCTTTTTTGGAGACAAGAATCAAGTTTGTTGTGGTAAAAGACCATGAAAAGAGGCATATTTTAAATAATGATTTTACATTTTTTGATATTGGTTCTACGAAAGCAAAACAATATGGCTTTCTGATGGAATATGATAATGGGAAGAAGCTAGTATTTGCCGGAGATGAACCGTTAAAGGAAAATGGTAAAAAATATAGTAAGGAGGTAGATTGGCTATTATCAGAAGCATTTTGCTTATTTAATGAAGAACCGAAATTTCATGCATATCAATATCAGCATCAGACAGTGAAAGAAGCAAGTATGATTGCACAAGATTTAAAAGTAAAGAATCTGCTGATCTGGCATACAGAAGATCAGACAGGGATAAAGCGAAAAGAACGATATAGCGCAGAAGCAAAACAATTTTATGAGGGAAATGTGTGGATTCCAGAGGATGGAGAAGTTTTTGATATATCAGATATGAGAGGACTTCGGCAGGATTACCAAGAGGTATAGTAGAAATGTATCATGTAAACTGTTTTTTCTCCCAATATTACGATGAGTTATTCCCAGTAATTACAAAGAAATTATAATATAATGAACTTAAAGTATGTTTGAAAAATCAAAAGGCAATTTGCATACTTTTCCATTCGCTTTTAAACATCATTTAAGATATTTTTATAGAAAGAAGTTGATTTCTTGGAGAAGGAAAAAATGAAAACGATAGCTTTAATTGGTACTTTTGATACAAAGGGAGAAGAGTATCTTTATGTGAAAAATAAAATAGAGGATTTGGGAGTACGAACGTTAACGATTCATGCGGGTATTTTTAAGGCTGCTTTTACACCGGATATTAATCATGATTCAGTCGTTGTTTTGGGAGAGGGAAGTATTGTAGAATTACAGGAGAAAAAAGACCGGGGATATGCCATGGAAGTGATGTCTAGGGGACTTTGTACCTTAATTCCAAAGTTATATGAAGAAGGGCTGTTTGATGCGGTTCTTGCGTTAGGTGGCACAGGCGGTACTTTTCTTGTAACTCCCTGTATGAGATTATTGCCTCTGGGTGTTCCTAAAATTATGGTATCTACGATGGCATCCGGGGACGTATCAAGATATGTGGGGACAAGTGATATTTTAATGATGCCTTCTATTGTCGATGTTGCGGGAATTAACCGTATTTCTTCTCAGGTATTAACACATGCAGTTCATGCGATTGTCGGTATGGTGGAACATGAGAATACGGATATTCCAGTAAAAAAGCCGCTGATAGCAGCTACGATGTATGGGGTAACGACTCCATGCGTTATGAGAGCAAAAGAATATCTGGAGCAGGAAGGCTACGAAGTGATTATTTTCCATGCTTCTGGAACTGGTGGTAAGATGATGGAGTCTTTAATCAACAGTGGAATTGTGGATGGTGTATTAGATCTGACAACAACAGAATGGATCGATGAAATTGCCGGAGGTATTATGACCGCTGGTCCAGAACGCTTAGATGCAGCGGCGTTGAATGGGATTCCTCAGGTGGTATCCGTAGGTGCTGCTGACATGATTACATTTGGAGAAAGAAGCAGTCTTCCGGAAAAATATGAGGATAGAGTTGTCTATATGCATAACCCGGCTATCACGGTTGTAAAAAGTAATATAGAGGAAAATATTGCATTTGGTATTAAAGTTGGTGAAAAACTGAATCAGTGTAAGAGTAACGCAGCATTATTGCTTCCGATTCGAGGAGTTTCAATGAATGATAAGGCAGGCAGTAAATATTATGGTCCAAAGGAAGACCAGGCATTATTTATTACATTAAAGAAAGTGATAAACAATCCTCTTGTTGAGATAATTGATGTGGATGCACATATTAATGAGGAAGCATTTGCAATATCTGCTGCTAAGAAGTTAATTGCACTGATGGAAATGAAGAAATAATTTTCATATATTGTAATATTGTAATTTTTCCAAAATAAAATAGATTAGATTGTATAAGATGAAGTAATACGGCTGAAGCCTTTTTTTCTAAATTTAAGAAAAAGAAGACTCTGGCCGTATTTTTTTGCACAATGTATAATTTTTTTGATTTTATCTACTTGTAATTAGTAAGATTGTATGCTAATATATACAATATAAATATTGGAATACATTCCAATATAAAAATGGAAAGGAGAAAATACAATGAAGAAAAAATTATTAGCTACTTTATTTATGGTTTGTTTTCTGTTTATTTTTGCCCCTAAGACGGTACATGCATACTCATATTACTGGTATGTAAATCCGATAGATACTTTGTATTCGGACATTGCTGAGAAGAAAAACTTCTATCTTGCCGGCAA
>CAKUJT010000088.1 GCA_934661765.1 uncultured Senegalimassilia sp.
GGCGATCCGGAAAATACTGCTTGCAGAACTGCTCGAAGACTTCCTCCTGGTTACTCGTCTGAAAGCAGGACAGTACAGGGTTTTCCTCGTTGAACATTGTGCCCATGCGTTCATTGAAGATTTCAGCTGCGTAGAAAAAACCTGCTTGCAATCGTTCTTGTTCATTCGATTTTACCCTTTCACGTCTCATGCAGCCATCTTCACATGGTATCATATAATATCATTGGAGAGCTGCGTGAGTCCTGACATTGCGTGTCCTATATATCAGATGGGGTCACTTAAAATCTCTTCGGGCAGCCCTCCAGCTTGATGTTATGATGGGTTCAGAATGTGTTTTATGCGGGAAGGTATTTTACAATAGACATTATATACCTGAAATACTGCGATTACAAGGCCCTCCGGCCACAAAGGCGGCTTGACAAACGGCTTCTCCTGTGCCATGATGGAAAACAGGAAGGCATCCATGCAGTGGGGAGGAAGCGGCCCATGAATTACAAACTGATGCTCCTGGACGACGAGCCCATCCTTCTGGAGGGACTGGCGCGGCAGACGGACTGGGAGCGCTGCGGCTTCGAGCTGGTGTGCACGGCGCGCCACGGCTTTGACGGAATCGAAAAGTTTCTGGACTATCAGCCGGACGCCATCCTGACGGACATCCGCATGCGGTTCATGAACGGTCTGGATTTCATCCGCCAGGTGCGCCACGTGGACTCCGAGGTGGAAATCGCCGTCATGAGCGCCTACGACGTCTTTGAATACGCCCAGCAGGCCTGTGCGCTGGGCGTTACGGATTATCTGCTGAAGCCCATTCAGGAGCAGCAGCTTTCCGGCGTGCTGGAGAATATGCGCCTGCGGCTGGACAGGCGGCGCTCCATCGCGCAGCGGCTGGAGCAGGTCGGACGCTATGTTGCGGCGCAGAACAGCGCCATGCAGGCCGTCGCGCGAAAGCGCGTGCTCCTCGGCAGCCGGCAGCCGGAGACGCTGACCTACGCCCAGCTTCCTCCGCTCCGGCCCGGCGAACGGATTCGGCTGGTGATGCTTCAGAACAACGAGGAACACGATGCGCAGCTGCTGAGCGTCCCGCTGGAAAGCATGTTCGCGGAGCGCGTCGGCGAGCGCGCGCTGATGCACTGCACCTTCGACAACGGAACCATCTGCACCGCGCTGCGCTCCGCGCCGGGTGCCGGGCCGGAGGACGCATGGATCAACGCCTTTCTCGACGACGTGCGCAATTCCACCCGGGAGAACCTGACGGTGACCGTCGGATGCGACGCGGAGAGCTGGGCCGACGTGTCGAAATCCTATCGCTCCGCGGAAAGGCAAATGCGCCTGGCGCGCATGCTGGGCATCGTCGGCCTCGCCGCGCTTCCCGCCGCGGAGGAAAGCAGCCGCTATCCCCGGGAGCTGGAACAGCGGCTTCTGGAGCTGGCCGGTCAGAGCCTGCCGGGGGCGATTGAAAAATGGTTGCAGAGCTTCCGCGCATGGAGCCTCGACCACCCCGAGCGGTATGTATTCGCCGCCCGAGGCGTCTGCATGAAGCTTTTGCAGCGGCTGGTGGAGCTGGACGAGATCGACCTGACCGCCTGCGAGCAATTCCGCGTCCGGCTGGAGGCCGCGCTGGCGCTGCCCATGGAGCCGTCTCTGGACCGCCTGGGCGACCTGATGGGGCATCTGTGCGACAGCGCCCGGCGGGAGGGCGGCGTGGCCAGCGGCTATTTCGACAGAATTATCGCTCAGGTGCGCGCCTACGTCTCGGAGCATCTCGAGGATTCGTCGCTGAACATCCGCGCGGCGGCGGAATATGTCCACGTGAGCGCCCCCTATCTGGGCCGCCTGTTTAAGCGCGCGGCGGGTCAGCCCTTCAGCGCCTTCGTCAGCGACGCGCGGCTGGAGCGCTCGCGGCGGCTGCTGGGCGACCCGGCCATGCGCGTTGGCGATGTGGCCGGCGCGGTGGGCTTTGAAAACCAGAGCTATTTTCAGGTGCTGTTCAAGAAAAAATACGGCGTCACGCCCGGCGAATACCGCGCGCGCGGCGCAGGCGGAGGGGGCGGTTCGACATGAAGGAGCGCCGCGCCGTCCGCTTTCTGTTCGGAGGCATCTTTCTGCGCATCGCGATCATGTTTCTGGGGGTGCTGGTGTTCTCCAGCGCCATCGTGCTGTTCTTCATGAACAGCGTTTTCCAGAAAAAGACGTTCGAGGAGACGCTACGAAGCCAGAGCTATTCCGTGCTCCAGCTGCAGAACGGGCTGGACGCGTATCTGGAAAGTGTCGACCAGCTGACGCTGGGACTGGTCTACAACGGCAGCGTCCAGAGCATGCTTCAGGGGAAGGTTCCCGACCCCTACACGATGATCGCGCTGCTCGACGCCAGCGCCCGGCGGGAAAACCTGTACCTCCTGCTGGCCGACGGCTACGGGCGCGTCTACACCTCATCCAACGTCATGGTTCCCATCAAATCCACAGAGCCGCTGACGCGCACGAGTCTCTACGCAGATATGCAGGAAAGCTACGCCTCGCTGCAGTGGGCGCTGTGCCCGAGCACCCTGCTGACCGCTCAGTCCGCCTTCCACGAAGAGTGGATGCTCACGGCAGGCCGTCAGGCGCGCCATCTGGACCAGTCCGTGCCGGCAGGCTGCGTCGTCGTGCAGATCTTTCCTTCGGCGCTGACCGCGAGGATGCAGGATCCGCTGATGCGCAGCGACGCGCGCTATCTGCTGCTGGACGCGCGCGGCCGGGTGGTCTACGACAGCCTTTCCCAGTTCACCGTCGGCGACGCGCTGAACGCGCCGACGCTGATGCGCCGCGTCGCGAACGGCGAGAAGAGCTATTTCGGCGATGCGGAGCTGGGCAGTCAGCTGTACGTCTTCGGCCGGACGCGCAGCGCGGGGCTGACCCTGATCTCATGCCTGCCCGACGCTTCGGTATACGGCGCGCCGATGGAGCTGTTCCCCATGCTGCTGCGGGCGACGGCGCTGGGCACGGTGGTCGCGCTGGCGCTGGCGCTGTTTTTCTCGATGTATTTCTCCCGGCCCATCATGGAGCTGGTTCTGGCCATGCGCCAGGTGCGCGGCGGCGATTTCTCCGTGCGCATCCGTCCCCGGCATCGCGACGAGCTGGGCGAGCTGGCCTACACCTTTAACGCCATGACCCGGGACATGGACGCACTGATGGAGCAGACCAAGCGGGATCAGCGCGAGCTGCAATCCGCCGAATTCAACGCGCTGATCTATCAGATCAACCCCCATTTCATCTACAACACGCTGGACAACATCAACATCCTCGCACGGCTGAGCAATGACCGGCGCATGTCCACAATGATTACCGAGCTGTCCAAGCTGCTGCGCATCACCCTCTCCGGCGGCAAAGAGGTCGTGTCCGTTCAGCACGAGCTGACTCACGTGGGCAGCTATCTGCGCATCATGCAGCTGCGCAGCGAGGATCTGTTCGACTACGAGATCGTCTGCCCGCAGCCGCTGGAGGAAATTCAGATTCTGAAGGTCATTTTACAGCCCATTGCCGAAAACGCCATCCAGCACGGCCTGGAATTCACAGAAACCGGCGGCTTCATCCGGGTTTCCGCCAGCGCCCAGGGCGCACATCTGGTGCTGCGCGTGGAGGACAACGGCATGGGTATGGACCCGTACGACGCGAACCGCCTGCTGGAAAAGCTGGAGAACAACCGCTTCAGCGAGGACGAAAAGCGGGGCATCGGCCTGAGAAACGTCTGGCGCAGGCTGAAAATCTTCTACGGCGACAGCGGCTTCCGGCTGCGTTTTCTGTCCTCGGAGCTGGGCGGGCTCGCGGTGGAAATCGCGCTGCATAACGTCATTCCCTAATCAAACCGTTATTATTTATAAAAAAAGCATTCGATTTTGAAAGAAATATCGAATGCTTTTTTGTTATAATAATCCCGTCAAGCAAAACTGAAGGAGGTTTTCCCCATGCGCAAGATTGTTTCCCTGCTGCTGACACTCTGTCTGCTGCTCACCTGCGGCGCCGCCCTGGCCGAGGAGCCGGTCAAGGTGACCATTCTGCACAGCGCCGGCGGCAACGACTCTCACATTGAGGAATGGCGCGAGCAGGTCGCCCGCTTTGAGGCGTCCGTCGACGGCGCCATCGACGTGGAAACCGAGGAGATTCCCGGCGTTTCCGTGGATGTGCGCACCAAGTACAAGATGCTCAACGCCGCCAACAATCTGCCCACCATCGTCACCGATCTGGGCGCGGAGCCGGCCTTCGCGGATCTGTTGATTTCGAACCATCGACTGCTCAACCTCGCGCCCTACATCCTCGAGGACGAGGCGCTGATGAGCGTGCTGCTGGACAAGAGCGTCGCCTTCAACACCGAGGAGGACGGCGCGATCTACACCTTCCCCTCGGCGTCAACCGAATACACCGGCATCTACTACAACACCGAGCTGTTCGCCAAGGCCGGAATTGAGAAATTCCCGGAGACCTGGGACGAGTTCTGGGCCGCCTGCGACGCGCTTCAGGCCATCGGCGTAGCGCCTCTGGCGCTGCACACCACGGAGACCGGCTGGTGCCCCATGCTGATCGCCACCGCCTATGCCGCGACGCAGAGCGAGGAAAACCTCGCCTTCCTGAACACCTATTTCCCGTCGGACTTTGACGTTCCGGCCATGGCGGATATTGCCATGTGCCTGCAGAAGCTGTTCACCTACACCACCGCGGACGCCGTGGGCGGCACCTATTCCCTGGCCTCCAACAACTTCTGCGCCGGCCGCGCGGCCATGATCGCCAACGGCCCCTGGATGGCCGAGTCCTTCTACGACACCACCTACGCGCCCGAGGGCTTCCATGAGAAGGTGGCCTACGCCACCTATCCCTGCGGCGCGATGATCTCCAACAGCGGCGAAAACCGCGGCTACGCCATCTCCATGGACGCCACCGAGGATGAGCAGATGGCTGCGATCGAGTTCATCAAGTTCCTGTACACCCGCGAAGAGATCATCGCCAACAACCTGCTGCTGGGCTCCATGAGCGAAAAGGTTCCCTTTACCGACGAGGAGAAGGCCCTGCTCAACCCCATCCTGCAGACCTACGCGGAGGCTGTCGAAAACGTGAAGGTCACGCTGCCCCGCTATCAGGGCAAGTGGGACTCCGTCGTGCAGACGGAGGTCATCGAGCAGGAGCTGCCGAACCTGGCCACGGGCAGCATCACGCCCGAGGAGTTCGTCGCCAAGATGACCGAGGGCGCGCAGCGCTATCTGGCACAGACCGCAGGCTGATCGAAAGGGCAGGCCGAAGCACCATCGCGCAGGGCGGCGACGTTCGCCCTGCATTGCTTTCAAGGAAGGGTGAAATACAGCAATGAAGCAGCGTACCCTGAAATGGATCTGGCTGTTTCTGTCCCCTGCGCTCGTCGTCTATCTGACCATTTTTCTCTATCCGCTGCTTTCGGTGTTCGTCACCAGCTTCACCGACTGGAACGGCTTCAACGCGCCGCGCTTCATCGGTCTGAAGAACTACTCTCAGCTCTTTCAGAATGCAAATTTCCAGCAGTCGCTGAAAAACTCGCTGATCTGGGCGGTGTACGCCGTGGTGGTACACGTTCCCTTCGGCGTACTGGTCGCGCTGGTTCTAGCGAAAAAGATGCGCGGCTGGCGCTTCGTCCGCGCCGTGTTCATGCTGCCGAACGTCATCGCGTCCTCAGCCATCGCACTGCTGTTTACCTTTATCTACAAGCCTCAGGAGGGCATTCTCAATTCGCTGATCCGCGCCGTCGGCTTTTCCAATTTCCAGCACAACTGGCTGTACAGCACGGACACTGCCTTTACGGCCGTGACCATGATCTGGCTGTTCTACGCGGCGGTGGTCACGCTGATTACGCTGGCAGAGCTGCTGAGCGTTCCAGGCGAGCTGTTCGAGGCCGCGCGCATCGACGGCGCGAACACCTGGCAGATCGACTGGTACATCAATCTGCCCCTGCTTCGGAAGATCATCGGCACCAGCATGGTCATCGCCGTGACCTCCGTGTTCAAGAAATTCGACATCGTGTACATGACCACCAACGGCGGCCCCGGCAATGCCACAATGACCCTGTCGGTCATGATGGTCAACGCCATCACCAACACCATGAGCTACGGCTACGCCAACGCCATCGGCGTAATCCTGATCGTGATGGGAGTGGTCACGATGCGGCTGTGCAGCCGGGTGTTCCGGATGGACAGGAGCTCTTACAGAGGGGAGGCGTGAGCGTGAGCGCGCCGAAGCACAGAGTCCGGCACTATGCCGCCGGAACCTATCTCGTCTGCTATCTGGTCATGGCGTTTGTCGTGGTCATCTGCGTGTTTCCCATGGTCTGGCTGCTGCTGTCCTCGTTCAAGACCAATATGGAGGTGCTGGAATCGGCGTTCAGTCTTCCCCGAACGCCCTCCTTCCGGGGCTATCGCGAGGCCATGGAGATTTCCAGAATCCATCTGCGCTACGGAACCTCCATCACCGTGGCCGGCCTTTCCACGCTGTTTGCGCTGATTATCTTTTCCATGGCCGGCTATGCGCTGGCGCGGTTCGATTTCAAGGGCCGCGGCCTGGTCTATGCGGCGCTGCTCTCGTCGCTGCTCGTGCCCGGCGACGCGATGATTCAGCCGATCTACGGGCTGATCCACCGTCTGGGACTGTACGACACCAAGGCGGCGCTGATTATCGTCTACACGGCGTTCGCCATGCCCACGGCGCTGTTCCTGCTCCGCAGCAGCTTTGCGGACATTCCGAGGGAGATGGAGGAAGCGGCTTACGTCGAGGGATGCGGCTTCTTCTACACCTTTGTGAAGATCATGGTTCCGCTGGTGAAGCCCGCCGTGGTCGCCGTAACGGTGCTGACCTTCATCGCCAACTGGAACGAGCTGCTCTATGCCCTTCTGCTGACGTCCAGCGAAAAAAACCGCACGCTGCCGCTGATGCTGAAGTACTTCACGTCCAGCTTTTCGTTCAATTATCCGGCCATGTTCGCCGCGATGGTCATGTACATCGCGCCGAGCATCCTGATCTACATTCTGCTGCAGGAGCAGATCATGACGAGCATGGTCGTCGGCGCAGTCAAGGGATAAAAAAACAACGGAGGTGCACTATGGATCGAGATATTCTGCGCGGTCTGGCCGCCCAGATCGCCGAAATCGCCGTGCTGGACGTTCAGGAGGAAAATCGCAGGCTGCATCGCGGCGTGAACAGTCTGAAGATGATCCGCCCGGTGGTGCTGCTGGACGAGCTGCCCTGGAACCAGCTCAACGCGGACGGAGAACTGACGCTGCAATGCGAGGATCCCTTCCTGCGGGAAGCGGAGCAGCGCCTGCGCCGCACGCTGTATCAGTGGAGGCACTGCCGCGGCGACATGCTGGTGGAGCCCTTCTATCTGCTGGATCGCTCCATCTCCATCGGCGACATCGGCTTGAGCCAGCCTGAGGGCGAGGTCATCGCCGCGGATGAGGGCAACAACATCGTCTCCCGCCATCTGGAGGATCAGCTCAGCCGCATGGAGGACGTGGAAAAACTGCACGTTCCGGAAATCACTGTGGACGACGCGCAGACCGAGCGCCGCTTCAGCATTCTGGACGAATGCTTCGGCGATCTGCTGCCCATCCGTCTGCACGGCGTCAGCAACATCGGCTTCTTTGCGCCCTGGGACGACATCGCCTGGTGGCGCGGCGTGGAGGCCGTCTACATGGATCTCTACGACGATCCGGAGCTGCTGCACGCCACCATGCGGCGGATTTTGGAGATCAAACAGGCCACGCTGACCCAGCTGGAGGAGAAAAATCTGCTGGACGCCTATATGCCTGCGCTGCACTGCACAGCGGCACTGGTGGACGATCTGCCCGGCGAAATCTCCGGCGGAAGAGTCACGGCCAGAAACCTCTGGGGGCGCGGCACCGCGCAGGTCTTCGCCAGCGTCTCCCCGGCCATGCACGACGAGTTCGAAATCGAATACGTCAGGGAGTACTTCTCCCGCTTCGGCCTGCTGTACTACGGCTGCTGCGAGCCGCTGCACGACAAGATCGACATCGTGAAAAAGCTGCCCAATCTGCGCAAGCTGTCCATCACGCCCTGGGCAAACGTGCGCAAAGCCGCCGAGCAGATGGGCGGGGACTACGTGATGGCGCGCAAGCCCAACCCCGCCGCGGTCGCCGTGCCGCGGCTGGACGAGGAAGCGCTGCGCCGGGACATCCTCGAGACGCTGGAGATCTGCCGTGAAAACGGCACACCCTGCGAATTTACACTCAAGGACATCAGCTCCGTCTGCCACAACCCGGAAAACCTGACCCGCTGGGAGCGCGTGGTTATGGAGACGGTGCGCAATTTCTGACGAAAAAACGCTTCCGTCCAAAGCACACAAAGCTGCGCCGGGAAAGGCTGAGCGCCCTTTCCTGCGCGGTCAGGAGATTGACAAAGTCAACAGACTGTCAGACGCGCAAAGCGCCGGGGAAGGGCGTTCTGTCCTTCCCCGGCGCGGTTATTTCTCCTCAGCTCAGCAGCGTGCGGTCGCCGGCGAGCTCCTTGCCGGCGGCTTTTTCGAACAGCTCCAGCAGGTCGGCCTTGCGCAGCTTTTTCTTTTCCTCGCCGGAGACGTCCACCACCACGCGGCCCTCGTCCATCATAATCAGGCGGTTGCCCAGGCGGAGCGCGTCGTTCATGTTGTGGGTAACCATCATGGCGGTGAGGCGCTGCTCGGCGATGATGGTCTCGGTCAGCTCCAGCACCTTCGCGGCGGTCTTGGGATCCAGCGCGGCGGTGTGCTCGTCCAGCAGCAGCAGCTTCGGCGCGTTCAGCGTGGCCATCAGCAGCGTCAGCGCCTGGCGCTGTCCGCCGGAGAGCAGGCCGACCTTCGCCGTCATGCGATCCTCCAGCCCGAGGCCGAGAATTTTCAGCTTTTCGCGGTATTCCTCGCGCTCGGCGCGGGTGATGCCGATCTTCAGCGTGCGCTTTTTGCCCCGGCGCGCGGCGATGGCGAGATTTTCCTCGATCTGCATGGTCGCCGCGGTGCCCATCATGGGATCCTGAAACACGCGGCCCAGCAGCGTCGCCCGGCGATGCTCGGACAGATGCGTCACGTCCTGACCGGCCACGACGATGCTGCCCCGATCCACGGGCCACACGCCCGCCACGGCGTTGAGCAGCGTGGACTTGCCCGCGCCGTTTCCGCCGATCATGGTGACGAAATCGCCCTCATTCAGATGAAGGTTCACGCCCCGAAGCGCCACCTTTTCGTTGATGGTGCGGGCGTTGAAGGTCTTGACGACGTCCTTGATGTCCAGCATGGTCAGCGGCCTCCCTTCGCGCGCACCTTGTTCTTCCAATAGGGAATGGCGAGGAACACGGCCACGATCAGCGCCTGCAGCAGCTTCAGCAGGTTCGTGTCCAGTCCCAGCCAGAGCACCACCTGGAGCACGACGTAGTAGATCACCGCGCCGAACACCACGGCCACCAGCTTCAGCGCGAAGTTGGTGAACAGCCGGCCGAAGATCACGTCGCTGATGATGACGGCGGCCAGGCCGATGACGATGGCGCCGCGGCCCATGTTCACGTCCGCGAAGCCCTGATAGTGGGAATACAGCGCCGAGGCCAGCGCCACGATGCCGTTGGAGATCATCAGGCCGAGGATCTTGGCGCGGTTGGTGTTGATGCCCTGGGCACGGGACATGGCCGCGTTCGCGCCGGTGGAGCGCAGCGAGCAGCCGATTTCCGTGCCGAAGAACCAGTACAGCACGCCGATGAGCGCCGCCAGCGCGAGGATCGT
>CAKUJT010000089.1 GCA_934661765.1 uncultured Senegalimassilia sp.
GCAAAACCGACTGCATATGTCCAAGTATGCGCCCTCTTTTGCAGCCTGCGTTTTCTCGCCCTGAGGCGTTTCTCAGCGTCCGGCTCCGCCATCCTATCGCAGATCCGGCACATCGCTCCAGTCGTGGTTCTGCATCGCCTCATATTCCGCCTCGCTGATGGGCAGAATCGTTCCGTGCTTAAAACCATAGGGGAAGTGGAATTCCGCGTCGCTGCGCACAAACTCGCCGGAGGCCAGGCTGTCGGCGACAAAGGGCACATAGCCCTGCCCCGCGCCCTTCACCCCGTAGTAATCCAGGAACAGGCACCATCGCCCGTCGTCGAGCCGCACCGCCGTCGGCGCCTCGTAGAGTCCGTCCTGAATGGCGCGCATGGAGCGGTCGAACCGCTCGACTCGCTCAAACGGCCCCGCTGCCGTCTCGCCGACCAGCTCGATCATCGTCCGGGGATTGTCCTCGCTCTTGACGAAGAGGTAGTAGCGGTCGTCCTCCCGGTACATCGCCGAATCGATGCAGCCGCTGTCCGGCTTGCGATAGAGCAGCTGCGGCTCGGAGAAGCGGCGAAAGTCCCGCGTCCGGCGGCAGTAGATCGCCTTCGGGCCGTAGTCGTTGTCCCGAACGGAGGCGGAAAAGTGCAGAAGATACTCTCCCGACGCGTCGTCGAAGATCACGTCCGGCGCCCATACGCAGCCGAAGCGCTCGTCGCCGATGGGAATCAGCGCCTCCTCCGACCAGTGCAGCAGGTCCTCGGACTCCCAATGGGCGAGATACCGGCTACCGCGGCGCGAAATTTCGTCCCAGCTGTGCTTATACGGCCCGCGCATGCCATAGGCCAGGGACAGATCCGTGGCGAAGATGTGAAAGCGCCCCGATTCCCGACCGCGGACAATCGTCATGTCCCGAACGCCGTGGTCGCCGTAAAAGGCCCACAGCACGGGCTGACCGCCGTTGAGCGCCTCCCAGTGGAAGCCGTCGCGGCTGAGAGCGAAGTAAACCTGCTCGCCGTCCGGCGTGGTCTTTTCCCGAAAGTGAACAAAAAGGTAGTTCGTCATGGCCATCGCTCCATTCCCCGCGCGCCGGCGCTCAGTCGATCATCAATTTGAACGCGATGGGCATATCGGAGCCAAAATCCGTGTGGAGGTGCAGCCCCTCCGCATCCCGGCTCCATTCGACGCGCTCGTCGCTGCCCAGCACGGAGATTTCCCGGATGATGCCGTGGAAGTTCGCCTGCCGGGAAGCGTCCTGCTCGCCCAGCGAGGCGATACAGTAATTTCCGTCTGCGCTCTGCTTCATGCAGATGGCGTACAGCGCGCCGTTCTTCGTGGTGAAGCGGAAATCCGCGCTGGTGAAGTTTTTCTTGATGCCGTCCGCGAACTGGCCCTCGACGATCTGCGTCGGGCCCTCGCCGAACTTGCGCCAGGTGCGGGTTTCGTAGATCGCCTCGCCGTTGACCTTCATCCACCTGCCGATGTCCAGGAGAATCTGCCGGTCCTCGTCGGCGAAGGTGCCGTCCGCCTTCGGGCCGACGTTCAGCAGCAGACAGCCGTTTTTGCTCACGATGTCCACCAGATCGCGCACGATGTCCGCCGCGGGGCGATAGTGGTTGTTCTCCGTGTAGCACCAGCTGTTCAGCGCCACAGCGGTGTCGGTCTGCCAGAAATAGGGCTTCATCTCCGCGAACTGGCCGCGCTCCACGTCCGGAACGGCGCAGCCGAAGAGGAACGCATCGTGCTTGTAGTTGATGACCGCCTCGGTACCCCACTCCGCGGCGCGGTTGTAATAGTAGGCCGCGAACTTCTTCAGCCAGGGCTTGACGGCGCTGTGCTGAATCCACCAGTCGAAATAGACCATGCGCGGATGATAGCGATCCACCAGCTCACAGCAGCGCACCAGCCAGTCCTCCATGAACTCCTGCGAGGGCGCGGGCTCGCTGAACAGATCGTGATGGTCGGGCTCCGGCATGGCGGGCCAGTAGAAATCGCCGCGCTTCATGGGCTCGTGAATGTCGCTGTCGAATTCCTTTCCATGGCCCATAAAGAACCAGTGCTCCACGCGATGGGAGGAGCAGCCCGTCTGCAGGCCCCTTTTGCGGCAGGCCTCGAACAGCTCGCCCAGTACGTCGTGATGCGGGCCCATCTCGCAGGCGTTCCAGTGGGAGACGTCGCTTTTGTACATCTGAAAGCCGTCGTGGTGCTCCGCCACCGGCACCACGTACTTCGCTCCCGCCTCCGCAAACAGCTCGGCCCATTTCTCCGGATCAAAGCGCTCGGCTTTGAACATGGGAATGAAGTCCTTGTAGCCGAATTCCTTCTGCGGGCCGTAGGTCGCAACGTGATGCTCGAACTCCTTCGAGCCCTGAATGTACATGTTCCGGGAATACCACTCGCTGCCAAAGGCGGGCACGCTGTAAACGCCCCAATGGATGAAGATTCCGAACTTGAGCCGCCTGTACCAGTCCGGCGTCTGATACGCGGACAGGCTCTCCCAGCTGTCCGAATAGGGGCCCTGAGCGATGACGCGATCGATCTGTTCCAGATACTGTTTCACAAAACCATTCCTCCCGCAAAATGCAATTTGTCCACGCGCCGATGCAGCGCTGAAGAAAGGCCGTCCGGGTACTATTATACACGGACGGCCGGAGAAAGCAAACCCGATTATTCCATGGGCAGATCCGCAATCGCGTCGTACTGCGGCTTCAGCTCGCTGTAGGTGGCGTTGCCGTACTCCACCAGCTTGGCGACGCCGATCTGATCGGCCTTGGCCAGCATGGCCTCATAGGCGGCCACGCACTCCTCTTCGGACTCGGCCATCAGGATGTTGATCTCCTCGTTGCCGACCATGTCGTTCAGCTTGGCCTGGATGACCGCCTCGTCGGAGTCGGTCTCCATGCGGATCAGGCCGATGACGGGATTCTGCACCAGATAGGGCGTGATCGCCGCGCGGGCCATGGCGGTCTCGGAATCGGAGGTCGCGTCCGCGATGGAGGTCACGATGGCGTTGTGCGACAGCCAGCCCCAGTACTTCAGGCCGCGGGGCTGCAGCACGGAGTTGTCGCCCTGGAAGTTGTAGTTGAACACCGGATAGCCTTCCTCGTTCAGGGTGTAGTCCTCGCCCTCGATGCCGTACAGCAGCAGCTTCATGCCCTCGTCGGTGTAGGCATAGGCGAGCGCCTCAAAGGCCTTCTCCACGTTCTTGCAGCTCTTCGTGATGTACAGGCCTCGGCCGCCCGCGCCGTTGTTGAACTTGGCGGCGGTATCGCTGATGACGTCGGTCACCTGCCTGAAGCGGAAGTCCACGCCGGCGTTCGCCGCGGCGGCGTTGTAGTTGTCGCAGTGGTTGTCATAGCCAAAGACCGCGAACACGCTGCCGGAGAGGGCGGCCTCCAGCGTCTGGTCCTCGCTGGAATAGGCGAAGTTGTCGGCGCTGATGTAGCCCAGGCGATACCACTCGTTGACCTTCTTGTAGTAGTCCAGCAGCTTAGGCGACTGGATGTACCAGCCCAGCTGGCCATCCTCGGCCTCATAGTAGCCGCTGCCGGGCACGCCCATCATGGTCTGCAGCCAGCCGAACTTGTGGATGTAGTTGAAGTTGATGGCCGTCATCTCCGGGTGCGCTTCCTTCACCTTGGCAAAGGCGGCGTCCAGATCCTCCAGGTTGTTGATCTCGATGCCCAGCTCCTCGGCGATGTCCGCGCGATAGAAGAAGCCCTGACCCTCGGTGAGGATCTTGTCGTAGGCCTTGTAGGCGGCGTTGGGCGAGAAGCCGCAGCCGATGGTGTAGAAGTGGCCGTCCTTCATGGTGTTGACGAACTGCGTCACCGGATGGACGTTGAACGCCACGTCGGGATACTGCGCCGCCAGCTCATCCAGCGCATAGCTGACCTCGGGGTCGGCCATGTACTGATAGCGCCAGGTGCAGACGATGTCCGTCATGTCGCCGGAGGCAACCATCATGGGCAGCTGATTGTCGTCCGCCGCGCGGATGGCCTCGATCTTCACGCCGGTGATCTCGTCGAACTTCTCGGGAATGGCGCCCTCCCAGGTGTCGTAGGGCCACCAGGACTCGTCCACGAAGAGGGTCAGGGTGACGGGTTCCTCAGCGATTGCGGCGGGCGCGAGCGCGAGCAGCATCACCAGAGCGCACAGCAGTGCAATGAGACGATTGGACATAACCGAAATCCTCCTTTATGATATATTCAGCCCGGCCGTCATTCCTTGACGGCGCCGAGCATCATACCCTGAACAAAGTACTTCTGAAGGAAGGGATACACGCACAGAATGGGCACCATGGAGATCACCATGGCAGTCGCCTGGATGGTAAAGTTGGTGGTGACGTTGGCCTGAGAGATCTGGCCCGCCGTGGCGGCGTCCTTGGAGCTGGCCAGCGCCTGGTTCAGCGTCGTCATGGTCTTGAAGGCCAGCGTGTGCAGCTTGGGATCGCGGACGTAGTACGCCGAATCCAGCCAGCTGTTCCAGTGGCCCACGGCGGAGAACAGCGCCAGCGTCGCCAGGAAGGGCAGCGACGTGGGCAGCACGATCTGCCGGAAAATTCTGAATTCCGACGCGCCGTCGATGCGCGCGGCCTCCAGCACCGGCTCCGGGATGGCCCGCATGAAGTTGATGCCGGTGAGCGTGAAGAATGTGTTCACCATACCGGGAATGACGTATACCCAGAAGGTGTTCAGAAGCCCCAGATTTCTCAGAAGCACGTAGTAGGGAATCAGGCCGCCCGAGAAATACATGGTGATGATGACCATCATGGTGTAGCTTTTGCGAAACAGCAGTTCCCGCCGGGACAGGCCGTAGGCGAACACCGTGGTCAGCAGCGTGCACAGCACAGTGCCCACCAGCGTGCGGGCCACCGAGACGAAGAACGCGCTCTGCCAGGAGGCGTCGCTCAGGAACAGCTTGTAGCTCGCCAGCGACCACACCCGGGGAAACAGGTACACGCCGCCCTTCATCAGGTCGATGCCGTCGCTGAAGGAGCAGATGATCGTATAGTAGAAGGGATAGAGCATCACGATGCCGACGATGGTCAGAAGGGCGTAGTTCACCACATCCACGACGATGTCCTCGCGCGTGCGGCGCGCCGAGCGATTTCTCCGTATCATGACCACACCTCCTCAGAAAATGCCTTCGCCGCCGATTTTGTTGACGATGGTGTTGCTGACGATCACCAGCGTCAGCGAGATCAGCGACTGAATCAGATCCACCGCCGTAGCGTAGGAGAAGCGCCCCTGAGCCATGCCCATTTTGAAGGCGTAGGTCTGAACGATTTCAGACGTGACGTTGTTGACGTCGTTGCCAATCAGGAACGACTGCTCGAAGTTGGAACCCACCATGCCGCCGCCCAGGAAGCTGCCGATGGACAGAATCAGCACCGTCACGATGGCGCCCCTGATGCCCGGAAGGGTGACGTGCCAGACGCGCTGCAGACGCCCCGCGCCGTCGCACATGGCCGCCTCGTAGAGGCTGGAATCAATGCCGGAGATGGAGGCCAGGAAGATGATCGCCCACCAGCCGGAGCTCTTCCAGATGGACAGCACCGTGGCCATGCCCCAGAACCGGTTCGGATCGGTCATGAAGGGAATGCCCTCCTGAATCAGCCCCAGCTGCTTGAACAGGTTGTTGACCATTCCCCGATCCGCCGCGAAAAAGGACAGGCACATGCCGTAGACCAGCACCCAGGAGATGAAATTCGGCAGATAGCTGACGGTCTGGATGAACCGCTTGAACCCGCTGCTGTGCACCTCGGAAATCATGATGGCCAGCAGAATCGGCACCGGGAAGGCGAAGAACATCTTCAGCGCGCTCATGACCACGGTGTTTCGCACCAGCTCGCCGAAGCGATAGTCCGTGACGAACTCCCGGAAATACTTCAGTCCCACCCAGTTGTTCGCGAAGATGCCCGAGATGCCGGAGGTCAGCTTATAGCTCTTGAACGCGATGACGATGCCGAACATGGGCAGATACGAAAAGAGGATCAGATAGAGTATGCCCGCCAGCGCGAAAACCTGAATCTGCCACTGGTGGATAAATCTGGAAAACAACGACTCCCGCCGCACGCCGGGCAGCGGCTTGCAGTTGGCCATATGCGTCAACCTCCTTGTCGATTTATTATAGCATTGCAGTTAACATTTTGGCAATTCTCCATTATTTTCAATTCAGTATCATTTTTTATGAATTCCCGGTCTGCTTTCGAAAAAAGTGCGTGCGGGATCGCATTTTTTGCGTTTTCCATCTCTCTTTTTGCGTTTTTTTCAAATGCTGAAGCGCATACTCCCGCCCGAGCGCCTCGTCAGCCGCACTTCTGTTCAAAAGCGCCGATTTCAATATCTGTGCAAAACGATCAAAGCATTAATGAATCCCTGCACCCAATTTGGTTGACGAAGTAAATTTTTTGCGATATACTGAACAAAATGATTTCTCCGTCAGAGAGCGAGGTTTTTGCGTGAAGTCTGTTCGAACGCTGCTTCCGGGGCTGAAGGAGCGCTTTATCGTCTGCTATCTCCTTCTGACGCTGATTCCCACGGCGGTTCTGTATCGCGTCGCTTACGTCTACACCGCGCAGAGCGCCCGGCGGGAGATCGTCGAATCCCAAATGGAGCGCGGCTATGCCGACCAGCAGTACATGCAGCTGGTTTTTCAGAGCATCGAGAGCAAATGCGACCCCTTCATGGAAAACAGCACGCTGTCTCAGATCATGGACAACAGCTCTCAGAGCAACCGCAGCGTGATGTACGACTACGTCTCAGAGGTATCCGACCTGATGTCCAAGGCCCGGCAGGGCACCGCGGTGGACGGCATCGAAATCTACACGCCCAACGCGACCGCCGCCGAGATCCTGCCCGGCTTTCGGCTGCTGAGCGAGCTGAACCCCGAGGGCTTCCCGGAGAGCTACGCGGTCAACCCCAGCCGGGCGCTCTATCAGCACTTCTGGGTGCTCACGCCCCGGGAGGATTTTCCGGAATTGCACTATTACGCCGGCCTGTTCGATTCCAACCTCTACCGCATCAACGGCGTTCTGGCCATCGACTGTTCCCGGGTGCTGCGCGATATGCTCCTGCCCTGGCACGGCGAAAACGAGAGCGTGCGCGTCTATTTCGACGGCGCGCCCGTCTATGATTCGGACGCGGATTCGCCCTTTGACGCCGAGCTCGCCGAATGGGTCGCTGCGCTGTCCACCTCGGACGGTGTCAGCGTCCATCTGGACGAGTCCTCGAACCGTCTCACGCACGCCATCTCCCTTCCGGTGCAGAAGCTGGTCGTCTGCCGAACCTATCTCGTTCCCCTCGCGCTCCGGCTGCCCGCCCTCTTCTGGCTGCTGATGCTGGCGCTCGTGGCCATGTCGCTGCTGCTGATGCTGCTGATCTTCCATCCGCTGCACAACATCACCGCGCTGGCCCGGCACATGAAGTCCGTGCGCTCCATACCGCTCAAGCCCTATCCCGGAAGGGCGCACACCCGGGAAATCGTCACCATCATTCACGAATACAACGCCCTGGTGCAGCGCGTCAACGAAATGTCCCGGGTCATCAACAAGAAGGAGCTGATGCTGCGAACCGCGCAGATCGAGCGCCTGCAATCCCAGTTGAATCCCCACTTTTTCTATGGCACGCTGGAGAGCATCCGGATGATCGCCGAGGTGGAGGGCCAGGCGGAAATCGCCGAGATCGCCTATGATTTCTCCAGCCTGATGCGCTATTCCCTGTCTAAGGACTATTTCGTCCCGCTGCCGCAGGAGCTGGACGTCGTCCGGCAGTACATCGCCATACAGGCGAAGCGAATCGGCAACCGCTTCACCGTGGAGTGGAACAGCGGCGTGAACGCCGAAAGCTGGCTCTGTCCCAAGTTCGTCCTGTTTTCCATGGTGGAAAACGCCTTCACCCACGACGTCAACCAGAGCCGGCAGATCGTGCACATCCGCATTTTCCTGAGAGAAAACGCCGACCGGCTGACGCTCAGCGTCGCCAACGACGGCCCGGGAATCGAGCCCACCCGCCTGGCGCAGATCCGCTATATGATCGCACACCCGGACGAGCGCAGGAGCTTCGCCAGCGCCAACAACGGCCGGAGCATATTCAACATCAACGACCGCCTTCAGTTCTATTATGGCGAGGACTATCAGTTCAACATCGACTGCACGCCCGAGACGGGCACTGTGTGCAGCGTGACCATCAACCGCAGCGCCAGGTTCCCGGGAGAGGAGGATGCGGATGCTGAATATCCTGCTGATTGACGATGAATACCTCATTCTGAAGGGAATCGAATCGATGCTGAACCATCAGCAGCGGATCCCCGTCCGCGTCACGCCCTGCCTGGACTCGGTGGAGGCGCTCGAAGCGCTGCCCGCCCTCAATCCGGACGTGGTCGTGCTGGACATCAACATGCCCGAGCTGGACGGCCTGACCTTCATCGATCGCGCGCTGACGGCGGGCTTTTCCGGAAAATTCATCATCGTCAGTGGCTACGAGGACAGCGCCTATCTGAAGCGTGCCTTTGAGCTGCACGTGGCGGATTACATCATCAAGCCCATCAACAAGCAGAAGCTGATCGACACGCTGGAAAAGCTGCACGCTCAGAAGCTTCAGACGGAGCAGATGATGCTGACCCGGCTGCGCTTTGCGCTGACCATGGCCGACGACTCGAGCGGCTCCGAGTTCAGCGCATCCGATTGGCAGCGCCTGTTTCCCGCCCCGCACTGCGCTCTCCTCTGTCTGCGCTGCGTGCCGGAGGGCGGCCGGCTCAGCGCCGTTCGCGAACAGCTGGAGAGCTACTTTCACCCGCTGTACTTTTTCCATTATAATTTCGCAGAGGCGTTCCTCGGCGGCATGCCCCATGCGCTGAAGAGCGAGGAGCTCGCCGCCATCGCCCGGGCCTGCTCCGTCGAGCCGGAGATGCTGCCCGGCTGCAGCGAAGCTGCGCACAGCTCCGACGTCTTCTCGGCGCTGCTGAATGGTCAGACGCCCGGCCTTCTGCTGGAGGCCATCGGCGATTCCATTCTCCGGGAGCTGGCCCGGGACGGCGTGAAGGCCGACAGAGCCCGGCCGGCCTTCGACGTGACGCGGAAAATCATCCAGAACGCCGCCCACGACCGGATTTCCGGAGCCTATCAGGCGATCTTCGACGATTGCGTGTCCCCGTCCGCCGCCTTTGGCCGGGCATTTGTCGAGGGAGCGACCGCGCTCATCGTGCGCCACGCCTACCAGACGTACCCGCGCCAGCTGGCGCAGCTTTACGCCATGCTCCGAAGCGACGTATCCGAGGACGCGTCCCCCGCGGACAGCATGATGGCGCTGTCCCGCCGGTGGCTGCGGCTTATGGATCAGTCCGACGACTCCGGCAGCCCGTACTCGGACAAGGTGGGCGAAGCGGTGGCGTACATCCACACCCATTTTTCCGAGGATGTTTCGCTCAACGACGTGGCGGACGCGGTAAAGCTCAGCCCAAGCTACCTGAGCGCCAGCTTCAGCCGTGAGGTCGGAGTCTCCTTCGTCGCCTATCTCAAAAAGACGCGAATGGACGAGGCCTGCCGAATCCTCGAAAAGCATCCGCGCCTTTCCGTGAAAGCCGTCGCCTCTCGCGTGGGCTACCAGACCGTTGGGCAGTTCTACAAGGTCTTCAAGTCCGTCCATCGCGAAAGTCCTCAGAGCTGGCGGGAGCACCATCTGCCCCAAAGCCATCCGGACGCTCGCTGACGGCC
>CAKUJT010000090.1 GCA_934661765.1 uncultured Senegalimassilia sp.
GTTGCTAGCCATTATAGTCACGCCGACGGCCCGATTGCGAGGGCGGGCCGGCAAATAGCGGAGAATGTGGAGAAACGCACGAAGAACAGCGCCTCGGGCAACGAAAAGGACCGCCAGTTCCCCAGCGGTCCTACCAGGTGCGATATGCGGTTTTGCAGCCTTATCAGCCCAGCCCCGCCCATTTCGCGATGATGGGGGCGTAACCCATGGCGAACACGATGAGCATGCCCACAGGGATGACGTAGGTCACGTAGCCGCGCGCCCATCGCGGGAACTTCATGCCGCTGCCCGTGTCGGCCTCCGCCAGGAAGCCTTCCCAGCCCCAGCCGCTTTTACGCGTGCAGAACAGCACCAGCAGCAGGCCGCCCCACGGCAGGATGTTGTTCGACACCAGGAAGTCCTCGATGGCCTGGACGTCGCCGATGCCCGGGACCGTGAAACCCGCCAGCACGTTGAAGCCCAGGACGCACGGCATGCTGAGCACGGCCAGCAACACGCCGTTGACCAGGCACGCCTTCTTGCGCGGCGTCCCCCACTGGTCCATGGTGAAGCTCATGATGTTCTCGAACACGGCGATGACGGTGGAAAGGGCGGCGAACGTCATGAACACGAAGAACAGCACGGCCCACAGCTGGCCGAACGGCATCTCGTTGAACACGCTGGGCAGCGTGATGAACACCAGGCCCGGGCCCGAACCCGGCTCCACGCCGAACGCGAAGCAGGACGGGAAGATGACGAGGCCCGCCATCAGCGCCACGAGCGTATCGAGGCCGGCCACGCGCACCGCCTCGCCCGTGAGCGTGTGGTCCTTGCCGATGTAGCTTCCGAAGATGGACATGCCGCCCATGCCCACCGAAACGGTGAAGAACGCCTGGCCCATGGCGGCGTACACGGCATCGCCGAACGTTGCCAGCTGCTCGGCCAACGTGGCGCCCGCGAACATCTTGCCGAAATCGGGCATCAAATAGAAACGCAGGCCCTCGGCCGCGCCCGGCAGCGTGACCGCGCGCACGCACAGGGCCACAAGCACCACGAACAGGGCCATCATCATGACCTTCGTCACGCGCTCCACGCCCTTCTGCACGCCGGCGCGCGTGACGCCCACGCCCACGCCCACGATGATGAGCATGTACACGGCAAGCTGCACCGGATCGGCCAGCAAGCCATTGAAGACGTCTGCCACCTGGGAGCTTTCCAAGCCCACGAACTCGCCGGAAGCGCTTTTCACCACGAAAGCGAGCATCCAGCCGCCCACGGTGGTGTAGAACATCATGAGCAGATAGTTGCCGGCAAGCGCCAGCCACTTGAACGCATGCCACTTCGTTCCCGCCGGCTCAAGGACATCGTAGCTGCGCGCGATGGAGCGCTGGCTTGCGCGCCCGGCGGCAAACTCCATGATGAGCGCCGGAAGCGCGAAGATGGCCAGAAACACCAGGTACATGATCACGAACGCCGCGCCGCCGTACTCGCCCGTGATATAGGGGAAGCGCCACACGTTGCCCAAGCCGATGGCGCAGCCTGCGCTCACCAGGATGAACCCAAGGCGGGTTCCGAACTTCTCGCGTTCCATTCGTCCTCCAAACCGCGCGCCGCGGCGCGTGTAACGCAAAAAACGCCCGGCGTAGCGATACGCCGGGCGCTCACAATCAACCCTTGCAGTGTAGCGGAAAGCGGGGCCTGCCGCCAGAAACGTTACCGAACGCGGTCGTCTTATTCCGACCGCAGGGCCTCGACCGGGTCCTTTCGGCTGGCGGCGCTTGAGGGAATCAAACCCGCCAAGAACGTAAGGAGCACGCTGATGCCCACAAGCACCACCGCCGCCTGCCAGGGAAGGATGGCCACATTGCGGACGTCGAACAGCGAGTACACGATGGCGTTGGCGGGTATGCAGGCCAGCGCGGTCAACCCGATGCCGATGACGCCGGCCGTGAAGCCCACGATGATGGTCTCGGCGTTGAACACGCGGCTGATGTCGCCTTTGCTGGCGCCGATGGAGCGCAGGATGCCGATCTCCTTCTTGCGCTCGAGCACGCTGATATAGGTGATCACGCCGATCATGATGGAGCTGACCACCAACGAGATGGCCACGAACGCCACCAGCACGTAGCTGATCATGTTCACGATGGTGGTGACCGAGCTCATCAGCGCACCCACGATGTCGGTGTAGCTGACCACCTTGCCCTCTTCGCCGTTGGCCTCCATGCGGTCGTTGTAGGCGTCGAGGATGTCGATGACGCTTTGCTTGCTGGGGAAATCCTTCGGGTAGATGTCGATGCTGGCGGGCTTGGCGTAATCCGCCCAGCCGAGCTTCTTCATGTTGTTGTCGTAGCTGGACTGCTCGGTGGACATGAGGCTTGCCATGAGCTCGGCAAGCTCGTTCTCGTCCATGTTCATCTGGAAGGCGTCGGCGAACGCGGACTGGTCGATGCCCATAGCGCTGGACATGTTGCCGGCAAGCCTGGTCATATACGAGTTCATCGCAGCGGACACCTGCTGTTGCATCGCACCTGCGAACTGGGTCATCACCTGCGACATGGCGCTTTGCATGTACGTTTGCACGGCGGCACCGAGCTGCGTTTGCAGCTGCGAGGAGATCGCCTGCGCCAACGCCGGGAGCAGCTGTTGCTGAATCTGCTGGCCGATCTGCTGCGAAAGCTGGTCGCGCAGCTGCTGCTCGATCTGGCTTGACATGCCGCTGAAGTCGATGGAGCCGGCGATGACTTGCTGCATGGCCGCCTGCGTGGCGGGGTCGGCCAGATACGCCGCCACCGCCGCATCGACGCTGCCCGCATATTCCGGATGCGCCGCCAGCCATGCAGGGTAGCCTTGCACGATGCCCATGACGCCGGCGGTGAGCACGTCGGTTTTGATGGTGGGCTGCACGCCGTCGAAGCTGATGTCAAGCCCGCTGAAATCAAGGCTCAGCTTGCTGACGTCGATGGCGCTCGGATCGACGCTGATGGACGACGCATCGAAGGCAGGCAAGCTGGAAAGGTCCAGGTTCATGCCCGACAGATCCATGCTGGCGCCCAGATCGGCGCCCTGCAGCCCCGCGGTCAGCGCGCTTTGATCGAACGTGAAGGCGCTCTGCAGCTTCTGCCCGTCGACGGTGAACAGGCTGGACATGTCGAAGGCGTTGCCGTTTTTCTGATCGTTTTCCTCATCGGCGAACGACTTGCCCGTAATCACGTTCGTTGCCGGGTTCGCCTTCTGGTCCTGCACGATCTGGGTGTTCCCCGCCTGGTCGATCAGGTGGTTCACCAGGCTGGAGGGGTAGTACAGCCCCGTTTGCAAGGAGGTGATCTTCGCGCCCTCCTTCGGCTTCACGACGCCCGCGATTTTCAGCGTTTCCCCGTTGTCCACCAGGTTCCTCATGTAGGCATCGTCGCCGGATTTGTCCTTCCACACGCCGTATTCGTCATCACGCTGATAGAAATCGGCGGCGTTCACCAGCTTGAAAGTGACGCCCATCAGGTCGTCGTAGGAAAACGACAGGCTATCGCTCGGCGCATTGACGGCTTCCTCGTTGGCGAAGGCGCGCACCATGCTCTCGAGCTCGGCATGATCGCGCAGACCCATGGAGTAGAGCATGAAATCGCTCACGCTGCCGCCCGGCGTGAGCACCAGCACGACCTCGTTGTAGCTTTCAGGCCAATGACCTGCCATAACGTCATATTGACCCTCGACCATGCCCATATTGTCGGGCAGCTTGTAGAAGATGTTGGTGCTCATCATCGACGACATGATGCCGTTCGAAGCTGTAGAGGAGCCCAGACCGATGCTGGCGAACGACTTGTCCGGGTTCACCTGATGCACGGTGCCGGATGTATCGGAGCTGAAGATCTGCGGCGTAACGTTGTACCCGTACTCGATGGAGCTCACGTACGGCTCCACGCCCGATTCGCCCGAATCGAAGTACTCCTTCAGCGACGCCAGATCGTTGCTGCCGATGCTGTCGAACGTGCTCGCGATCATCTTCGATTCGTGCACGGGCTTGTCCGAATCGCCATCGGACGCGTCGTCCTGGGCCTTCTCCGACGATGAACCTTCCGCGCTACTGCCCAGCCCCATCATGCTGGTCATGTCGAACCCCTGGTCCTGGATCTGCAGCGGGTATTCGGAAAGCGTCTCCTCTTCCACATTGGCGATGTAGCTGTTCACGCCGTTTGCCAGCGACAAGATGGCAGCGATGCCGATGATGCCGATGCTTCCCGCGAACGCCGTCATAAGCGTGCGGCCCTTCTTCGTAAGCAGGTTCTTAAACGACAGGGAAAGCGCCGTAAGGAACGACATGCTGGTGCGACGGGCCTGCTTGGCGGCGCGGCGCGGGGCGTTCTCAGCCGCCGGGTCGAACAGACGGGTGTCGTCGCGGATGACGCCATCGGCCAAGGTGACGATGCGCGTGGCGTAGCGCTGCGCCAGCTCGGGATTGTGCGTGACCATGATGACCAGGCGGTCGTCGGCGATTTCGGTGAGCAGGTCCATGATCTGCACGCTGGTCTTGGAGTCGAGCGCGCCCGTAGGCTCGTCGGCCAGCAGGATCTCGGGGTCGTTGATGAGCGCACGGGCTATGGCGACGCGCTGCATCTGACCGCCGGAAAGCTGGCTAGGCTTCTTGTTGACATGCTCGGCAAGCCCCACGCGGCCGAGCGCCTCGATGGCGCGCTGACGGCGCTCGGCGCGGGACACGCCGGAAAGCGTGAGGGCAAGCTCGACGTTTTCCAGAATGGTCTGGTGCGGGATAAGGTTGTAGGCTTGGAACACGAAGCCGATGCGGTTGTTGCGGTACGCGTCCCAATCGCGGTCCTTGTACTCGCTTGTGGACACGCCGTCGATGAGCAGGTTGCCGTCGTCATAATGGTCAAGGCCGCCGATGATGTTGAGCATGGTGGTCTTGCCCGAGCCCGAAGGCCCCAGCACCGCCACGAACTCGTTGTCGCGGAAGGCCACCGACACATGGTCGAGCGCGGTTTGCGTGAAGTCCGCGGTGGTGTAGGACTTGCACACGTTTATCAGTTGCAGCATGCAGCCGCCTTTCGAATTTGAAGACAATCGCTATGATTATCCCCCGCCGCACGCCCCGTCCGCCCCGCTTTCGCGAAATGCGTGGAATCCGTTACCTTCGGGCGCGCGATTTATTCGATTGCGGCGTCTGCCGCTTGTGCGACATCGACCATGCAAGCCTGCGCCTGCGACTTTTCGGCATCGCCGGAAAGCACCACCATCACATAGGGATTCCGGTCGAGCACAATGCCCCCATCGTTGAAGACGCCATCGAGCGTACCCGTCTTGTGAGCGAAAACGCTGCCCGCCGGCAACCCTTTGAGCAACCCAGCGTCATCATGCTGACCTTTCAGCAAGTCAAGGGCGAACTCGCTCATGTCCGAGCTCACCAGCTTTCCCTGGTAGATCTGCTGAAGCATATGCGCAACGTCGTTCGCCGATGTGTAGTTCTCATCACCCGCAGCAAAATCCATCATACGGCGGTTGAGAGCGGTCTGCGTGAGGCCGATTTCGCTCGCGTACTCGTTCACCGCCGACATGCCGACCGCGTCGATAATCAGATTAGTGGCGATATTGTCGCTATCTTGAATCATGTAAGCGGCAAGCTGGCGATACGTATACGACCCTCCAGCGCCCGACGCCTGGATAACGCCCGTGCCTCCCACTATGTCCGACGGGCCCACGGTTACCGAATCATCAAGCGATAGCGCCCCGGATTGAGCCTGATCAAGCAAAGCCCCCAATATCGCCAGCTTGATGACGCTGGCGGAAACGAAGGGTTTGTCACCGTTCACGTCAACCGACCACGATCCATCAGCCGATGCGCATGCGACGGCATAAGTCCCCGCATGGGCTCCTGCGGCCTGCTCCAGCGCATCCCGCAAGCCCTCGGACGCCGAAGCAGACACCGAAGCTTCGCTGCCCTGAACGTCATCGACGCAGTCGACAAGCGCCTCAACATCGGAGGCACCAGTCGCCTCTCCTTGTTTCTCCTGGCCGGAAGCACACCCGACAAGCAAACACGGCACGATCAGCACCGCCATCGCCGCCGCCCAGGCGCCTTTCACCCGCACTGGCGCGCCCATCACAAGCAGAACCCGAACACGACGCCTTCCGCGGTGGAGGCATAGCCGCCGTTGTCCACTTCCGGACCCATATCCCCAAACGACGTTGCAACGTTGGGGGCCGAAGAGCGCATCCACCATACGCCGGGATCGCTCGACCCGGCAATGCTGCGGTCAAGCGAAGTGTGCCCCTGCTCGCCAGCAACGCCTTGCTGCTTGAACCAAGCGTATTGCGACCCCTCCTTGTTATCCACCGTGTCGATATAGCTTTGATCCGACCCCTTGTTCCACGCAATGGGGCCAAGGCATTCCACCCAAGAGAACAGCCATACGCTGTCCTGCGTCTCGGTAACGCTTGCGGGCGAAGTGGTCTTACCGGCATTGTTCGACAGCTTGCTCACCGCCACCACGCCAGAACGCATCTCGTCCGGAAACGACTGCAGCACTTCCCCGTTCAGCCAAGCGCGCATACCCGACGACTTCCAGCCACCGGAGTTCGAAGCCGTGGGATTCATAGGATGTTCGGCGAAAATACCCGCGGTCATGAACGTGAACGCTGCGTTTCGCCCGCTCGATCCCTTGTCTTTGAACACATCGACGATGAACACGTCCACGTTTCCCATAGATGTCTGCAGCGTCTTCGCTTCGCCGGTAAACGAACCGTCCGGCTTCACGAGGTTGTAGCTTGCCGCCATCTTCACGGCATCGTCGCGATTTTTCGCCGTGCGCTCGATTTCCGCAGCGATATTCGAAAGGTCAGCCCACGAATACTCGGAGATGCCGCTTTTCACCTGCACTTGCTGGGAGACGGCGTTTTCCGTGGCGGATTCCTGCGCCCCGTCGGATTGCTGCTGGGCCTGTTGATCAGCCTGCTGCTGGCTTGTCGTCTCGCTAGACGAGCCACCAAGCGCTCCAACGATGCGGGGCACAGCGAACACGGCTACCGCGATGACGAGAACCGCGCATACCGCCGCAACGGTCGCAACCTGCGGGGAGATGCCCCTACTCCGAGAGGCGGCTCCTTGCGCCATCGCCGGGCGAAACCCCCGATTGCCCTCAACATCCTGCGACGGCGATGCCTGCACGGAGACGGTATCCCCCGCTTGCCGGTCCGAGACATCGCCAGCATACGACGCAGGCTCTTCATCAAGAACCGGTGCCCCGCAGAACTCGCAGAACCTGGCATCATCCTCAATCGGCTTTCCGCAATTCGCGCAGAACATAGCGCACCCCCTACCGCTAACCACCAAACAGCATCCGCTACGACAGCAACATGATGGCTCCATAGTAGCCGAACGGCAAGCAAAGAAAACAGGCGAATCAGCATCCGGCGCTCCTCCGTCCGGCTCCGCAACTCGCCCTCCAGGACGATTCCCACCAAGGCGATTGCAATGAATGCCACGGGGCGCCGTTGCCGGTATACTATCTTCATTGCGGCAGGAAGGTCGCTTTAGGGGTTCGAAAAGGAGGGATCGTTATGTACGGTTCAACTGGCGTTATGTACGGTTCAGCTGGTTCTCATGGGATGTCTACGGCCATCGACATCATTGCGCCCATTTTGGGGATTGCAGCCATTGCGGCGGCAATCGTGCTGTTCATCAAGTTCGCAAGCAAGAAAGCGGACAAGACGAAGCCGCTTACCAAGTTCTTCAGCTTCGACCACCTGTTCATCGAAAGCATCACGAAGTTTCTGTATGTGTTCTCAACAACCTCGATTGCGGCATTTTGCCTGATCTATCCCTTTATGTCCGCCGCATCGAAATCAGGCGCCAGAGCAGCGGGGGCCTTCTTCGAAGGCCTTGTCATGGCCGTCTTCGCATTCGTGATTCTCGAGGTCGTCAACCGCCTGCTTTTCGAATGGAGCATGATGTTCATCCGCGGCGCAGTCGATCTGCACGACATCCGCAACAAAATGCTCGGATCGACCGATTCGGCATTCAATGACTCAATCGACTTGAGCGGGATATTTGCTGCAAAACGTCGTTCCGGCAATACCCCAACGGACAAGGCCGAACAGTCGGCTGCCCAGCCCTCCCAACCCTCTCAACCCGCACAGCCGACGGTGCCCATCAGCCCCGTCGCGGCGAGCACATGGGACTGCCCATGCGGAAAGACGGGTAACGCCGGATCGTTTTGCCCCAAATGCGGACACCCCCGGCCGTAGCTTATAAGCCATCACAAATAACTTCGATTCACAAGCAGGGCAACCGCCCTGAACGGATCGCCATGGTCTCTAGCATCAGATATCAGCTGCAAGCATAACTGCAGCCGCGAAGGAGGCGTCGATGTACTGCGAGCATTGCGGAGCGAAGCTTTCCGAAAATGCACGGTTTTGCCCAACCTGCGGAAGCGCAATCAGCGAACAATCCCCGGCCAACGACCAAGGATCGGCGGAGGCATCCGGCGCAACGCCCCACCCCCAAGCGGATACGCCCCGGAAAGCCATCGGGAAGCCCACCGTGATCGCGATTTCCGCCGTGGCGTTTGCGCTTATCGCCGGCGGAGTCGCTTTCGGCGCTCTCTCCATCAACAGCCCGGCAAAACCCGCAGACGAACAGACGTCAGCCAAACAAGAGGCCTCAGAAATAAAGCAACCGGAAAACTCATCAGCTGCTGCGGTGCCGGAGCAAGAGCCGGCACCCGAGCCAGAGCCCGAGCCCGCGCCCGTCAACCCCGCCGCAGAGGCGCAAACCGCCCTGCAAGCAGTCATCGACGACTATCGCTCGCTTGCAAACGATTCCGCCAAACTCAGTAAGGATGACCTAGCTTCTAGACATCCTTACGTGAATTCGATGGCCATTCCCAATTATCTTATGGATTGGGCGGACAGCGGCTTCTCGAACGTTTGCTACGCCTTTTCCGACCTGAATGGCGATAACGTCCCCGAGCTGATCATCGGTTGCAAAGACGCACAGGCCAACACCCAAGCGTTCGACATCTGGTCCTGCGTCGACAACGCCCCCGTTCGCGTCGCTTATTCATGGGAGCGTTCGACTATGCGAGTCTGTGCCGGCGGCTCTCTTTACGAACGCGGAAGCGGCGGCTTCCAAGACTGGATGATCACCGTGAGCACGCTAAGCGCCTACCCAACCGGCACCGGCGATGCCTGGACGGACTACACGAACGGCTTCAACGGTCGCACCGATAACCTCAACGTAGTCGAGAAGCTCGGCATGGAGAGCGGGACCTACGTGAAGATCGATGCGCAAGGCAACAAGACAGCTATCACCGCCGAGCAATTCCAAACCGAGAATCAAGCCATCGAGCAGCAATACCCTGCTGACAGCTCCATCGAGTGGATCCCGCTTATTTCATAGCGCCCTCGCAGCAACTCACCCGAAATCCCGATTTCGCAGTTGTCGGCTTTCCTCGTTGCACCCCTTCCCCGCCTAGCGTGCCCGCCCCGGTTGGCGTACTATCGTCAGCGAGCAACGATCCCCGAATGCAAGGAGCGTATATGGAACGCGAATCCGCGTGGAAGCGCTACGATGAGGACCAGCTGGCCGAGCTCGAGCAGCTTGCCGCAGGCTACATCGACTTCATCTCCGAGAACAAGACCGAGCGCGAGTTCTCCGCCGCCGCCATCCGCAGCGCCGAAGCCGC
>CAKUJT010000091.1 GCA_934661765.1 uncultured Senegalimassilia sp.
AATTTCATGGTTGCTACCACCAACTATCACGATATTTCTTTGGTTGCGAACGGTTGCGGAACTAAAATAACACTTTTGCAGGAAATTATTTATCATCTGTATTTGTTTTATTGTTTTCCTTTTTCTTATAAGTCGAACCCAAGCAAAGAAATGTGGAACCAAGACTTAACCATACTATAGCCATAGTATTTCCATTTCCACTCGTTAAGCCTATAGCTGAGGCTATCAAAAACAGAGCTGATACAACATAAAATAAGATTGATTTGTTTATTCCTTTTTTCATAAAATTTCCTCCAAACCTCCCGATTTGTTACTCACATGATATCATATTTTTTCTTCAATTACATCCACCTAATTTTAATAAACTGCCATTCGGCTTGCTTCTGTAACCAGCATCCGGTTAATCTTCTCCTGCATTGTTTCCTTTGCATCTTCATTGAAATGATAACGGACAACATAGACTGTCTGCCCGATTTTCTTTGCAAATATTTCAACTTATACAAAAGTCCAAATACATCGGCTCAATCCTTTGACCTGATCAGTCATTATTCATTTTTTCTGACTGGCTCATACAGTCCATTTTTAAAATGAGCAAAACAAAAGGCACTAACTTTTTTACGGTTAATGCCCTTTTGCGTTAATCACTATTCAAGCGGATATTCGCAATCCGCTTCGCTACTTGCTCATAACCGAATAACTGCTCCGCAGTTTATCAGAAGGAGCTTGCACTCCTCCTGATACAAGCAAGTTCCCACCCACTGCTTATTGCTTTTCGCAATTGAAGCAGGAGGCTTGCTTGATTCGGTTAAATTATTCGTCCAACATCAGCTTGCCTTTCTTAGCCTTATTTTTTAATCTCTGCATCTGTTCTTTTTCTATCTGCTGAATACTTTTTTCCGGTGTTGGCAAATCTTCCGGCATAGTTCCTCCAATCTTTTCAATCGCAGTTCTTACCTCTTTTCCAACATTATAATGCACTGATGTTGCGGTTTCCGCACCGACAATTTTATCTTTTCTTAATTTTTCTTCTGTCTGTGATATTCGGAACAGATTAGCAATCAATTCTGTACTTCCCATGTAATCAAGAATTTTCTGTCCTACTTCTAATTGTTTTTTCGTATGAATATCATCAACATCTAATCCACCGTATAGTCCCATATATCCGGCATTTTGAAAAATTGCAAATTCCTCATTCGTAATAACTCCTGCATTATGTGCTGTCTCTGCCAACATTTGATTCCACTGTTTGATGTCTCCCCTGACAACAAGTCTTCTGTTATCTTCGTCCAGTTCATTAAAGTAGTCAGCAACTTCCTGCCTGTATGTTTGGATTGCAAAATATGTCTGTCCTAATGCAATGACCTCTTTTCTTGGATCTCCATTCTGAACGATCAGATAACATGCATATCTTGACAGTTCATAATCTTTTTTGGGTTTCGTGGTGACTCCAGCTTCAACGATTTTCCTGACCTCAGGAAAATCGTCTGGAATACTGTGCCCGCTGTTTTCACATGCGATCATTGCTCTTTTAATTACTTTTGCAAAATTCTCCCATTTTGCATAATCAAGTGCCGGTCCCAATTCTCTCGCACTCCAATACTCGCTTCCATCTTCCCGGATATGCTTGATATCTTCAAATCGTTTATACTCTATTCCTTTTAAATCACTCATTCTCTTGCTCCTTATCAAACTTTCGGCTATATATGAAAAATGTAATCTCCATGCACAACCGGAACCATCTAACACTATGCTTTCTATTCACAGATTTGTTCTTAAAGTATATCACAGGATAATCTCGTAATCTATATTTTTACCTACTAACTTCTTAACTATTTTTCCAGATACTTGCGGTAGTTATCCATGACAGAATCCGTAACACCATTTTTATATACTTTACGGATATCAACAATTTTTTCATCTTTCAATGCTTTCAGCCAATCCAACAAATCTTTTCTGCTGTTTGCAAAATTACAGCATCTTCCGTCTGCATATTCAATCCGGTATCTCATTCGCAGCTTAAAACCTCTTATTGCTTAGGATTTACCAACTCAATAAAGTCTATGGCTTATTTAAGTGCGCCTAAAACAGCTCGATATCCGTTTTTATCAGTCAAGCGGATATTCGCAATTACCTAAACAAAGCAAAAAGGCAGAATATCACCATACCCACAGCCATCCCACTTTGTCAGCACTATAAAATTTTAAAAAAATCCTGGTGAAAATGTCGGCGAATGCCAGATAATCCTGCCTTGAAATGCCAGATCAGGCGGCAGATGATAAATTTTCACTACAATTACAGTTTAGGCCACACTATTCTAAAATGCAAGACTTAATTTCATTCTATATCCAGCACTAGAAAAATTATTTTCAAGTGCCAACCATAATATATTTCCATATATCCAATACCCAGCCCGGGAAACTCCTTTGTGTTGTGTGCATTTGCAGGGATCTTAGATATTCTTAGCTGCCGGAAATCTGCGTTATGAGTCGGCTGCATCACTGTCTGAGCGAAGCGAGTTTGACAAGCCGGCTCATGCCTTTAGCAGATTTCTGACAGCTTAGAATATCTTAGGTCCCGAAACCGCACACAACACAAAGGAGTTTCCCAGGCGTCCTCTTGGCCAATTCCCCTAATTTTTCTTCCTTTCCCCAAAATCAATAGGCTCATAATCCTTCAGCTTAGCCAAAAACCCCCTCTTCTGCAGTTCTGTCTGTATGAAATCCAGACGTTCCGCAGAAGGGGCACTTACCGTATGATAATGATATTCCGATGTTATATTCTTCAGCAATGTAGAATGCCCTTTTTTCAGTTCATCCAAAAATTCGCTGATATCCTTCCTGCTTCCGATGTTCAGTTCTGCCCGGACAACTCCATATACCTTATGATATACAAATACATCCTCCACATATCCTCCACAATCAGTGATCAGCTTCAGCTCTTCCTCTACCTCACTGTCACTGTGAAAGACCTTAAACACACGGCTGGCTTTCTTTTCCCCTGAAAGAAGGTAGCCCTGATTAGTAGAAATGATCTTATAATCCTGGGCACGCAGCAGGGCCATATCCTGCACAATTACCTGTCTGCTCACATCCAGGATCCCTGCCAGTTCTTTCCCTGAAATAGGTACTTCACTGTCTGACAGCATCCGGACTATTTTATTTCTTCTCTCTTTTCCATTCATTCCATACCCAACCTTTCAAGCAGCTGTGTCATAGATGGTTTTTGCAGTCTGGCTTTCTTCAGAACTTCGTCCTGGGCAAAAACCTCCTCAGGCACTCCATCTGCCAGAACTGTTCCATGTGCCATAACAATCACACGTTCAAAATTTTCAGCTACAAAATCCATATCATGAAGGATCGCGATCACCAGCTTTCCACTATCTGAAAGCTGTTTGATCATACTGGCAATCCTCTTTTTGCCGGTATCATCCTGTGCAATGGTAGGCTCGTCCAGGATGATCACCTCTGTATCCATTGCCAGCACAGAGGCAATGGCCACCATTTTCCGCTCATGCAGATCCAGATCATACGGATTTTCTTTTTCCTTTCCGGAAAGTCCCATAAGCTCCAGAGCCTTAAGAGCCTTCTCTCTTGCAGTCTCCGGATTCATCCCAATATTAAGCGGTCCAAACATAACCTCGTCCAGAACATTGTATTTAAAAATCTGATCGTCCGGATTCTGAAATACATATCCCACTTTTCCGGCAAGCATGGCAACTGTTTTTTGGGAAATATCCTCTTCTCCAAAATAAATACTTCCGGAAACAGGCTTCAGAAGTCCCTTCAGCAAACGTACCAAAGTAGTTTTTCCGGCACCATTCTGACCAATGATCGCGGTTGTCCTGTGATCCAGCAGCAGATTCAGGTTTTCAAACACAGGTACCTTCTTCCCATAAGCAAAAGAAACCTCACTCATCTGAAATACTTTTCCGCTCTTCTCTGCAGATATGTACGGATTCCTGTTGCCTTTGAAGCTTTTGTCCAGCTTCATCTGTCTTTCCTGCTGTTCAAATAAGCTGACAGTTGCCTCCAGGGTTACAGGATAGGTACCGTCCGGATTTGTCAGTCCACACATTTTACAGATTTTTACAAACACCGGAGGTTCCATTCCCATCTCCTCCAGATCCTCTCTGGCAAAAATTTTCTCCGGCGTATCAAAGGCAACTACCTTTCCCTTCTGCATCAGTACCAGCTTGTCACAGTATTTTGCCATTTTTTCCAGCTTCTGCTCTACCATAATAATAGTCCTGCCTGTATGTGCCAGATCATCCACTACCCTGAATACTTCCTCAGTTCCCTCAGGGTCCAGCTGAGAGGTAGGTTCATCCAGAATAACCACCTCCGGCTCCATTACCAGAATACTGGCAATAGCCACTCTCTGCATCTGGCCGCCTGACAGATCAAAGGGATTACGGTCCCGGTATTGCCAGATATCAAGCTGTCGCAGCACTTTCTCAATCCGGGTCTTCATTTCTTCCCGTTCTATGCCCAGGTTCTGCAATCCATATGCCACCTCGCCATAGACAGTATCTCTGGCACCTGACAGCTGATTAAAAGGATTCTGGAAAATCAGTCCTGCCTTTTCACACAGGTTCTGGACAGGCACCTGATCTGCCAGACAATCTGCCACCTTTACAGTTCCGCCGTAGGCTCCGTGATAAAACTGAGGGACTAACCCTACCATTGCCTGACACAGAGTACTTTTCCCTGCTCCGTTAGGTCCCACAATTCCAATAAACTCTCCGGGAGCAACAGAAAGGGAAATCCCGTCCAGTGCCAGTCTGTCCGTATCCGGGTATTTATATTTCAGATTTTCAATATTTATCATGGACATTACCATATCCTCCAGACTATAACCAGTACCAGTAAAAATACCAGAATTCCTCTGACTACCGGATCCCATTTGCATTTTGGCCGGTCATAGAGCCAGGTTTTTTTCTGCTTTCTGCCAAACCCACGTACCTCCAGTGCAATCGCACGTTCCCTGGTATTGATCAGAGAACTCATTACCACCGGAGAAATCAATGGCAGGAATGCTTTTATCCTCACCAACATATTTCCTTCTGTTTCCATACCGCGGCTTCGCTGTGCATCGGCAATTACATCCCTGGCAGCCATCATCTGTGGCAGTATCTGAAATACAGAATTGATAATATAACCAAACTTTGGAGAAAATCCACTTTTTTCCAGCTCATCCACCAACTCCTGCGGGGAGGTGGTAAGTACAAAGATTCCAAAAGAAAGGAGCATATTCAGAATATTACATCCGATTCTGACTGCAAACAGAACTCCTTCTCTGTAAAAAGTAATTACCCCTATAGAAAACATAACGGTTCTGTTATCATGATTAAACAGACCCTGGATCAGAAAAATCACAAGAATCAAAGTAAAAGAAAACAACACCAGCGGCATTGCTTTCCCAAGAATCCTGCCACTGGCAAGGATACATAAGCTGGCTGTGATCATAACAGGGAAAAGCCAGAGCTTTCCCCCGATCAGCGGAACCAGGATTGCTGTCAGAATGTACAGCAGTTTTGTATAAGGGTGAAGCCGGTTCAGCCATGATCCCTTATTTATATATAAACTTATACTGTTCATTAGTCAAGTCTCTCTGTTTTTGCATTTACATCATATAACGCAGTAAGCTTTCTGGGAAGTCCCCGTAAAATAAAATAAACAATAATAATTGTAATGATCTTATCTGGTACATCTACTACGATCTCATCTAATAAAGAACCAATTCCCACTGACATTCCACCAGCCTGTGTAGCAGCAAATACAGCATCTCCCCATACATTACCGGTTGTACCGCCCCAGAATATAATATTCAGTGGAGTAGACACAAGTACTGCAGCCAGTCCGCCGCCAAGCGCACAGACAAAGGACTTGGGGAATGTGGACATAAATCCCATTCTGGCCAGAATACCTACCGCCAGTCCAATACACAGACTGGTAAATGCATAAATCAGAGTAATATTATCACCGGTTGTCAGCCCATAGATCAGGTTATTGGCAGCCCCACAGACAGCTCCGATCACAGGTCCTCCCAGACATGCACCGATACAGGTTCCGATACAGTCCAGCCAAAGTGGCAGCTTTAACAGGGATGCAAATAATTTTCCCAGGTAATTAATTCCAATACAGGCTGGAATTAATACAATAGTAGCCGTTGTGAATTTTGTTTTAAAAATTTTTCCCATTTTTTCTCCTCTTATGCGAAGCTTTGCCACGCATACTGTCATTTTATATTGGTATCTGTCATTTCACCTGACAAGACACCTGACACAACAGATAATTTACACTTAAATTTTCCAAAAGTCAATATCTTTCATAATCACAAAAAGAAACTCCCCAACCCGGATAATTCCCTATCTTGCCCTTTCTCCGTCCTCTGTGTATAATAAGAAATATTACGATTCCAAAATTTTTTATAATAATCAAAGCTCAGGAGTACACGGTTATGAAAAAAATCCTACTGATCGCCACCGGCGGTACAATTGCTTCCAAATATACCAAAGAAGGACTTTCCCCTCAGATTTCCGCAGAAGAACTGCTGGAGTATATCCCCACTGCCAAAGAGTTCTGCACCATCGACACAGTGCAGCCTTTTTCCCTGGACAGTACCAATGTATGTGCTGACCACTGGCTGCAGCTGGCACAGCTCATTGAGAAAAAATATGAATTCTACGACGGGTTCGTAATCTGCCACGGCACTGATACCATGGCTTACACTGCAGCTGCCCTGTCCTATCTGATTCAGAATAACCGCCGTCCTATCGTGATCACAGGAGCTCAGAAGCCCATTGACCTGGCCATCACAGACGCCCGCTCCAATCTGCTGGACAGCCTGCGGTTTGCTTCCCACGACAGGGCTCACGGTATCTCCATTGTATTTGGCGGCAAAGTAATTGCCGGTACCAGAGCCAAAAAGGAATTTTCCAAAAGCTACAATGCCTTTTCCAGTATTAATTACCCTGATATTGCCTCTGTTCACGATAACAAGATCATCTTTTATATTGATGACAAAGATCAGAACACCCGCCCGCTGGTTTTTTACCATCAGATGAATACCAACATCTTTCTCATGAAACTGATTCCCGGAACTGACGGACGGATCCTGGATACTCTGGCAGGCTCCTATGACGGACTTATCATCGAATCCTTTGGCGTAGGCGGTCTTCCAAACTATGGCAATGACAGTTTTCTGAATGCACTTTCAGACTGGATTTCTGCCGGTAAACTGGTATGCATGGCTACTCAGGTAACCCATGAGGGCAGCGATATGGAGGTCTATCAGGTTGGAAAAGTGATCAAGGAGAAATTTCCTATACTGGAATCCTATGACATGACTCTGGAAGCTTCTGTCACCAAAATGATGTGGGTGCTGGGCCAGACACAGGAGCTCCAAGAATGCAGAAGGTTATTTTATAAAACCATTAATCACGATCTGCTGTTCGTATAATTCTTTCTATATTTCACCCCAAAAAGGAGAACCTTATGAACCGAACCATAGAATATACAATCCCGGAATCCCAGAACGGACTCCGGGTAGAACAATTTCTCAGAAGAAAGGGATACTCCCGGCAGAATCTCACAGAAATCAAACGGATGTCCCAGAGCATCCTGGTAAACGGAATCCACTACTATATGCGTCAGACCCTGGCTGCAGGTGACCATCTACAGGTCTGTATCTGCGAGACAGAATCCTCGGAGAAAATCCCGCCGGTAAAGCTTCCCCTGAACATTGTTTATGAAGATGAAGACATCCTGGTGATCAACAAGCCTGCCGGAATGCCCATACACCCCTCCATGAAAAACTACTATAATTCTCTGGCCAATGCCCTGGCATGGTACTACCAGGATCAGGGAAAGCCTTTTATCTTCCGCTGCAGCAACCGCCTGGACCGGGATACCTCCGGGCTCACCGTAATTTCCAAACACCTGGTCAGCGCCAGCATCATGGCCGATATGACCAAAAAACGCCTGGTACACAGGGAATACCTGGCCATCGTAAAAGGTGACCTCACCCCACCCGCAGGAACCATCACAGCCCCTCTTTCCCGCAAAGAAGGCTCCATTATTGAACGCACCGTAGATTTTGAACATGGTGAAGAAGCCATCACCCATTATAAACTGGTAAAAAAAGAAAATGGGCACAGCCTGGTCTCCCTTCAGTTGGAAACCGGCCGCACCCATCAGATCCGTATCCATATGAAATACCTGGGCTATCCCCTTATCGGAGACTACCTCTACAACCCTGACATGGAACACATCACCCGCCAGGCCCTACATTCCTACCACATGGAATTCCCCCATCCCATAACCGGTCAGAAAATGACTTTCACAGCTCCCCTTCCCCCGGACATGTCTGCCATTATCTCTCTCTGATACTGCAATGGCGCAGTCTCTCTGCGCCCCTATTACTATCAATCTCCTTTGAGCACTACACGGATTCTCTTATAAATAAAGAATACGATCAGAGATGTCAGTGTGTATTTAAAGATATTGAATGGGAAAATAATCAGTGCTGCAAAGCTAAGCAGACTGTTCACAGAGCTATGCACAGCTCCTCCCATTTCAATAAATGCCTCAATCGGCATTCCAAAAGCTTTGCCATAAGCCGGCAGCAGCACAAATGCATTCATAAAGCAAGCTACAACAGCTGTCAGCACTGTACCTGCAGCCATACCTATTACTGCATGCTTTCTGTTCTTGACAGAATGAAAGCGATAGATCAGACCAGCCGGAACCACAAAGGTACATCCAAAAATAAAGTTAGCCAAATCTCCTACACCTGCTGTCATAGAACCCTTGGTCACCAGATGAACCAGAATCTTCACCAGTTCGATCAGTACGCCTGCAATAGGTCCCATGGCAAAAGATCCTACCAGCACCGGAATCTCAGAAAAATCCAACTGATAGAAAGACGGTGCCAGAAATGGAAGTGGAAACTCCAGATTCATCAATACACCTGCAATTGCTCCTAACATAGCAATCTGTGTAATTGTCCTCGTCTTGCTCCTGGCCACTACATTGCCGTTTCTCAATACCTGTTCACTCATACTGTTTCTCTCCTTTGAAATAATTTTTTGCAGATGTCAGGCAAAAGCCCCACATCTTTCTGCAAAAGAAAATTCCACAAGAATGCTGTTACAACAACATAAAAAGCCCCGGATATCCATCCGGGGCACTGAGCACGTACTTTTGTATACTGCGTGTTCTTCTCTCATCCAGACTTTACTGTCGGTTTTGGAATTTCACCAAATCAGCCGCCGAAGCGGGTCGCGGACTATACCGCCGGTAGGGAATTTCGCAACTGCGATCACCCAACCCCGAAGAATTTTCTTTTAACTGAAACCGATTATACTATATACGCATACTCTTTTCAAGAGATTTTATTGATTTTTCAGTCCTTTTTGTAAAGCACAAATGCCTCATATGGGTTCAGGGTAATTTTCCTGTCAAATACTTTTCTGCCCATATTTGTGATCAGGCACTGAGTTCCTTCTGCAAATGTTTCCGGAAGTTCCATTTCCGCTTCCTGCGCACTGAAATTACATACTGTAAGCAGCTTCTCTGATCCAAGCTTTCTTGTGTAAGCGAAGATCTGGTCATGGTCACGGTACAGAGCCTCAAATTCTCC
>CAKUJT010000092.1 GCA_934661765.1 uncultured Senegalimassilia sp.
CCCTGCACGTGCTTCTTCTCGGTCAGCTGCTTGAACATGTCCTTGATGAAGCGGATCTGCACGCCCTTGGTGCGGATGGTGAAGTACACGCCCACTGCGACCAGCAGGATGAGCAGGATGTACGTGTACATGAAGCCGTCGATCTCACCCGTGATATCGACAAGCCATGCGTTGAAATCCATGATGGCTTTCCCCCTTTTCCCTATATGAAACCGATTCCCTGGATTTGTGCGTACGCACAAGAATTCACGGAAACGCCACTATACCTTATTTTGAAACAAATTGGTAACAACCGCGGTTCCAGGAAGCCGCCCGAGCAGGCCAAGGCGGACGAACGGGGCACGCCTTTTCCCCGAACAACGAGGCGCCGGGCGGCCGGAAATCGGACGGTCGGACAGTTAGTGCTACGTCCCCGAAGTGTCCGAAGCGTCCGTGCCTATTCCCTAGCGTTTGTGTTCCTCGTTGTGCTTTTTCACCTTGTCCGGCGTTCAACCGCTCAAAGGGCTATCATGGTCACTTACCGAATACTGGGCAACGATGCGTAAGGGGCGCACATGCTTTCAGAACGATTTCTCACGAATCTTGTCAAGGGGATGACCAAGCGCCATCTCGACCTTCAGCCCACCGACGAGCACTTCTTTCCCGACCCAAAGCCCGACACCAAGTACATGCTGTACCTGCACGTGCCGTTTTGCCAGGTCCTGTGCCCGTATTGCAGCTTCAACCGCTACGTGTTCCACGAGGACATCGCCCGCACGTACTTCAAGAACCTGCGCCGTGAGATGATGATGCTCAAGGAGCGCGGCTGGGACTTCGAGACGCTGTACTTCGGCGGCGGCACCCCCACCATCCTGCTCGACGAGCTGTGCGAGACCATCGACCTTGCGCGCGACAACTTCCACATCAAGGAAGTGGGCGTGGAAACGAACCCGAACCACCTTGCCGAGCCGTGGCTCTCCGAGATGAAAGGCCGCGTGCAGCGCCTGTCCGTGGGCGTGCAGAGCTTCAACAACGACCTGCTCAAGCAGATGGACCGCTACAAGAAGTACGGCAGCGGCGAGGAGATCTTCGAGCGCATCGGGCAGGCCGCGCCCCACTTCGACAGCGTGAACGTGGACATGATCTTCAACTTCCCCAGCCAAACGGAGGACATCCTGCTGGACGACCTTGAGAAGATCGTGGCCTGCGGGGCGCGCCAAACCACGTTCAGCCCGCTGTACGTCTCAAACGCCACCACGCGCAAGATGGAGAAGTCGCTGGGCAAGATGGACTACAACCGCGAGTTCCGCTACTACCAGATCCTCGACGAGGTGCTGTGCGGCGGCGAACATCCCTTCTTCAGCCGCGACACCATCTGGACGTTCAACCGCTTGAACCAGCAGGGCGCCCACGACCATAACCTGTACGCCGAGGAACTGCAGGTTGCCTACAACGAGTACCCCGGCATCGGCAGCGGCTCGATCACGCACCTTAACGGCGCGCTGTACGTGAACACGTTCAGCCTGAAGGAGTACAACGAGGCCATCGAAGCCGGGCACATGTCCATCATGGGCAAGTGCGTCATGAGCAAGCGCGACCTGGCCCGTTACTATTTCCTTCTGCACCTCTACCAGCTGCGCTTGGACAAGAACGACTTCAAGAAGCAGTTCGGCTGCAGCATCGAGCGCCTGCTGCCGGCGGAGATGGCGTTCTACCGCGCGCATCGCGCCTTCGCCACCGACACCCGCGACGAGCTGACGCTGACCACCATGGGACGCTATCTGACGCTCATCCTGTACCGCCAGTTCCTCTCGGGCATGAACAATCTGCGCGACCAGGCACGCGACGCGCTTGACGGCGAGGAGCACAACTTGCTGTTCGGCGACGAGACGAACTGCAGCGCCTGCCTGGAATAGCCTGGGCTTCGCAACGTTTTTAATGGGCGGCATCGCGCAAGATGCCGCCTTTTTTCGCGCCGAAACGCAGGTTTTGCGGCGAATTCCTTATGCGCCCACCTGGGAAATGCGCCAAATCACGGAAAATGTCCCCTTGCAGCGCGCGGAAGGCGCTCCTATACTCCCCAACCAAGATATCTGTTCAGGGCGAGGTGAAATCCCTCACTGGCGGTGACGTCCCACGCTGCGCGAAGCGGCAAGGCGAAGTCCGCGACCCTGGCAGGTTGCAAGCAGGCGGCCCCGTGGCCGCAACGCCGCAACCCGTCAGGCTGATCTGGTGAGAATCCAGGACCAACGGTTACAGTCCGGATGGAAGAACAGGAGCACGAGAGCACACGGCCTGTGGCCGGTGCCTGCTGCGGCATTCCGCAGCACCAAGGATTCATGGCAGCGCTTCGGCGCCTGTCGCGTGTCCCTATTCGTCGCTTATCAACGCCCGCAGATTCCCTGTGGGCGTTTTTTCATGCCTGGACCCCGCAGGGTGGCCGCAAGAGAAAGGGCACCCCATGGCAGGCATACCCGAACAACGATGCGAGGCGAACGTGGACGCCGAAGCGCAGGGGGCCGCACCAGCGGCGCTCGGCGCCGACGATACCCGCTTCATGCGACGCGCCATCGAGCTGGCCTGGCGCGGTTGGGGCTGGACGAACCCGAACCCGCTGGTGGGCTGCGTGCTCGTGCGCGACGGGCGCATCATCGGCGAGGGCTGGCACGAGAAGTGCGGGCAGGCGCACGCCGAGCGCAACGCGCTTGCCAACTGCGCGCGCCGAGCCGCCGATAACGCTGCGGAGGCGGAACGCGCCGACGACGCGCCGGCAGGCGACCCGGCCCGCGGCCATGCGCGCGGGGCGACGGCCTACGTGACGCTGGAGCCGTGCTGCCACACCGGCAAGCAGCCCCCGTGCACCGAGGCCCTCATCGCCGCCGGCGTCGCCCGCGTGGTGGTGGGCAGCCGCGACCCGAACCCGCTGGTGGCGGGCAAGGGATCGGCCCGGCTGCGTGAAGCCGGCATTCACGTGGACGAGGACGCGCTGCGCAGCGAATGCGACGAGCTCAACCCCGTCTTCTTCCGCTTCATCAGCCGCAAAACCCCGTACGTGGTGGCGAAATGGGCCATGAGCGCCGACGGCAAGATCGCCTGCGCTTCCGGCGACGCCCGCTGGGTGAGCGGCTCCGAATCGCGCCGCGACACCCACGAGCTGCGCCATCGCCTGGCCGCCATCGCCGTGGGCATCAACACGGTGATCGCCGACGACCCGCTGCTCACCTGCCGTCGCGAGGGCGAGCCCGGCAACCAGCCGCTGCGCGTGGTGCTCGATTCGCGCCTGCGCATCCCCGAGGATTGCGCGCTCGTACGCTCGTGCTCGCAAGGCGAGGCCCCGCTTGCGGTGGCCACCTGCGCCAGCGTGGACGACCCCGCGACCGACGCCGGCGCAAAGGCGCAACGCCTGCGCGCGCTGGGCGTGGAGGTGCTGCGCGTCCCGCAAGACGGCGCAGGCCGCGTTGCCATCCGACCGCTTTTGCGCATGCTTGGCGAGAGGGGCATCGACTCGCTGCTCGTCGAAGGCGGGTCGGGCATCCACGGCGCCTTCTTCGACGAGAGCGCCGTGGACGAGGCCGTGGTCTACCTTGCCCCGAAGGTGGTCGGCGGCGCCGATGCGCCGGGCCCCGTCGCAGGCGCAGGCGCCGCGCGGATGGCCGAGGCCGCGGTGCTGGGTAGCCCAAGGGCGCACGCGTTCGGCGACGACCTGAAGATCACGTTCGCGCCGGCGGGCGCTGCCCGCGTGGCCGACCACACCCCCGCTTCGCGCGACGCGCTCGGCGCAACGACCCCCGCAATGCAAGGAGGCGACCTATGTTCACCGGCATCGTAGAGGAGACGGGGCGCGTGACGAGCGTTCCCGCGCCCGGACGCGCGGGCCGGCTGGCCATCAGGGCGTCCCGCGTGCTCGAGGGCACGCGCATCGGCGACAGCATCGCCGTCAACGGCGTATGCCTCACCGCCACCGAGCTGTTGCCCGACGGCTTCGCCGCCGACGTGATGCCGCAGACGCTTTCGCACTCCAACCTGGGTGCGCTGCGCGCCGGCAGCCCCGTGAACCTGGAGCGGGCCATGGCGGCCGACGGCCGGTTCGGCGGGCACATCGTCTCCGGGCACATCGATGGGACCGGCACCGTGCGCCGCGTGCGCCGCGACCAGAACGCCGTCCGCTTCACCATCGGCGCCCCCGCCGGCATCATGGCGCTCATCGTGGCGCAAGGCTCCATCACCGTCGACGGCATCAGCCTGACGGTGGCAGACCTTTACGACGACGCGTTCGAAGTGTCGGTCATCCCGCACACGGCTGCCGAGACCACGCTCGGGTCGCACCGCCCCGGCAGCACGGTGAACCTGGAGAACGACGTGGTGGGCAAGTACGTGCAACGGTTGCTGCACAACAAGAACCGGAACGCCGAAACGCCTGACGCCGAGCACGCGAGCAAGCCCGCTTCCCCGCCCCTGAGCTTGGAATACCTTGCCGCGAACGGCTTCTAGCGCAGCGGCAGCGACCCCTTCCCTATCCCGAAACCCCAACCGAAAGGACCCTCCAATGAGCATGAACACCATCCCCGAAGCGCTCGACGAGCTGCGCGCCGGCCACGTCATCATCGTGGTGGACGACCCCGACCGCGAAAACGAAGGCGACATGATCTGCGCCGCCGAGTACGCCACCCAGGCAAACGTCAACCTGATGGCCAGCGTGGCAAAGGGCCTCATCTGCATGCCGATGAGCCGCGACCTGGCGCACAAGCTCAACCTTGAGCAGATGGTCTCCGAGAACACCGACAACCACGAGACCGCCTTCACCGTCAGCATCGACCACGTGACCACCACCACGGGCATCTCGGCGGCGGAGCGCTCCATCACCGCGCTCAAATGCGTGGACGACGATGCCAAGCCCGGCGACTTCCGCCGCCCCGGCCATATGTTCCCGCTGGTGGCCAAGCCCGGCGGCGTGCTCGAGCGCAACGGCCACACCGAGGCCACCGTCGACCTCATGCGCCATGCCGGCATGAAGCAGTGCGGCCTGTGCTGCGAGATCATGCGCGAGGACGGCACCATGATGCGCACGAGCGAGCTGCTCGAGCTGGCGCGCGAGCACAACCTGGTGATCGTGTCCATCAAGCAGCTGCAGGACTGGTGCCGCATGCATGACAACCACATGCACGAGCAGGCTTGCGTGCAGCTGCCCTGCGAGTACGGCACGTTCCAGGCGCACGGCTTCGTGAACGACATCACGGGTGAGGAGCACGTGGCCCTGGTGAAGGGCGACCTGGGCGACGGGCGCGACGTGCTGTGCCGCGTGCATTCCGAGTGCCTGACCGGCGACGTGTTCGGATCGAAGCGCTGCGACTGCGGCGAGCAGCTGCATGCCGCCCTTGCCGCCATCGAGGCCGAGGGGCGCGGCGTGCTGCTGTACATGCGCCAGGAAGGCCGCGGCATCGGGCTGATGAACAAGCTGCGCGCCTACGAGCTGCAGGAGCAGGGCATGGACACCGTGGAGGCCAACGAGGCCCTCGGGTTCGCCCCCGACCTGCGCGAATACTGGAGCGGCGCGCAGATCCTGCGCAACCTGGGCTGCAAATCGCTGCGCCTGCTCACCAACAACCCCGATAAGGTGTACGGCCTTTCCGGCTTCAACCTGGAGATCTCCGAGCGCGTCGCCATCGAGATGGAGCCCCAGGAGCACGACCGCCGTTACCTGCAGACCAAGGCGCACCGCATGGGGCACCTGCTCGAGCACGTGGAAGACTAACCGATCCGTACCGTTAAGCGTTGCACTCAGTTCGTACAACAGAAAGGAGCCATCATGGCCGTCAACATCATCGAAGGCAAGGTAATCAACGAGGGCATGAAGGTGGGCATCGTGTGCGCCCGCTTCAACGAGTTCATCACGTCGAAGCTGCTCGGCGGCGCGCTTGACGCGCTGCGCCGCCACGACGTGCCGGAAGAGGCCGTCACCGTTGCCTGGGTTCCCGGCGCGTTCGAGATCCCCGTGGTGGCCCAGCGCATGGCGCAAAGCGACAAGTTCGACGCCGTCATCTGCCTGGGCGCGGTCATCCGCGGCGCCACCTCGCATTACGACGTGGTGTGCAACGAGGTGTCGAAGGGCATCGCGCAGGTGCAGCTGGCAACGGGGACGCCGGTGATGATGGGCGTGCTGACCGTCGACACCATCGAGCAGGCCATCGAGCGCGCGGGCACCAAGGCCGGTAACAAGGGCTTCGAGTGCGGCGTCGGCGCCATCGAGATGGTCAACGTCCTGCGTCAGCTGTAGTCAGGAGCCAGGGCTACGCCGCCTTTGCCCGCCCTTCCTCCGATGCAGGGCAAACCTGCCGAAAGCGGCGTCTTAGCACCCGCACCTTTCGTGAACGTCCCCGCACGCCCCCGGCGCGCGGGGACGTTTTTGCTAGACTGGGATGCATGATGACTAACGAAAACGCTTCCCAAACTGCAGCAAACAACGCTTCGACTCCTGAAAATCCGCAGGTCACTGGCAAAATCCAACACAAAACCGCCTCCATCATCTCCTGGATCGCCGTTGCCGCCATGCTGGCGCTCATCTTCTTCATGTCCAGCCGCAGCGGCATCGATATCGACAACAACACCGGCATTTTCTCAGCGGTCAAGCAATGGCTCTCCGCGCAAGCCGCCGCCCTGTTCGGGCATGAAGTGGACGTCAGCCCCGTCGGACACTTCTGCGAATACCTGGTACTGGGCGCCACGCTGTGCAACGCGGTGAGGTTCCACCTAAAGCCGCAAGGGCCCGCCGGCGCGCTGCTGGTCGCCAAGCCCATTGACGCGCTGTCGAAGTGGGCGCTCATCGTCGCCGCGGCGCTGTCGAGCCTGTACGGCGTCACCGACGAGTTCCACCAGATATTCACCCCCGGCCGCAGCTGCGACCCCATGGACTGGCTGGTGGACACCATAGCCGCCGTCCTTGGCGCGCTCATCTGCTACCTGGTGCTCAAGGCACTGCGGGCAAAAAGGTAACGCGAAGCGAAACGGCCCGGAATCGAACGATTCCGGGCCGTCGTGTATTCAGGGTTGAAATCGACGTGCAGGCGTAAACCACATGATTCCGTGCGGTCCGCCACAAGGCGAACGCGGCAGCGCGCCGATGCACAGGCGTTAAGCCGCACGGCCTCCCAGCTTCGCGTCCAAAACCGAACGCCGCCGCGACGAGAACTAGCGCAGCACCTGCAAAGCCGCTGGCAGCACCTCTGCGTCGAACGTCCGCGCATCGATGCGCTCGCCGTCGACTTGCGCCGCGGGCGGCTCATCGAACTCCACGTGGACCTTGCGCGCCTGATGCAGCTCCATGCAAGCGAGGCGCGTGTGGTTGCCGCCCTTGGCCATCAGGAAGATGGCCGCCGCGCCCGCCGGCGTGATGGGCGGATGGCTGATGCACACGTCGAGCAGTCCATCGTCAAGGCGCGCGCCGGGGCAGATGCGGAACCCGCCGCCGTAATAGGGCCCCATCTGCACCGCGAACGTGATGGACTTGCCCTCCATCACGGGGCCATCATCAAGCTGCAGGCGATATTTGCGCTGGTCAAGGTGATGGAACAGCTGATCGAAGCCGCTTGCCATGTACAGCGCCGCGCCGTGCCTGCCCGTGCGCTTGCGGCGCTCCATGGTATCGAGCGCGATGGCGGCATCCAAGCCGAACGACAGCGTTTCAGCGAAGAAGCTGCCATTCACGCGCCCCACATCGGCAGGCTGCGCATGCGCCGACAGCAGCAGATCGCATGCGCGATCGACCTTCGCCGGCACTCCCAGCGTGCGCGCATAATCGTTGCCGGAACCCACGGGGATGACGCCGAGCTGCGGACGGTCGTCTGCCGGGCGCGCCATCAGGCCGTTCACCACCTCGTGGATAAGGCCGTCGCCGCCGAGGGCCACCACCGTCTGCGCGCCCTGTGCGCCCTCGGCGATGGCGCACGCATGGCGCGGGCCCGCGGTTCGAGCAACGGTAACCGTATCTTCGCCGAGCGCCGCGCGCAGATTCGCCGCCGCCTTATCGGCCGCAGCGGCGCCCGCCCCGCTTTGCGCGGCGGGGTTGGCGATTAAAAGGATATGTCCTAGCGAATTTGACACGGAATCACAGATCCATTCAGGTCAGTGAGGGCGCTTGTGGTGCGTCGCATTCGCGGGAGCCCAAGGGCGAAGCGTACTTTGGTACGTGAGCCCTTGGGGTCGCGCGAAGGCGGCGTGCCACAAGCGCGCGCAACGTCGAGCAGTCCGGCTGCCGTCAGGCAGACGGAACCTATTCGCGGGTCCACAGGCCGGTCTTGCCGCCGTCCTTCAACAGCAGGCGCACGTCCATGATCTCCATGCCGCGGTCGACCGCCTTGCACATGTCGTAGATGGTCAGGCACGCCACGCTTGCGGCGGTGAGCGCCTCCATCTCAATGCCGGTCTTGCCCGTGACGCCCGTGGTGGTGGTCACATGGATGCCCACGCGGCCGTCCTCGCGCTCGCCTGCGTGCACCGGCTCGCACTCCACCTTCGCCTTCGTGATGTTGAGCGGATGGCACATGGGGATGAGCGTGCTGGTCTGCTTGGCGGCCATGACGCCTGCCACGCGAGCGCATGCTAGCACGTCGCCCTTGGCCGCCTTGCCCTCGACGATAAGCGCCAGGGTATCGGGATGCATGCTGATGAAACCTTCCGCCACGGCCACGCGCTTGGTGATGTCCTTCTCGGACACATCGACCATGCGCACATCGCCCTTCTCATCGATATGCGTCAAATGCTGCTGCTCAGTCATATTCGCTCTCCTTAAATCAAATATCCCTATCCACCTATTTGGGACATGCGGCGTTCGGTGCCGGTGATGTCGTCGTGATCGTCGGGTTTTGCGCCAAGTGCCGTGCGGAACACGTCGGCCAGGTCTCGATCGACCTGCTCCTGAGGCTTGCCGCTGCGAAGGATGCCGCGGATGTCGTATTCGCGATCGCTGAACAAACACGGACGCAGCTTTCCGTCGGCCGTAAGGCGCATGCGGTTGCATTCGCCGCAGAAATGCCTGCTCATAGGGCTGATGAAACCGACGGTGCCCTTCGCACCGGGGAACTCGAAGTAGCGCGCCGGCCCCCAGCCGAGCGGCTGGTGCTTGCCGGCGGGAACCAACTCGGGCAGGCCTTCGGCACGCGCCTGACGGTTGATGATCTCGAACAGCTCCTCGCAGCTGATCACATCGTCGGGACCCCAGCCGCAGCCGTCGGAGCCCGAGCTTTCGCCCACGGGCATGTACTCGATGAAGCGGACGTGCAGCGGGCGGTCGATGGAAAGCTTCGCGAAGGCCAGGTAATCCTGATGCAGCTGGCGCACCGCGACCGCGTTGATCTTCACGGGGTTGAACCCGGCCGCCAGCGCAGCATCGATGCCGTCGAGGGCCTCCTGCAGATACCCGCGGCGCGTGATGGCGTGGAACTGCTCGGCGTCGAGCGTGTCGAGCGAGATGTTCACACGCGAAAGCCCCGCCTGGCGCAGCTGGTCGGCCATGCGCGGCAGCAGCACGCCGTTGGTGGTGAGCGAGATGTTCTTGATGCCGGGCGTGTCGTTGATGTCGCG
>CAKUJT010000093.1 GCA_934661765.1 uncultured Senegalimassilia sp.
TTCTTAACCAGCTCGAGCTGCTCCTGCGGGCTGTTGCCGAGAGCGTTGCCGCCGAGGGCGATGACTACGGAAGGACCGTCACCTTTTGCGTAGGGCATAAGGAAGCTCCTTTGCGATATGGGGAAACGAGCGAAAACGCCGCGTCGGTGACCGATAGACACCGACGCGGAATCCAACTTGCGGCGATTTACTTGCCCGCCGGCTCTTGCTGCGTGATGCAGTGGATGTTGCCGCCGCCGAATACCACCTGGTCGGTTTGCACGCCCACCGCCTTGTAGGCGCCTTCACCGTATGCAGCGTCGAACGCGGCCTGAATCTGCTGCACAGCCAGCGAATCGTTCTCGTCGCCGTACTGCGGCACGATAACGCCGCCGTTGACAATAAGGAAGTTCATATAGCTGGCGATAAGCGGCTCGTCGGCCACGCGCGGCTCGGCGTTTTCGTCGATATCGATGGAATCGCACGACGCCTGGTCCATGAAGAGGGGCTTCACCGGCATGCACAGCTTGGTCACCTCGAGCTTGCGGCCCTTGGCATCGACCGCGTTCGACAGCGTCTCGTACGCGGCGCGGCACTCATTGTAGAACGGGTAGGCGGGGTCGTCGGTCCAAATGCACAGCACCTTGCCCGGCGCGACGATCTGCGCTACGTCGTCGATATGGCCGTTGGTTTCCTCGGGGTCGATGCCGTCTTTCACCCAAATGACCTTCTCAACGCCCAGATATGCCTTCAGCTCCTGCTCGCAGTACGCGCGCAGCTCCTCGCTGCCAGCCTCGAACTCGCACACGCTGGCGTTACGGCCGGGGTCGAGCAGGCACATGTCGGTGGTGATAACGGTGCCTTCGCCGTCCACATGGATGGAGCCGCCCTCCAAAATGAAGCTTTCGGGGCGATAGCGGCGGCAGCCGGACAGCTCGGCCATCTTCAGCGCGATCTGCTCGTCTTTGTCCCACGGGAAGTACAGGCCGTTTTCAAACCCGCCGTAGGCGTTGAAGTGCCAATGCACGGCGCGCTTGTCGCCTTCGTCGTTGACAACCCAGGTAGCGCCGGTGTCGCGCACCCACGCGTCGTCAGTGGTCATCTCAAGCACGGTGATGTTCTCATCGTCTTCGAACACGGCCTGGGCGTTGGCGTAGTCGGCTTGGTTCACGCACATCATGACCGGCTCGAACTGCGCGATGGCGCGCGCCACGGCGGCATACTGCTTCTGAGCCGGCTTTGCGCCCCAAGCCCAGGTGTCGGTGCGGTGCGGCCAAGCCATCCATACGCGCTTCTGCGGCTCGAACTCGCCAGGCATGCGGAAGCCGTCGGCTTTGGGCGTGGACTCGGATTCGTGAATGGTTTTCATTGCGGTTCCTTTCAAGTCGGTGAAACCTATGACAGGGCTTGGGCGTGCCTAGCGTCTGCAAAGCAGCAGCTTCCACATGCGCACGAGCGTATGAGCACCGAGCATGACAAGCCCCTTCCTTTCGCGTTATGCGTTATGCCTGAACAGGCTCGGGTTTTGCAACCGGTGCCGCAGCGGCAGCCACCGCAGCGGCGCTTTCGTCTTCGCCAACTTCGCCAACTTCGCCAACTTCGCCAGCGGCAGCCTCCTCAGCCAAGCGGGCAGCGGCAAGCTCGGGGGTCAGGCCGTGGTACTCCTCGGTGCGGCCACGAGCCGAAACAACGCGGACGACCTCGCCGATCACCACGAACAGCAACACGCCGATGAGCATGGGGAGCTTGGTGGCAACCTCATCCGCCGAAAGCGGCATGATGGTGGCGATGATGGAAAGCACCAGTTCAACAGCCGGAACGATAAGCGCCGCATACATAAGCGCGCCCTTGAACGGGAAGCGGAACACGCGCGGGCGGTTCGCATCCACGCGGCGCAGCTTCAAAAACGCCGGGAACATGGGGATGTAGCTGATAAGCAAGAACACCACGTTGATGGAGAACAGCATCCAGAAGATGCCCTCGGAGATGGCCGGGATGGGAATGAGCTGCAGCATAAGCGCCAGCGTGGCAACCACGCCGTTGACGATAGCAGCGCCGGTAGGCATCTCGGTTTTCGCATTTTCGTGCGCGAACACCTTCGGCATATTGCCGTGCTTGGCGGCGTAGTCGGCCACATAGTTCACGCCGAACGACCAGGAAGCCATGTTCGCGAACAGCGTGACCAGGAAGATAAGGCAAATTGCCACGAAAATGGGGGAGCTTTCGCCCACCATGGTGGCAACGGCCACGATCATGCCGAAGTCGGGGTCGATCTGATCGGCCGGCACCGCAGCGCCGATGCCGAAGCCGCAGAACAGGTAGATGGCGCCGATGGCCAGGCCACCGAGGATAATGGCCTTCGGGATGTCGCGCGCGGGGTTTGCCATAGAGCCGGCGAACGTGCAGATAACCTCGAAACCCATGAAGTTGAACAGGATGATGGACAGGTACGAAAGCGCCGAGGTGTTCGTGAAGTCGGGCAGGAACGTCTCAAACGACATGTTGGACGCAAACCCGTTGTTCACGGCGAACCAAATGCCCAGCGCGCCCACCGCAACGGCAATGGCCACCTTCAGCACGGCGCCGCCGTTTAAGATCCACGCGGAATCGGACACTTTCGAGAAGCTCATGAACACGACGATCCACACAAACGCAAGCTCAATGGCAAGCGTGGGCAGCAGGCCCATCTCCACACCGGACACCATGCCCAAAATAGACGGGAACAGCGTAGCCAAACTGGCGATCCACAGCGGAAAGTTCAGCCAGTAATACCAGGCCACGCGACTACCCCACTTGTCGCCGAACGCGTCGCGCACCCAGTCGTACAGGCCGCCGTCGCCTTCGTAGGTGGTACCCAGCTCGGCCACCACCATGCCATACGGAAGCAAGAACGTGATGATGAGGAATATCCACCAGAAGAATTGCTGGTTGCCAATGGCAGCCGCGGGAGCTGCGGCTTCAGCCACGAACACCACGCAGATAACCGACAAGATAACGCTTAGAAACGAGAATTTCTTCTTGCCGTCAGACAAAGCGATCACCCCTTTCCGGGGGAATGACGGGGCGCTGGCACATGCAAGCGCCCCTTGACGAGACTATTTACTGAGCGATCTTGGCCAGCACGGCGTCCATGCGAGCCTCGGCGGCATCGGCTTCCGCGACGTTCTCCTGCGTCTTCGGGCACAGGTAGGCCAGGATGGCGCGAATGGAGTGCTTGCGGTTCTCGGCCTCGTCCCAGCACAGGCTGCGCTCGGGGCTGTCCATAACCTCGTCAACGACCTCTTCGCCACGCGATGCGGGCAGGCAGTGCATGAACTTGGAGTTCGGGCCGGCGTAGTTCATCATGTCCATGGTCACCTGGTACTTCGGATAGAAGACGTCCATGTAGCTCGCGCCTTCCTCCTCGTCGTCGTACAGGCCGTACCACACGTCGGTGTAAATGAAATCGGCGTCCTTGATGCACTCGATGTCGTCTGAAATGGTGATGGTGCCGCCGGAAACCTTGCAGTTCTCTTCGCCGATGGCCAGAAGGTCGATGTCCGTGTCAACCTGCAGGCCACCGTCGGTGATCTGATGACCCTTCGGGCCGAACTGCACGAAGTCCATGCCCATCTTCGAGCAGATGAACATCAAAGACACGCACACCTGCGTGGCATCGCCGATGAAGGCCAGTTTACAGTCTTCGATCTTCTTGCCCTCGGGCAGGTTCTCCATCATGGTAAGCAGGTCGCCCAGCTCCTGCGTGGGGTGGTTGAACTCGGACATGCCGTTGATAACGGGGCACGGGCTGTACTTTGCCAGGTCGGCGACATCCTTGTGGCGGTCAAAGCGGGCCATAAGGATGTCAACCAGGCGGCCCATCACGCGAGCGGAGTCCTCGATAGACTCATGGCCGCCCAGCTGGATGGTGCCCGGGCCGTAAAACTGCGCATGGCCGCCCAGGTCGGTCATAGCGGTTTCGAACGAGATGCGGGTACGGGTGGACACCTGCTGGAAGATCATGCCCAGCGTCTTGTTCTTCAGGATCTGCGGGTAGCGGCCGCCCTTTTCGATCATGGCCTTCATAGAGCTTGCCAGCTCGATCATGTCGAGCAGCTCTTCTTTGGTGAAGTCGTTAGTGTCGATGTAGTCCTTCTTAGCCATTGCGGAATCCTCCTTATGGATCGCCTGCGCCCCCGCCCTTTTCGGGAGCGGTCTTGGTATCGGCACCGCGTTCGCCCTCTGCCGCGTTGCTTGCATCAGGCTTTCACGGCGCCGCTTTGCTGGCTCGGACTATGCGGCTCAACCGCAATGGTTGTGAAGGAATAATGAAGATTATTTTCACGGATTAGCAGCCTCTATCCAAAATAATCTTTGCGGTTTAGGCACTTGACCTGGGCATCTAAACTATGACCGTTGAGGTACTCAAATTGAATAATCCCCCCGGTAAACCTTTTGATTAGAATAAACGGCACTTCGGGTTTACTTGCATGCGCCGCTGGGATTAGGGGCTGGCGCGCGGCAAGGCCCTTATTTCACAGCGAAGGGGCTCGTTATGGAAACCGCATTCTACCTTTACACCATTTCGCTTATGATTGCGTTCATTACCACGGGCGCCGTGTCGCTCAGCGCGTTTTTCGTGTCGCACAAACGCTCATACCTGTATATAACGGTGTTGTTTTTAAGCTACGTGCTTGAAGAGGCCCTTATTTTCCAGAACGACTATCTGGGGCAAAACGTGGCCTTCCCCATGGAAACGTTCTACAGCATCGAGCACCCGGTGCTGCGCACGGTGCTAGCGCTGGGAACGCTGCAATCGATGTGGCTGGTTGCGTGCGATTTTGTGGACGAACGACGCCGGGCGCTTCGTCTGGCGCCTGCATGCGTGTTCGTTGCCGCAAGCCTTGGCGTTGGCACGTTGGCGCCTACATGCGCGCTTTCGCAATGGGCGTTTTACAGCATTCGCCAGGTGTTCATGCTATGGTGCCTGCTGTACGGGTTTTGGCGGTATCGCAGCGAAACGTCGCCGGTGGAGCGCACGCGGCTCGCGCGGCATCGCAAGCTGTTCATTGCCGTGTTCGTTTTGGTGTGGTGCATTGTCGCCGAGGACACGTACATGATCTTGATGTGGTCGCCCGGGCAAGATTCCATTTCCAACATGCTGCCGCTGTACGTGTGTGAACGCAATTTCAGCGAGACGGCGCTTGCACTTATGTTCGCAGTGTTTACGCTGGTAGAGGCAGCGAAAACCTTGCGGCTGCGCTTCAACGAGCCGCCCGTGGCGCAAGAGGACTCGCACGCGCGGCGCATGGCCGACGCGCTGCCCGCGTTTTGCGAGCGGCACGGTTTAACCGCGCGCGAGCGCGAGGTGCTAGCGCTCGTGCTTGAGGGACACGACAACCAAAACATCGCCAGCGAGCTGCAACTGGCGCTGGGCACGGTGAAAACGCACGTGCACAACGTGTTCAAGAAAACGGGTACCGCAAACCGCAACGAACTGCTGAAGGCGTTTTGGGCGGAAGCTTAAAAAGTTTGCGGGCCAAACCAAGCCGGAGCCATTGACTCATTCGGATGGGTCAATGGCTCCGGTTCATTTTGACTCGCTAGCTTTTCATGCCAGCAGCGCATAGCTGGTTTCAGCTATGCGCTCGCATAGGGCTGCAAGTTCGGGCCGACATTGCAGCGGGCTTATCGCTGCAGCAAAGCTCGACTGGTTTGCGCGATGCGTTCGCGCAGTTCGGCGGGGTCGTCGCCTCGCAAGGCTGCGAGCTGCTGCAGCGTTTCCTCGAGCAGGCCGCGCACGCGGGCGGCGTCCCACGGGGCGTCCGCAGACGCGGGTTCGTCGGTTTCCAGTAGCAACCGGTCGACCGGGATGGCCTGCGCGCAGGCGCGGCCGCGCTTCGATTCCAGCATGCGCGGGTTCACGCTGAAGTAGCAACCCGCCCGCCGCGCACGCGTGAGCTGGTCGGACGTACCGGAAAACCAATGGATGATGCAGGCGTTGCCCGTCATGCCCCCGAACACGCTCGCGCGTTCAAGCACGTCGAGCACCTGGTCAACCGCGTGAACCGCATGCGCCGACAGCACCTTGTTCCCCGTGCGGGCGCACGCATGGGCGACGCACACCAGCGCATCAAGCTGCGCTTTGTGCGTATCGGCATGACGCGGCGAGAAGTCCAATCCCACCTCGCCGATGAATCGATTGCGCGCAACAAGACCGTACAAGCGATCCCAGTCAGCGAACGGGTCGAATTCGCCGGCCCACCAGGGGTGCAGTCCCACTCCCGCGCGCACGTTGCCCGCGCCGGCAAGCGCAACCCGCTGCTCGGCAAACTCCGCCGGCGTCACCGTATTCGAAAAAGCCCCCACACCAGCGGCCGCAAGGGCCCGCGCCGCCTGTGTCGCATCTTCGCAAAACCCCAGGTGGCAATGCATATCGAAATAAGCGAGCCCGTCCATGCTCATGCGCCCCCGACAACCAGGCGCACCACCTTGGTGGACAAGCCATAGCGCTGCTTCACGTCAGCGAGCTTCGCAAAATGCGCCGTGCCCGTATGCGCTTGCTGCGCCTCGCTGCTCGACCAACGCTCCAACAAAAGCACCTGATCAGGCGCATCGACTGGCAGCAAGTACTCATACTGCAGACAACCTTGCTCCGCGCGACTCAACTCCGCCATGCGCAGCTGAGCCAAATCGCGCAGAAAGTCATCGCGTTCGCCCACCGTTACCGTATAGCGAACCTGAAAGAATACCTCATCGTTCATGAAAGCCTCCCCGTAGCCCTTACGCCTCCGGCACCTGGGCGATCTCGCAGAGCACCTTGCCTGCCAGCATCTGGCCGAAGATCGGCGGCATGAACGATGCCGTGCCCAGGTTGGTGCGCTCGCGGCGCTCGGCGCCCTCCACGGCGGGGCGTTTCACCGGCTCTTCGCACGAGTACAGCACGCGCAGGCTGCGGATGCCGCGCTTACGGCACTCCTTGCGCATCACGCGCGCGAGCGGGTCGTTGCGCGTTTCGGAGACATCGGCGAAGCGCAGGCACTCGGGGTGCAGCTTGTTGGCGCCGCCCATGCTGGAAATGAGCGGCATCCCCGTGCGGTCGGCGTACTCGGCGATGGCCAGTTTTGCGGAAACGGAGTCGATGGCGTCGATGAGCATATCGACTTTCCCCAGGTAGCGGTCGAGCAGCGGCGCCACGTCGTCGGCACGCAGGAACATGTCGAGCGCCTCCACCTGGCAGTCGGGGTTGATGTCATGCACCATGTCGCGCACCACTTCGTGCTTTTTGCGCCCAAGCGTGCTATGGAACGCAATGGCCTGGCGGTTGATGTTGGACAGGCCGACGATGTCGTGGTCGATAACGATCAGGTGCCCCACGCCGCCGCGAGCCAGCGCCTCCACGCAGTTCGAGCCCACGCCGCCCAAGCCGATGACCATGACGGTGGCGGCCTCCACGCGATCGAGGCCGGCGCTGGTCATGATGACCTCGAGCTTCTCGGTAGGCGTGCCGCGGCGCGTGCGGACGCGCAGCGATTCGGCGATTTCCTCCCGCGTACGCGGCGTAGCGGGCACGGCGCCGGCGGAGGGGGCAAAGGTCCTTGGCGAAGCGTCCGCACCCGAAGCCGATGCGAAAGAAGGGGCCCCGCTCGAGGTCGCCTTGTCCGCAATAGTCGCATTCTCGCTGTTCACGTTCTCGGTCATGCCGCCCCTTTCGCGCGCGCCGCAAAAGCGGCGGTTTCGTGTTTCGCGTTCATCCTAGCATCGCGGGGCGCACGCAGCCCTCCGGCTGCCGGCATCATCACGGAAGAAGGGGAAGCGCGAGCGCAAAAGCCCGATGTCCGTGCAAACCCGCAAGTTGAGCGAACGCAAAAGCGGGGCGGGCGCGTTCGATTTGAGCCCGCCCCGCCTGCCTATTACGAAGCTGTGGTGGAGCTTGTGGATCCGCTGGTCGAGGAGCCGTTCGAGGAACCGCCCGTAGACCCCGTGGAGCCGCTGTTCGACGAGGAGCTTTCCGTCCCCGTGGAGCCGCTGGTCGAGGAACCGCTCGACGAGGTGCCGGAACCGATTGCGCTACCGCCGCCGGAGCCGCCGGTTTGCGAACCGGACGTGCTGCCGGAACTGCTGCCGGAACCGCCGGTGGCGGAACCCGTCGAGCTGCCGGAGCCGCTCGCGCTGCCCGACTCCGTGCCGCTTGTCGAGGACCCGCTGGCGCTGCCGGACCCGGAAGCCGAGCTATCCGACGATGCGGTGCCGTCCTGATGCACCGGTGCGGCGGAATCCTTCGTGGCAGTGCCTTGCTGATCCTGCGTCGCCGACTGCTGGGACTTGCCGCTCTGCTTGCCCTTCGTCGTGGAGCCGTCATCGGTTTGCGACGTCGAGGTGCCGGTGAACAGCGGCTCGGTCTTGGTGCCCACGCCTTCGCCCGCCGTCACCAGGTTGATGATGCCTGCGGAAATGGCCACCGCGGCCAGGGCCGATACCACCGACACCGCGATGACCCCGCGCTGCATGCGCTGGCGGCGCTGATGCTCGGCGCGGCCGCGCAGCACGCCCGTCTCACCGCTTTCGCGCAGGTCGCGCACGCTGCGGGTAGGGGTTGCGGAAGCGGCCGGGCCGCCAGCCGAGGCGGAATCGCCAGGCGTCGGCGCGGCGCCGGACGCTGCCGCGGCGCCCATCACGCGGGTTGCGGAGGAGCTTTCCCCGGCCGCCGGCATCACGCGGGTTTCGCCCGCGGCTGCGGAAGCGCCCGCCTCATCGAGCGGGTTCAACTCGCGCAGCTTGTCGGCGGATGCCTGCAGAAACTGCTTGTACACCTGCGATGCGACCGTGGACACCACCGAGCCTACCGCCACGCCGATGACCGAGCCGGCGATGCCGATTTTGGACGACAGCAGCATCGACGTCACCGCCGCCAACGCGCCGGCGGCCACCTGCGGCACGGACAAGCCCTCGAGCAACCCGCCGAGCCCCTTGCGCTTAGGCGCCTCCTCCGCTTCAGCGGCTTCTGCAGCTGCGGCACCGTTCGCACCGGGCATGGCACCTGCACCCGGTGCCGCAAACGCGGCATTCCCGCCATTCCCACTGGGAGCGGCGAACGGCGTGGCTATCCGTTGCGTCGGCGCCGGGCGGCCCCGAAGCGGGTACGGCGCCTGTGCCGTTTGCGCCGGCTTATCGGCCCGCAAGGGCATTTGCCGCGTTTCGCCCGCCGCCGGCATCCTTGTATCCTTACCCGCGGTTTGCGGGTTTTCCTGCATATGCGCCATGAGCAACCTCCTCATGCTCGCGTTTTCCTGAGC
>CAKUJT010000094.1 GCA_934661765.1 uncultured Senegalimassilia sp.
GTTTATTATATCGCTCAAATGTGAACATAGTGTGTCTTGAAATTAAGCCAATCCTATCGTATAATAAGGAAATGCATTACCACTTCAGAGAGATGATATCAATATACATAAGAAAGGACAAAACACATGAAAGTATTACTTTTAAACGGCAGTCCGCGAAAAGAAGGCTGTACCTTCACCGCATTAAGTGAAATTGCTGCCACACTGGATAAAAATGGAATCGACTCAGAGATTTTCCAGGCAGGAAATCCTGATTCAGACAATGTAAAGGCAGCCGCAGCCAAATTAAAAGAATCCGATGCCCTGATCGTAGGCTCCCCTGTATACTGGGCATCCCCATCCGGACAGATCATTGAATTTATGGATAAGCTTTGCTCCATGGCAGGAAAGGATATGCTTCACAAACCCGCAGCAGCTATCGCATCTGCCAGAAGAGCCGGAACCACCGCTACTCTGGATGTGCTTCTGAAATATTTTACCTATCATGAAATGCCTGTAGTCTCTGCCAATTACTGGAATATGGTACACGGTAATACTCCTGATGAGGTTCGTCAGGATGCAGAAGGGCTTCAGATCATGCGTACTCTTGGAAATAATATGGCGTGGCTGCTGAAATGTCTGGAAGCAGGTAAGAATGCCGGGATTGCGGTGCCAGAGGCGGAACCCAAAATCAAAACAAACTTTATCCGCTAACATTTCTTTACCGATAAAAAATCCCATAGAGGTGTATTATGTTACATATTATCGAAACAGTCAATACGGCTGTAAATAACTTTATCTGGGGAGTCCCTGCAATGGTCTGTATTTTCGGAGTTGGACTTTATTTAAGTATCCGCACGAATTTTTTACAGATTCGCAAATTTTCCTATTCTATGCGTACCACACTTGGTCGTATTTTCCGCAAACGCGATGCCTCCGACGGAGCCATCACTCCCTTCCAGGCCGTTTGTACCGCTCTTGCCGCCACAGTAGGAACCGGCAATATCGCAGGTGTCGCAGGTGCTATCGCCATCGGTGGACCAGGAGCCATATTCTGGATGTGGGTTTCCGCACTTTTTGGAATGTGTACCAAGTTTGCCGAAGTTACCCTTGCCGTTCATTTTCGTGAAACCAATGCAAATGGTGAACTGGTAGGCGGTCCCATGTATTATATTAAGAACGGACTTGGAAAAAAATGGCTCTGGCTTGCTTACCTGTTCGCCGCATTTGGCGTGCTTACCGTTTTTGGAACCGGAAATGCCACACAGGTCAATACTATCACCACTGCCATCAATTCTGCACTGCTGAACTATCATGTAATCACAGAAAAAGCGGTTCCGATGTCTAATCTGATCATTGGTATTGTAATCGCCATTCTCATCGCCATGATCCTTCTTGGCGGAATCAAGAGGATCGGACAGGTTACAGAAAAGCTTGTACCATTTATGGCACTGCTTTACATCATCCTGGGACTTGGGGTTGTTCTTCTGAACATCCAAAATGTCCCGGCTGTATTTGCTTCCATTTTCCAGGGCGCTTTCCAGCCAAAAGCTGTCACAGGTGGTGTTGTGATGAGCATGTTCCTCAGTATGAAAAAAGGTGTTTCACGGGGTATCTTCTCCAATGAGGCAGGTCTTGGTACCGGCTCTATCGCACATGCCTGTGCAGACACCAGAAAACCGGTGAAACAGGGAATGTTTGGAATCTTCGAGGTGTTTACCGATACCATCGTGATCTGTACCCTTACAGCACTTGTCATCCTGTGCAGCAATATTCCCGTTACCTATGGCGAGGCTGCCGGTGCAGAGCTGACCATTCTTGGCTTTACCTCCACCTATGGAAACTGGGTATCTGTTTTCACAGCAATTGCTATGTGCTGCTTTGCATTTTCCACTGCTCTTGGCTGGGGACTTTACGGAGCCCGCTGTATCGAGTTCCTTTTCTCAGAAAAGGTCATCAAACCATTTATGGTCGTGTATTCCCTGGTTGCAATCCTGGGTGCTACTGCAAACCTTGGCCTGATGTGGAGTATCGCCGAGACCTTCAACGGCCTTATGGCAATCCCCAACCTGATTGCCCTGTTCCTGCTTTCCGGAACTGTAGTGCGGCTGACAAAAGAATATTTTGCAGGTGAGGGAAAAGGAAAATAATCACCCCTGCATAGAAATAAAGAACCCGTGACAGGAAAATGGCTTCCTAAAAGTTCCACTTCCGATCACGGGTTCTTTTTATTATTTTTCCAGAGAATCAATCTTTGGACTCTTCTGCTGTATCTGCGGCTTCGTCAGTGTTCTCGCTGTCCTCTTCCCCGATCACAACAGCATTTTTCTCTTCCTCTGTCTGCTCTTTGGCATCTGTAACCTTTACTTTATGATCGTACCATTTACCCTTTTTCCCAAGGATTGCCAGGTCGAACTCCTCATCCAGCTTCTCTACCGGAACGTTGAATCCATAAACTTCCTCAGACATTCCATCGCTGTAGGTTACAGTATCTGTAGTAGGCTGAATCAGCTCGGCCCCATCTTTTTGTGCATCCTCTGCAGTTCCAAGGAAAAGAGTTACGATATTCTTGGAAACAAGGCTGATATGAACAGTCATTTTGCCATCTTTTACAGTAAGAGTAGCTCTGCCATTGCAGGCCTCATTTACATGGAACATCCCACTGTCTGTGTCAAACTCAACACCATATACGCCGTCTTCAAGCTCAGTGTCTCCAGCCTCTGTTTTATCTGTTTCCTCTGTTGTGTCTTCTGCTTCTGTCTCCACTGCTGTCTCAGCCCATACAGGTGCCACACCTCCTGCTGTCATAGCGGAAATACTTGCTGCTGTCAATAACATGACTAATGAACGTTTCATAATAATTCTCCTTGCTCTTCTTTATTTGCAGCCGTCACATTTCCTGTAATATAAATACTGCTAATACAGCGAAAATTAAGTATCTGCTATATTCACTGTACTAGTTCCGCGCAGCTGCTTTATGCGGAAACAGCTGCTCCAAAAAGAGCAGCTGCCCAATGTGTAAATGTAATGCTGCTGATTACTCAGCGATAGAATCGATAGCTGCCTGAGTATGAGCTACATAGAGCTGCTCAACAGCGTCAATTCTTCCAAGACCCTCGATCTGGCAGTCAACAGAATCGAAATCTCCGGAAGCCTCGAACATGCTCTTCCAGGAATCGTCATCATCTCCAGCCATATCATTGTTTGCATGGTCACCGGCAACAACCATAAGCGGACGAAGGATTACTTTCTTGAATCCAGCATCTTTTACCTTGTCGATTACCACATCGCAAGCGGTGTCTTCCGGCTCACCCTCTACAGTACCGATGAATGCGTTTGTGAAACCAAGCTTGTCCATCTGAGTCTGCATCTGATTGTAAGTTACGTTTGCTGTATGGGAAGTTCCATGTCCCATGAATACGAATGCTGTTCCATCCTCTGCAGCAGCTTCCATGCTGTCATATCCGGCCGCTTTTACTGCCTCATCTGTGATTGCCTGAGCAACAGCAGCTTTGTCCTCATTGATAACAGTAGCGTCATCTCCAACCTCTCCAAGCATTGGCTCTGCGATTGCTACAGACTCAAATTTATCGCTGTACTCATTGATTGCTTCTACCATCTCATCATACTCAGCGCCATGCATAAGGTGTGTAGGCTGAACAACAAGGTTCTTAACACCGTTTGCTACTGCACGGTCAAGAGCCTGCTGCATATTGTCGATATGCTCATCATCTCTTGCCTGTACATGGTTGATGATGATCTGAGCAGTAAATGCTCTTCTTACAGACCAATCCGGGAATGCTTCTGCAAGAGCATCCTCGATTCCCTTGATATCCTCTGCACGGCTGTCATTAAAAGAAGTACCAAAGCTTACTACCAGAAGCTCATTCTCACCGATCTCATCCTGATTGCGTGGATCATCCTTGGAAGCGTCTCCTGTGTCGCGTCCAAAGTATTCTGGGCTTGCTTCCTCACCCTCTACCAGTTCTTTCTGAGCGTCTGTAAGGGCATCCCATGCTTCTTTTGCTTCCTTGCACTGTGCGTCTGTATCGTCTGTTCTTTCCTGAACATAGATTGCATCAATAAGTGCTGCCACTTTATCTGCTGCCTCCTGATCTGCATCTGCTGCGTCATCAGCATCATCTGTTGCCTCAGCATCATCTGTTGCCTCAGCATCATCACTAAGTGCTACCACTTCATCTGCTGCGTCATCAGCATCGTCTGTTGCTTCAGCATCATCTGCTTCTTCTGTTTCTTCAGCATCATCTGTTGCCTCAGCATCATCTGCTGTCTCCTCAGCTGCTTCCTCTGTCTCTGCAAATGCAACAGATCCTGTTGCTACAGTCATACTTGCTGCCATGGAAGCTGCAAGAAGCAACGCTAATAAAGTTTTTCTTTTCATTTCATTTTCCTCTTTTTTCCTGTATTTCCGGATTGAATCATGCATAAAAAAGCAGTCGCATTTTCTGCGACTGCACTTTCCTCATAAACACATTTCTTCCCAATAACAGGATCACTATGTATTGCTATGAGAATACAGGTTCTGTGTACCGCAGATCCACAATTCCACGCTAAGGCAGTTCTCCTGACTTCGTTCATCGCTACTTCCCCTTCCCGGTCTCCCAGTGGGCTCTGAAGCAGCTCCCTTACACAGTGACGGCATCGTTCCGGATTCACACCAGATTCTCTTTTATGCGTCATGTTCATGACGCAACCTTGCGCTATAACCAATATACATATTCGACTCGGATACTCACATATTTATCATATAAATATAGATTTTTTATGAACTAAATATGGATTTATTGTAAACTGTACAGAGATTTTTACAGTAAAATGGCCTGCAGATTTTACAGGTATCCTCTGCAGGCCATTTGTTTATTCCCTCATCCATTTTTGAACAAGATTATTTGATTTTGATCTTAAAGGTTGCTTTCTTTCCGGAACCATCAAGGGCTTTTGCTGTAATCTTTACAGTTCCTTTCTTTCCCTTGAATGTCTTTACAACACCTTTAGAGCTTACAGTGGCCAGCTTCTTGTTGCTGGAGCTCCATGCGATGCTCTTATTTGCTTTCTTCGTTGCCTCTACCCTTGCCTTTAAGGTCAGGGATTTTCCGGCTTTTACTGTTTTCTTTCCGGAAATGGTAATCTTCTTTACCACACCCTTCATACAGGTCAGCTTGATCTTGCCATATACCTTGCTTCCATCCTTTGCAGTAGCGGTAATGACAACACTCTTTCCACCTGCATTTTTCTTCATGGTAACAAGGCCCTTGGAATTTACAGTGGCTACCTTTGTATTGCTGGACTTCCAGGTCACTGCCTTATTTTCTGCATTTCCAGGCGTTGCAGTTACGGTAAGCTGAACTTTCTTACCTGCTGCAATCTTCGCAGATGTCTTTGTGCTTACTTTCAACTTTGTCACCAGAATCGGAAGTGCCGGAATAACCTTCTGTTCTTCCAGGATTTCGCCGCAGACAGAACACTTCTTGCCCTGTGTAAGACCGGTGTGTCCCGGAGTTGCTGCTACTGCCGGAATGATTTCCTCTTTGTGACCCGTTGCTTTTATCAGCTTTCTGGATTTCAGGATCAGGCCGCAGACAGAACACTTCTTTCCTTCACTCCAGCCATCCTTGGTGCAGGTAGCTGCTATTGCAGGAAGGATTTCCTCCTTGTGGCCAAGAGCTGGAATTTCTACCTGCTCATGTAACACTTTACCGCAAACAGAACAACTGATTTCATCGGTAAGTCCTTTTTTCGTACATGTAGCTGCTTTTCCAGGTATGGTAACAATTTCTTTATGTCCCAGTGCCGGGAGAACTTCCTGTTCCTTTATGATAGCACCACATTCTTTACAACGGATTCCCTCAGTAAGGCCAGTCTCTGTACAGGTGGCATCCACTGCAGGAAGGGTTTCAAAAGTATGAACTGCAATGTTGCATTCTGCTGATACAAAACCATTGGAAACAGTGATCGTTGCAGTTCCCTCTTTTAATCCTTTCACAACACCGCCGGTTACAGTTGCAACCTTTGTATCACTTGACTTCCAGAAAACAGTCTTATGAGATGCATCTTCAGGATTGATAGTTTCCTTTAAGGTAAGAGTCTTTCCTGCGTCCAATACTTCCTCTGTCTTATTCAGAGAAATCTCTTTTACTTCCACATATGGCTTTAAGTTGGAAGAGCTTACAGAAAATGTCTGCTCAGACCATTTTGCTTTGCCACTTCTGATGGTACACACACTAAATGGAATTTCTTTTGCCAGGCCACTAACCGGAATGGTAAACTGATATCCCTGATAACCATTACAGTTTGACAAAAGCTCACTCTCCGGAAGGAACATGTTCGGATCTGTATCTGCTGCTTTTTTTGCATCTGCAGAACTTCCCATATAAATCTTTGCATAGGAAGCTGAGCTTCCCACAAATCTTGCCTTCATCTCGCCATCTTCTACAATAAGACGGAATTCCAGCATTGCAAGTCCGGTAGAAACCGTCACATCTGGAGCATACTCACCATCTTTGACAATTTTCAGCCCATTTAAGGCCTCTCTCAGTCTTGCGGCATCTTCGTCACGCTTTGTCCAGTCCTTGCTTTCTTGGTCAACGCTATTTAAAACTTCCTGAACAGTACTTACTGACTCCTCTGTATAAGAAGAAAAATCAGAAGGAACTTCTTTGATTGCTGCTTTTAACTGGTCTTTCTGGAATATTACATCAATCTGCTTATCTGCATCAGCTCTGCTAATGGTAGCAGTATACTCCCACTCACCAGTGGCAGTAAATTTATATGTACCGTTACCACTTCCGACTTTCTGCTCTGTTACCGGGTAATATCCATCACGGGATACACAAATTGTATAAGTCTTGGTAGCATCCAACGCTGCAAATTCCAGCATTTTACTTGCGTTCACACTTGCTTTGACCACGTTTCCATCGCCGTCTGTTGCTGTAGCAACAACATCCGTAGCATTCTTACTTCTGGTTGTTCCATTTGTAACCAAAGCCTGCACAGTGTATTTGAAGTCTTTCTTTACTACCGTTACATTACATGTTGCACTTATTGCCCCAACAGTAACAGTGATCTGGGCAGTACCCTCACTTACGCCGGTTACCTTTCCGTCTTTTACTGTTGCAACCTTCTCATTACTGCTGCTCCATTTTATCACATCGCTGGTCTTCTCTGGTGTAACAGTAGCAGTCAGATCAAAGGACTGTCCTTCTACTACCTCTGCTTCTGTCTGATCCAGGGACACAGCTGTGGCAGGTTTATAGTCCACAATTGTTAAACTGCCATTTACTTTGCTGACAGTAAAAAGTTTTCTGGAGTTCCAGTTATTATTCTTCACTGAATGGAAAGATAAAAGAAGAGGCTGTTCCAGATAATTAAAAAGGCTCACTCCACCTTTTTCGTTTTTGCTCATCTGGATATTTACCTTTTTTTCAGCATCGATAGTAAGTGCATTTTGTTCCACATCTGCTTCATCTGCAGCAAGAGCATTTCCCACATATATCTTGTCAAAGCTGGGGCTTCCCATTGTCAGCTCCAGGGTCTCAGAATAATTGTTAGCCGCCGGACTTGCAATCGTGTGCAAAGAAGCCACCGGTGCCGTGAACATACCTGCATTTGTCTTGTCCACAGTAAGGGATGCTGTGTGATCATAATCTCCTGCTGTTAAAGTTTTTCCAGCATAATCAATCACAAGCTGACGGGCATAAAAAGCATTTTCCAATGTGCCGGTTCCATTTGCAAAATTACTTAATTTGTTTTTGGAAATAGAAACCAGTGGAATATAGGTCTCCCCTTCTGAAACAGGAATGGTAAACTGATATGCGCCGTCGTTTGTCAATTCATATTTCACCCAGCTGTCCCTGTTATTTCCATTGAAAACCGCCTCTTCGTAGGTTCCCTTAAATATGTACTCATACCCTGTGCTTCCAAGAGTAAACTGAAGTACTGTACCATTTGCTGTGGTTAAAAGAGCTGCCTTCGTCACCTTGAACATGCCGGTAGTATTTTGGGTCGTAAGTTCTGTGGTCTCTACTGGTGTATCCTTTAATACCAGTGCCTTTATGGCAGCGTTCAGATCCTCGGCCATCTTATCTACTTCAGCCTGTTTGTCCTTTCCGTAATTGCGGACGATTGCAGCCTTTGCGGCATTTACAGCAGCCACAGTCTCATCTGTATAAACAGACAAGTCCTCAGGGATAGAGGCAAGAGCCGCATCTACTGCTGTGTAGTCGGCATTTTCAGTCTCCGCCATTTTGTTAATGTCTTCTGCTGAAGCAGGTTTTTCCTCACTTTCCTGCATAGAAGACAAATCAAAAGTCAGGGTCTGGATATTGCTAAAACCTTTCGTTGCCTGTGGTGGATCAGGCAGATAAGAAAGATTCGCTTCCTTGAGCATACAGAAATGAAGAGACTCTGTTAAAGATGCCACCGGAAATGTAAACCAGAAGCCATCATCCCCATTTCCATGGTACCAGGGAACGTTGTGTCTGTTAGCCACAGTCTGATCATCTGTCAGTGCAAGAATCTCTCTATTAACACTTGTCTGATGCATTCTTACCAGGTAAGACCCGTTCTCTTGCATGGTGACAACAATGCGGTCCATTCCATACATTCCACTAACTCCACCTGTTGAATTTAATACAGTTGCTTTAATAGAGTACGCCTTTCCTACAATTGTATCAGCTGCCTCTTTTTGTCCTTCTGTTTCTTCAGCAGGCGCATCTGCAAAAAATCCAGCATCCTCTCCGTCAGAAAATACATCTGTCTCTTTCTCAGCTACAGATCCATCTGTCTCCCCTGCATACAGGTCATCTGATGAATTCTGGGCATCCTCCAAGGACTGCTCCTCCTGTGAGTCTGCAAATTCTTCTCCATCAAAGAACTCTACATTCTCCTCTACATTTTCCGCAAAAACAGGTGTCACCGATGCGTAAGGTGTCGCCACCATTGCCGCTGACATAAGTAAGGCCAGCAGCCTGTTTGCTCTTTTTTTCATTTTATCCTCCTTCGTAAAAAAATCCCTCTTATAATAAGAGGGAACAATAAAGTGTGATGCAGCAAAAAACTTTCCCTGCACCTGATTTTAATGCAGGCCATAACGCCCCTGAGATATGTCCTACATTATAAGACATGTCTAAAAAGACCCGACTTTACGGTGGCAAGG
>CAKUJT010000095.1 GCA_934661765.1 uncultured Senegalimassilia sp.
CGCGAAGGGGCGCCTGGTGGTATGGGGACAAAAAAGAAGGGAATCGCTATGAAAAAGACGAAGACCCGTTTGGCCGCGATTGCAGCCGTGGCGCTGAGCGCCGTGCTCGCCTGCGGCCTGCTGGCTGGATGCTCCTCCGACAAGGGCGAGCAGAAAACCGATCAGCCGGAGCAAACCGCCGCGGCAAACCTTGAGGGCAAAAGCCTCAACATCTATTGCGGCGCCGGCATGACCAAGCCGTTCCAGGAGATCGCCGACGCCTTCAAGGCGCAAACCGGCTGCGAGATGAACATCACCTTCGCCAACGCCGCACAGATCCAGACGCAGATCAACACCACGCAGGAGGGCGACTTCTTCATCGCCGGCTCCGCCGATGAGCTCAAGCCCGTCAGCGATTATGTTGCCACCAGCACCGACCTCGTCAAGCACATCCCCGTCCTGGTGGTGCCCGCCGACAACCCCAAGGGCATCCAGACCGTCAGCGACCTGGTGAAGTGCGACACGCTTCTGCTGGGTGACCCGGAGTCCACGCCGATCGGCAAGATCGCCGTCAAGGCCATGACCGACGCCGGCGTTATGGAGCAGGTCAAGCAGTCCGGTTCCATCACCACCTCCACTACGGCGCCGCAGATCGCCGAGGCCCTGGCCAAGGGCGAGGGCGACGCCGCCATCGTGTGGAAGGAAAATGCGGGTAAGGACGGCCTGACCATCCTTGAGAACTCCGGCATGGAAAACTACGTGAAGACCGTTCCGAGCGCCGAGCTCACTTGCGCTGCCGACGCGGACGCCGTCAAGGCGTTCTCCGAGTTCCTGCAGAGCGAAACCGCTAAGAACATCTGGACCAAGTTCGGCTACGAGCTGGTGTAACGTATGTCCGCGGCACCTGAGCCAAAACGTCACAGAGGCCGCAAGCGCAACATCTTCCCGGCATTGTGCATGCTGGTAACGGGGATGGTGCTCCTGTTCATCGGGAGCGCCATCTTCGCTATTGTGGCGGGCGGCATCTCGCATTTCGGCGAGGCCATCAGCTCCGAGGAGGTGCTGTTCTCCTTGCGCATGAGCGTGACCACTTCAAGCATCTCCACCGTCATCTGCCTGCTGCTGTCGCTGCCGACCGCCTATGCGCTGTCGCATGTGGCGTTTCCCGGCAAGCGCCTGGCCGAGATTTTGATGGAGCTGACGCTGTCGCTGCCTTATATCCTGCTGGGCTTCGCCTTGCTGCTGATCTTCTCGTCGCCGCTGGGCAAGGCGCTCAAGGAGGCGGGTTTCGCCGTGGTCTTCTCGCCTACGGGAATCGTGTTCGCCCAGATGATCGTGAACTTGCCCTTCGCCATCCGCATGATGCGCACGGCCTTCGCCGGCGTCAATCCGCGCATCGAATTCGTGGCGCAGACGCTGGGCGCCATGCCATGGGACGTGTTCCGCACCATCATCGTGCCCATGTGCCGCAACCAGATCATCAGCGCGTTCGTGCTGACCTGGGCGCGCGGCATGGGCGAGTTCGGCGCCACGCTCATGCTCGTGGGCGTGACGCGCATGAAGACCGAGACCCTTCCCGGCAGCATCTACCTGAGCATCTCGACCGGCAACACCGAGACCGCCATGGCCACGGCCATGATCATGCTGCTGGTGTCGGCATTCACGCTGGTGGTGGCCAACGTGCTCGACCGTCCCACGGGCGAAAGCCGTGTGGGAAGGGCCGGCAAGGGATTGGGCTTGAGGCGAATGAAGGCGTGCGGGGAATGCGAGGGAAAGCGATGAGCGGCGGCAGCATCGAGATCCGTGACATGGTGGCGCGGCGTGGCAGCTTCTCGCTGCGCGTCGACGACTTGCATATCGAGCCGCACGAGATATTCGCCATCGTGGGGGAGACGGGAGCTGGCAAGACCGTGCTGCTCGAGGCGATCGCCGGCGCGTTTCCCCTGGAGGACGGCAGCATCTTGCTTGACGGCAAGGACATCCGCTGCTTGCCCGTGCAGCAGCGGCGGCTGGGGATCGTCTATCAGGACCACGCGCTGTTCCCGCACATGACGGTTGCGGAGAACATCGGCTACGGCCTGAGGATGGCGCGCGTCCCGAAGGCGGAGGCGGCGCGCCGTGTGGAGGAGATGCTCGATTTGTTCTCCATCCGCCACATCGCCGACCGGTATCCCGGCATCATCAGCGGCGGCGAGGGCCAGCGCGCGGCGTTGGCGCGCGCTTTGGTGATGCGGCCCGAGATCCTGCTGCTTGATGAGCCGTTCTCGGCACTCGACCCTACCACCAAGAAGCGCATGTACGAGACGCTGCGCGACGTGCACGGACGCTTCCGCTGCACCGTGGTGTTCGTCACGCACGACTTCAACGAGGCGCGCAGCCTGGGGCATCGCGCGGGCATCATCTTGGATGGCGCGCTGCAGGCCGTATGCCCCGCCGACGAGCTGTTCACCCGCGAGTTCTGCCCGCAGGTGATGGCGTTTTTGGGTCGCGGCTAGCGGTATCATCTTCAAGAAGGAAAACCACGCGCTAGGAAGCGCAAGGAGGAGCATATGTATATCCCGGACAGCTATCTCGATGAGCTTATCGCTTCCGACATTCCCAGCGGGATCGACTTGACCACGCACGTTTTGGGCATCGGCGCGCAGCCGGGCCGCATGGAATACTACACGCGCGACGCGGCCCTGCTTTGCGGGACCGAGGAGGCCGCCCGCATCTTCAGCCGCTTCGGCTGCACGGTGGCCGAAGCGCTTCCCAGCGGCACCATGCTTGCGCCCGGCGACGTGTTCATGACCGTTGAAGGCCCTGCGGCCGGTCTGCATATGGGCTGGAAGATCTGCCTGAACATCTTCGAGTACTATTGCGCGCTTGCCACCAAGGCCAAGCAGATGGTGGACGCCGTGCATGCCGTGAACCCGCTGTGCGAGGTGCTTTCCACCCGCAAGCTCATGCCCGGCACCAAGCCCTTCGACGTCAAGGCGCTCACGCTCGGCGGCGCCTTCCCTCATCGCCTGGGCTTGAGCGAGACGGTGCTCGTCTTCGATCATCACTTGACCTTCTACGGCGGGCTTGAGCAGTTCATCGCCGACTTGCCGCAGCTCAAGGCGAAGGTCTGCGAGAAGAAGCTGTTCGTCGAGTCGAGCACTGAAGACGCGGTGCGCCTGGTGGAGGCCGGCGTTGACGGCGTGCAGCTTGACAAGGTGGCGCCCGAGCAGGTCGCGCAGCTGGTGCCGCAGCTCAAGGCCATCAACCCCTGCGTGACGCTCATCGCTGCCGGCGGCGTCAACCTGGGTAATGCGGCCGAATACGCGGCCACCGGCGTGGACGGCCTGGCAACCACCTGCCTGCACTTCGCCAAACCTCTCGACATGAGCGTGCGTATGAGTGCACTGTAGGGCAGCGCCGGGTTTTGCGCGCTGCCCGCATGCAGGCTTCAAGGCTTGCATATGGGCAGCGCAGCGGAGCGCCTCCTGGTCAGCGCGAGATCGAGCCGATTGCGCCGCTCATCCGAGGAAACGCCTGCGAATCTCTATTTCGCGGGGATGATCTCGATCCACTGGCCGTCGGGGTAGGCGATGAAGTACGGGCCCATGCGGGATTTGCGTCGGTCGCAAAACGAGAATCCGTGTCAGCTGCAACGTGGCTGTAAGTTGCCTGCGCGCGCTACAGGAGCCGGTATGTGCGGCCTTCGTAGTCGATGACGCCTTCTTTGCGCAGCTTCGACAGCTCGTTCGACAACGCGCTGCGGTCGACGCTGAGGTAGCTTGCCAGCTTGGTTTGGCTGTAGGGGATGGTGAAGGCGCGGGTGCCGGCCTTTTTCTGCTGCTGTGAGAGGAAGGCGAGGATCTTGCCCCGTATGGTTTTGGGGGTCATGGCGATGGCGCGGCGGTTCATGTCAAGGTTGCTTAACGCTAAGGCGCGCATGAGGTTCGAGGAAATGTGCGCGTGGCAGCCGCACTGCTTGGGGCAAGGGTGGATGATGCGCTCGGCTTTGAGCAGCACCACCTCGCAGGCCGAATCTGCCAGCACGTCGATGTCAAGGGGCTCCATGCTGCAGGCGTATCCGTGAGCGAAAAGCGAGCCAGGTCCCAAGATATCCAGGATCGTCGTCTCGCCCCAGGCATCCGAGACCTCGATCCGCACGCGCCCGGATAGGACGATGCCGAGGTATTCGGTGGGCTGGCCGGCGCGCATGATCCGCTCCTCCCGGCTGAAAGCCCTTCTTGTCGCCCCAAGGCAAGGCAGCATCAAGTTCGCTTCGTCTTGGGTTATGCCGGCGAAAAGCATTGAAGAAGAAGTGGGGATATCAAGCATTGGCTTCACCTGTAGGTTCTACAACAGAAATGTATGAGACACCACAGTATAGTGCAGTCACTTCGAAAAGAAACCCTTTAATTGAGGAGCGCGAAATGACTGACGGGAACATGTTCTGCTTCCAATGCGAGCAAACGGCGGGATGCACCGCCTGCACCGGAGCCGCCGGCGTATGCGGCAAGACCGCCGATGTGGCTCGTCTGCAAGACGAGTTGACCGGGGCGTTGGTCGCCCTGGCCCGAGCCGAGAACGGCGGAAAGGGGGATTCCGAGTCCGACGGGCTTATGCTCGAAGGCATGTTCGCCTGCGTGAGCAACGTCAGCTTCGACCCCGAGGCCATCGCCGCCCTTGAGCGCCGCGTTCGCGCTAAGGCTATCGCCCTGGGCGAATTCGATCTGTACGACATGGGCTTGCTATGGGATGCGCAGGAGGATATCCGCAGTCTGAAGAGCCTGCTGCTCTTCGGCATGCGCGGCGTGGCGGCGTATGCCTATCATGCACAGATGCTGGAGAAGTCGGACCCTGCTGTGATGGCATTCTTGTATGAGGGTATGCGGGCCGTCGGCTCCGATTTGGGCATGGACGAGCTGCTGCCTTTGGTTCTCAAGTGCGGCGAGGTCAACTTGGCCGCCATGGCCGCTTTGGAGGACGCGAACATCTCCGCCTACGGCAAGCCCGAGCCTGCGACGGTTGAGCTCAAGGTGGAGGCGGGCCCCTTCATCGTGGTCACCGGCCACGACCTGCACGACCTCAAGCAGCTTTTGGAGCAGACCGAAGGCCGTGGCGTGAACGTGTACACCCACGGCGAGATGCTCCCTGCAAACGCCTATCCCGAACTGCGCAAGTATCCGCACCTGAAAGGCAACTACGGCACCGCGTGGCATAACCAGCGCAAGGAATTCAAGGACCTTCCCGCGCCGATCCTGTGGACTACCAACTGCCTGCTGAAGCCGGACGAGTCGTATGCCGACCGCGTGTTCACCACCGGTCCCGTGAGCTTCCCGGGTGCGCATGTCGTCGAGGTGGGCGAAGACGGCGCCAAGGACTTCTCGGCCCTTATCGATAAGGCGCTGGAGCTGGGCGGTTGGGCCGCTGATCGGACCTTCACCGGCATCAACGGCGGCACCAGCGTCACCACCGGATTCGGCTACGACACCGTGATGAGCGTCGCACCCGCCGTCATCGATGCGGTCAAGTCCGGCGACATCAAGCGCTTCATCCTGCTGGCGGGCTGTGACGGCATGCGCAAGGAGCGCAGCTACTACACCGACTTCGCCAAGATGGCGCCGTCCGACTCCGTTATCCTGACCCTTGCCTGCGGCAAGTACCGCTTCAACGACCTGGACCTGGGCAGCATCGGCGGCATCCCGCGCCTGCTGGACGTCGGCCAGTGCAACGACGCCTACGGTGCGATCAAGATCGCGCTCGCGCTGGCGGATGCCTTCGGCTGCGGCGTGAACGATCTGCCGCTTTCCATGGTGCTCTCCTGGTACGAGCAGAAGGCGGTGTGCATCCTGCTCACGCTGCTGCATTTGGGCATCAAGGGCATCTACTTGGGTCCCACGCTTCCGGCGTTCGTGAGCCCTGGCGTGTTGCAGGTGCTGGTGGACAACTACGGCATTCGCCCCATATCCACCCCTGAGGCAGACCTTGCCCAGATCATGGGCTAGCTGGCCGATCGTTTCCCTTTGGGCGCACCGCGGTCTTGTCGTCCCCTTCGTCGGGAAACCGGCTTAGGGGCGATGGCCACGGTTCTGCTCCGATGGAATCAGACCGGGTGGCAGCGAAAACCGAGCCTTACCCAGGGCGATGGACAACCCATTTCGTCATCAGCGATGTAGCCGATTTGGATGATGAATTGTTTGATTGGATCGAGCAAGCATATCGATTTGCCAACCGTATTGCCGTTTGACGGTCCAGTCGCGCTATCCTTTCCGGACGTACCCTGTCGCAGGGCCGGCTCCCACCTTCTCGATTTGGCCGCCTGCCAACAGATCCGATAAGGCGTGCTCGATGGTGGTCTGGCTGATGTCCGGGCATGCGGCGGCGATGTCGCGCTTGCCCACCACCTGCCTTCACTTCGCCAAACCCCTCGACATGAGCGTGCGCATGAGCGCGCCGTAGGGGAGCGCCGGGTTTTGCGCCCTTACTTGAAGATGACCCATTTGCACAGGCAGAAACCCCAGATGCCCTGCATTGCCATGGTGATGAACTTCCCCGCCATCTGCGGGCAGCCGAATGTTACGGCCGCCCAACCGATGAACCAGGTGCCGAATAGGAAGTTCCAGACATACAAGGCGATGAATATCGCCACGCTGCGCCAGAAGTTGCTCGATGCCTTGAACGTGATGTTGCGGTTCATAAGGAAGTTGAACGAGCCGGAGCATGCGACGGCGATGCCGTTCGCGATGCCGGTCGGCAGCGCAAGCTGGGTGGCCGCGAACACGCCGAACTCGACAAACGTCTGCATAATGGATACGCCGTAGTACATGAACGCCTGCCGAATGCCCTGGGCGAGGGTCGATCGGCCGGGATGTTTTTCCGAGGCATGAATCTGCGAGTTGTCGGTATGTGGGGTGTTGGGTTTCATTTGTAAGGCAGCTTAATGCTAATTCTTATTTCGCGGGGATGATCTCGATCCACTGGCCGTCGGGGTCGGCGATGAAGTACAGGCCCATGCGGGGGTTCTCCCGGATGATGCAGCCCATCTTCTCGTGGAGCTCGTGGAAGGCGTCGAAATCGTCCACGGCGAATGCGATGTGGGTGTCCTTGCCGCCGTTGTCGTAAGGCTCCACCTGGCCGCGATTCCAGGTGAGCTCGATCTCGAAGGGCGCCTCGTCGTTTGCCATGAAGGTGTTGGTCCAGGAGCCGTCCTCGGGGCCCATCTCGCGCACCACCTTCATGCCGAGCGCCTCTTGATAGAACTTGATGGTTGCTTCCTTGTCCAGCACATGGGTGCAGCGATGGACGAACTTTGCTTTCATGCTATGTCTCCTTTGGGCGCGGGCCTTGCGCTTTGTGCCGGCGCCTATCGATGGCCCTTCTGGCGGGTGGATGCGCAGGTGGACCTTTTTCAGACTGTCATGGTAGAGTTTACCTTTTCTCGTCCGGAAAGCTGTCGTCGGGTAGATGGTCGCCAGTGCCAACACATAATCGCGATAGCGGGCGTGAACGTGGCAACCGCACTGCTTGGGGTAGCGCGCATGATCCGCTCCTCCCGGCTGGAAGCCCCTCTTGTCGCCCCAAGGAAAGCAGCATCAGGTTCGCTTCGTCTGAATCGGTTGCACTATGCTGGACGGTTTCATGGGGGATGTCGGCTCGCCTGAGGGAAAGGAGCCCGCATGCTAGATCCGAAGAAGGTGTAGCCAATTCAAGCCGGGCGATCTGCATCAAGTTCTCTTTGGTTATCTGCGCAGGGGGCTGTGGGGCTTACGAAACTCGCTTGGGTTCCACTGCCATCGCCTCTTGCGGGTAGGCCGGGGCATGCAGACGAGGCGGCTCGATGGTGGCGACGAATACGCCGGCCATGATGAGCGCCGCACCCAGGAAGGCGATGGGGGTCAAGACCTCGCCGACAAGGAAAAACGAGAACACCGCAGAGCAGACCGGCTCGAGCGAGAAGGCGAACCCGGTGGTCTCAGCGGGAACATGCGGCTGCACGTAAGCCTGGGTGATGAAGCCGTAAGCCGAGCAGATGAGCGCGAGGGCGATGATGACCGTGAGCTCGGTCGGGGTGCTGGGAAGCGTGATGCCGCCGAGCGCGGCCGCGCCGATGCCCGAGAACAGGCCGGCGAAGGCCAGCTGCCAAACGCCCAAAGCCAGCGGGTCGACCTGCTCGACGAAGCGCTTGCTGATGATGATGTGGGCGGCGTAGACGAACGCCGAAAGCAGCATGACGAGCGCGCCGGGGTTGAGGCTGGTGAAGTCGGCGCCCGAGAGCAGTAGCATGCCGCCGGTTACGACGGCGGTGCCGAAGAGCACCTTGCGCTCGGGGGCGCGGCGCAGCAGCAGAGCGTTGGCGAACGGCACGATCACGACCGTCAGGCTCTGCAAAAAGCCGGCAGTGGAAGCCGAGGTGAGGCTCGAGCCCAGACACATGCAGGTGAGCTCGACCGCCATGATGGCGCCGATGACGGCGGCGCGGACGATGAGGTCGCGGTTGATGCGGAAGGTGCACTTGTGAAAAAGCAGCACGCAGACGATGAAGGCGATGGTGCAGCGCAACGCGACGATGCTCGTGGCGTTCATGCTGTCCATGCCGATCTTCATCAAAGGGTACGAGAAGCCCCATGCGACGGGAACGGAAAACGAGAGCGCGATTGCCTTTTTGCGATCCATGGGACTCCTTTTGTTTCGAAATGGTTTCACGAAAAGGATTGTGCGCTGCTAAAACGATGTAGTAAAGCGAATGTATCTTCAGTATGATTAAGCAATGCTAATAGAAGATAAACAGGCTGGGGCAAAACGTGCCACGGTCTTTTTGCCATGGGGGGCGTTATGTCATCACGGTATCAGGTCGTCTGCGCGGTGGTCGATCGCGGGAGCCTTAAGGCGGCGGCCGACGAGCTGGGCTATACGCAAAGCGCGGTCAGCCAGGCGGTCAAGGCGCTCGAACGCGAGCTGGGCACCACGATTTTGGAGCGGGGCAAGCAGGGCGTTTCGCTTACGCGCGACGGGAAGCAGTATCTGCCCTACCTGCGCCAGATCGTGACGGCCGAGGCCGAGCTTGAGGGAAAGCGCCAAGAGCTGCTAGGCCTGTCTTCGACCGACATCCGCATAGCAACCTTCACCAACGTGAGCCGCACCGTGCTGCCGCGCGTGATCCGCGG
>CAKUJT010000096.1 GCA_934661765.1 uncultured Senegalimassilia sp.
GAACCGGAATACGCGCTGAACAGCGCCGTTGCCGGAATCGACAGCTTCTCGCACCTGTGGCTGCTCTGGCGTTTCGAAAATGGCGAACCCGGCGGAGGCGCCGCCGACGTCGCCGGCGGCGGGCGGACGAGAGAAAGTGCAGCCGGGAACTATGATGCATTGAATAGGGAAACGCCCGACAAGAGCGCCATCAAGAGCACTACCCTTTCGCATCCGGCAACTAACGAACAGGAAACCGAAGGCGACGACACAGCAGAGACGGGTGCCGGCAACGCTGGCGCTGAAGCCCCTGCCAGCGCCGCCGCCTCCCCCAAACCCGCTCGTTGGTCGCCTACTGTGCGGCCGCCGCGGCTGGGCGGCGCCGAGCGCGTGGGCGTGTTCGCCACACGCAGCCCGTTCCGCCCGAACCCCATCGGGCTGACGTGCGTGAAGCTTGACCGCGTGGAGCTCACGGACGCCGGCCCCGTCATCCACGTGCTGGGCGCGGACCTGCGCGACGGCACGCCCATCTACGACATCAAGCCCTACATCCCCTTCGCCGACTGCCATCCCGACGCGTGCGGCGGATGGATCGAGGACGCGCCCTGGCACGAGCTTGACGTGGACTTTCCCGAGCAGCTGCAGGCCGAAGTGCCCGCCGGCAAGCTGCCCGGCCTGACGGAGGTGCTGCGCCAGGACCCGCGCCGCGCCGGCAGCAAACATGAGCCGACCCGCGTCTACCACCTGGCATACGCGGGTCTTGACGTGGCATTCACCGTGAACGGCGACGCCCTGCACGTGGTGTGCATAAGCTAGCGGGGCGTCTGGAGCCCGGAGCCCGGCTCGGCGGCATCCGGGGCTTCGCCGCCGGTCGCTGCCTCCAGCACCCCGCCGTAGCAAGTAGCCTTTACGCGATGTCGCCGGCGGCGTGGCGGGCGGCGTAGCGGCCGAACGTGACCTGACGGCCCAGGCAGTTGCCCACCAGGTACACCGGGTAGTTGCCGGCATAATAGCTGCCAGAGCAGGTGCCCACGGCGTACAGGCCCTTGATGGACTTGCGATCCTTGTCGATGACCTGGCAATGCTTGTTGATGCGCACGCCGTCGATGGTGGTCAGCAGCGCGCCGCCGAACCATGCACCATAGAACGGCGCCTTGCGAATGGCGGACAGGCGATAAGCCTCCTTGCCGAACTGGGAGTCGACGCCCGCATCGTACATGGCGTTGTAGTTCTCGACGGTCTCCAGGAACTGCTTCTTGGCATCGCCCTCGAAGCCCAGCTTGTCCGCAAGCTCCTCGAGCGTGTCGGCCTTCATCATCAGGCCGCCGTCCAGCTGCTTCTTGTACGCCTCATCGACGGTCTTGTCCTTCAGCGCGCTCTTCCACGTGTTAGCCGAGCAGCCCTGGGTCTTGAAGATCTGCACGTCAGCGGGAGCGTTCACGTCGAACACCTGGCACCACACGCCGCCGGGATGCGAAGCGGCGGCGAAGGGGATGGCATCGTAGTTCGCGGACTCGTTGGCAATGCGCTCGCCGTTGCGGTCGACCTTCAAGAACGGCTGGGAGCCAAGGTTGAACTGGCCGTTGGTCGCCCAATTGCCCGACTCGTCCATGCCCGCGTCCTGACCGGGCTTGACGATGCCGCGGTCGAACACCATGGTTGCGCCCACACCGTCCATATCAGCGCCCGCCCAAAGCGCCGCCTTGATGCCGGCGCCGGTGTTGTTCGTGTTGTAGTTCAACGACGTGATGCAACGCACGGCCTCGGGGTCGCGGGCCTGCAGCATCTCGGCGTTCGCAGCATAGCCGCCGCATGCCAGGATAACGCCCTTCTTCGCGTTGACCTGCTTGTACCCGTTCTCCACCTTGAAGATGGCGCCCGTCACGGCACCGTCGCCGTCCTGCACCAGCTTCACCAAATCATGGCTGTACAGCACCTGGCCGCCGTCGTCCTCGATGACCTTCGTCATGGCCTTGACATGCTCGGTCTGGCCGCGTTCGTTCACGAAGCCGGGGTTGGACACGTGATGACACTCGGGCGGGATGAAGTAGGAGGTGCCGCCGGCGTTATCGTTCTCGGTGTCGACGATGACCTTGGACTCCTGGCCGAAATGCTTCGTGTACGTATCAGCGATCCACTCGACGGTGGCACCGGAGTTCTCGATCCACGTGCGCAGGACGGACTGGTCGTTTTTGAAGGACGCGTAACGCGCATGCTCGTTGATCCAGCGGCTCTCGTCGAAGTCGAGGTCCTGCTCCTTCTGCCAGCGCGAATGGATGGCGCCGATGTCGTAATGGGTGGCGGCGGACTCAGCGCCCTTCTCCACGATCACGAAGTTCGCGCCCAGCTCGGCCAGCGTGGCACCGGCCATGATGCCGGACATGCCCGCGCCGACGACCAGCACGTCGGTTTCGACGGTTTCCTTGATGTCGCCGGAGGCGATTTCCGGAGCGGTGCCCAGCCAATCGACGCCGGAAGCGCCGGCGGAGGCGTTGCCGTTCTTGATGGCGGCCACATCGGCGGCGCGCTCGGCGGCGTTCTTCGGGGCGGCGCAGCCGGTCAGGCCCAGTGCGGCCAGGGCGCCCATGCCGGCGGCGCCGGTCAGGAAGCTACGGCGGCTGAGCCCACGAGTCTGTTCGTTCATACTATTCCCTCCATTGGTTTGCGTACGGTTTTCGCTCGACGGATTCGAATCGGATCGGGCCTTAAGCAATACGCTGAACCGCATCATATGCAGACGACGCGAAAGCGTCACCACCCCGCATGGGGCATCCTCTCGCTAAGCGAAGCTTGCGAAGAGGGAGAAATGAAAAGAAGGGGCTTTTGCGCGCCATTTGCCACCCCAATAGGGTGAAGAATCACGTTTGCCCAGGTGAGAGAAGGGTTATTTCGGTTTCACCGATGATGCGAAGCGAGTATAATGCACGAAACCGGAAGCAGGAAGGAGCCTCATGCGCGTCGCACCCACCAAAGATGATATCTCGTCCATCTTCACGCCGAGCATGCTTGCGTGCGCATTCGCGTACGCCGCTATAAAGCTGGTGGGCTCGATGACCAACGGGTACCTTTACCCCTTGGTCGCCTCCGCCGACGGATGGATTAGAGAGATATCCACGCTTGTGACGACGGTAACCTTCCTAGCGGTAACTGCAATCGCATACCGAAAACCCCGGATCGTCCGCGCACCCGTGCTCGTGGCGCTGGCTTGCGTGTTCACGCTTGCCGCTGTGGCGTGCGTGGCCGCAGGGCTGAGCGCCCACAGCATCACGCTGCTTTCGCTTGGCATCTTCTGTCGATCCGCCGGAAGGGCCCTGACTCTATGTTTGTTCGCATTATGCCTGTTCCAGCTAAAATCCGGTAAGCAGGTCAGCTTTGCCATAGCATTGGGTTTGTTCATCTTCAGCGTGCTGGACCTGTTCAGGGGCGCCGTTGGCACGCCGCTAAACGCCATCCTGCTGCTTGGGGCCGTGCAAATCATCGTGGCGGCTTGGGCTGCGAAACCCGCAAGCCGCGTGCTCGACATCACCAGCGCCGGCGATTCGGTCGACGACCTGAAGCTAACCGACCCCACCGCGTTCCTCCCGCTATTCCATGGCGTCTTCGTTTGCATCCTGCTGTTCTCGGCAGCTTCGGGATTCGCCTTGACGTTCAACGAAGTCGCCAGCGCCCCGCCGACGCTGCTGGCAAACACGCCGCTTTTGGCGCTTCTGCTCCTTTTCCTGCTGTTGAACTGGGGAAAGAAGCAGGAAGACGTGCTGTTCACCCTTTCGGTGCTCATCGTCATGGCAGGCTTTTTGACCACGCCGTTGTCGTTTAACGGAACATTCGCAAACACATCGGGCACGCTGCTGCGTTTCGGGGAGCAGTGCTTCGACGTGCTTGCCTGGACCGTCATCACGGCAATCGGACGCCGCAACGTGTACGGCTACCTGGTTTCCGCGAGCGCGATGCAGATGATGAGCAGCATCGGCACGCTGATCGGGGCCGTTTCCGGCCACATCACCAATGATTTCGTGCACACCGATTTCTTCGTGGCAACCGGATTCGCCTTGACCATGGTATTCGCGTTCTTCGCGTTTCTGTGGTGCGGCTTCCGCTCCTTCAGCTTCACCGATGCCATTGAGTCGGTCACGACCGTCAGCCACCCCAGCTCGGGCGAGCAGGGCGAACCTGCTGAAGGACTTCAGCTTGAGCATGGGGAAATGCCGTTTGCGGGCGCTTACGACAACAGCGCGCACGCCGGGGACGCCGAACGTACGACAACGAGCAGCGGGACGGCGCTTGCCGATGCGGTGACACCGAGCAGCAAGGCAGAGCAGGCGGACCGACACGAGCCCGGACGATCGATCTGCAAGGAATCTCCTGCTCAGGGGCATGATCATGGAGCATATGACGAATCCGATGGGGCTGCGGGCGAAGCCGCCGAGGCAACGCCGAACGTTTCTGGGAAAGCACCTGCCGCATACGGCCAGGGCGAGGAGCGCACGGCTACCGCAAACGGCGACACGGCAGGCAAGGACATCGAGAACGAATCCGCCCGCGAAGCCCTCGCCGCGACACCTGCGCCCAGCCAGCTTGACGAGAACTGCGCACGCCTAAGCGCCCAGTTCGGCCTAACCGCGCGCGAGCGCGAGGTGTTCGGCCTGCTCGCCCACGGGCGCAACGGCCGCTACATCATGGACCACCTGGTCATCAGCCGCAACACGGCGAAGAGCCATATCAAGCACATCTACTCCAAGCTGGGAGTTCATTCGCACCAAGAGCTCATCGACCTGGCAACAAGCGGGGAGAACCGATAGCATCACCGCAAACCTTCTCACCTCCACCCTCATCAGGCATTATGTGAGTCTTTCACAACTTTCCCCCATCGGGGGTGATGCCTTCGCACGCTTGATTCCCTATAGTTTCGATCATTCGAATCGGACAGGGGCTTCACGCAACGCTTGCGCGAACCGGATTCCATATCAAAGAGGAGGTCAGCGAATGAGCGAAGAGCGCAACGATTCCGCGCCCAAGCAGAAGCTGCCCAAGAATAAGAAGCTCACCATCGTCGGCGTCGTGGTCGTGGTCATCGTGGTGGCGGGCATGGGTTTTTGGACCTGGCATAACAGCCCCAGCTTCTGCAGCGCGTTTTGCCACACGCCCATGAACAAATACGTGGAAACGTACGATCAGCAGGCCGGGGCCCCGGGCACCGACAAATGGGGAAACGAGGTCTCTAACAGCAGCGCCATGCTGGTGGTGTCTCACAAGGAAGCAGGCCAGAACTGCCTTTCGTGCCACGAGCCCATCATCAGCCAGCAAATCGGCGAAGTGCAGGCAACCCTTACGGGCGACTACTATTACCCGCTTGAAGAAGCGAACCTGGAAGTGCTCATGCAGAACTCCGGCAACGATGCCGGCACGGGCGAGCAGTTCTGCCTGAAGAGCGGCTGCCACGTGAACAGCGAGGGCCAGGCGCTGACGAAGGCGGACCTGACCGAGATGACCAGCGACATGGTGCGCAACCCGCATTCCTGGCATCACGACAAGTACACGTGCAGCGACTGCCACAAGTCGCATCGCGCATCGGTGCTCATCTGCACCGATTGCCACGCGGACGCCGAATCTGAGGTGCCCGACGGCTGGGTTGACGCCAAAACCGGCAAGCAGACCGAAGAGGACTCCGTCAACTACATGGGTTAGCAGCCTCGATCGATCCCCAACAGCATTCGTGAAAGAGCTCCCATGCGGGAGTTCTTTCACGTTACGGGAAGATTCTTGCGAGCGAAGACGCGAAAGTGCTGCCCTCCCCGCCCCCCGACAACGCGAAAGCGGGCCGCGTCCAAGACGCGACCCGCTTCCTGCTCGCTAAACTTCGGCTGGTGCGTGGCCCTCGAAGCCACCACCTGCCCGTTTGCCGCTCGTTTATCGCTTGCCTACCGCTTGCTTACTGCTCGACCAGCTGACCGTCGTTCACCTTGTAGGTGGTGCCGTCGATGACGACGTTCCAGCCGTTCGGCACGCTGGAGTACGTGGCATCCAGGTGGCACTGCGTGCAGTAAAACTCGCTGGTCTCGTGGGCCTTGTGGCAGTTTCCGCAGGCCACAACGCCATGCTGGCTCCAATCATGCGGGTTGAATTCGCGATCGGCCGTGGCGGCGGTCAGATCGTCGACGGTGTTGATGCCGTCATGGCAGCCGCTCTTCAGGCAGAACTCGGCCGTCGGCAGCTCGCCGGAGCGGCTTTCGAGCATCTGCGTGTCGGAATCGAAGTTGTAGTTGCCGGAAACCCAACTCATGCCTTCGGTCACCTGCTCGTCGATTTTGGCCTCATGGCAGCTCAGGCAATTCATATCCGCATCGGCGCCGTGATAGGCTGCCAGCATGGCAGTGCTATTGCCGTCAACCGGGCCGGCCTCGAAATCGGCAACGTACTTGCCCATAGGCGTATGGCACACGGTCCCGCAGAAGCTGGGGCTGTTATGCCAGGCAAACATGCCGCATCCGGCCACGATGACCACCGCGACCACCACGGCGGCGACGATGCGCCCGCGTGTCATGCCCTTCTTCGGCGCAGGCTTGGCGGTTTGCTCGGCCGCTTTCTCAGTGTTCTCGCTCATCTTCTCCACCTTCCTACTTTTGCGCCAATGCACGGCCGGTCACGTAGCCGGCGGTCACGCAACGGCCCAGCGACAGCCCGTAGATATCCAACGGGTAATCAACGCCGCCATAGAAGTTGCCGGCGCAGTTGCCGATGACGTACAGGCCCTCAATCGGCTCGCCCTCGGCCGTGAGCGCCTGGTTCTCGCCGTTAACCTCAAGACCTGCGCAAATGGTGGAGCAGCGCATGCGGCGATGGATACCGTAGAACGGCGCCTGCTTGACGGGGATCAGATACTTCGGGTCCTTGCCGAACTCCGTGTCGGCGCCCGCTTCGCACAAGGCGTTGTAGTCCTCGACCGTCTTCACGAACGTCGCCGGGTCCTGGCCGATCTTCACCGCCAGCTCCTCAAGCGTGTCGGCCTTGAACGTGCGCACCTGGTCGGCGAACACGCCCTTGCGCTCGACGTCCTCCTCGGGCATGTACACGCGCAGGCCCTCGGGATCCACCAGCTTGCCCTTCCAACCGGCGGCATCGGTCATGTAGTTCGCGTCGAAGACCTGGGAGTACCAGCCGGGATGCTTGCCATCGCGCAGGTAGTTGTTCAGCAGGCTCATCTCCACGGTCTCGTCGACGAAGCGCTTGCCGGTGTTGTCCGCCACGGCCAAAAACGGCATGTCGCACATGGAAGCCGGGCCGGCGTCGAAATCGTGCAGCATCTTGGTATGGCCGATAGGCTCCATGGCCGCGCCGATCCACATGCCCATCTTGTGGCCGTCGCCGGTCTGATTGTTCTGCTTGCGCTCGAAGTTGTGCAGATCGGGGATGTAATAGTCCACCATCTCGTTGTCGTTAGAGTAGTCACCCGTTGCGAGAATCACGCCGTTCTTGGCGTTAACCTGCACGTATTCACCATCTTCACGTTGGGCGATCGCGCCGATGACGGCACCGGACTTGTCGGTGACCAGCTGACGTGCCGGCGTGGAGTAACGGATATCCACGCCCTTTGCGGCAGCCACCTTCGCCAGCGACTGCATGGCGTCGCCGGTGGTGAAGGGCTTCGGGCCGAAGAATGCCGTGACATAGTCAAGCTTGAAGCCGTTGATGTTGAGCGTGGCGACCTGCTGTCGGTTGCCATCATCGGACACGGGACCGTCAACGGATTTGATGCGGTCCATGCACCAGTGCAGCGCCTCGCCGGAATTGTACGCCCAGTTGCTGACCAGCTCGCGGTGGGAACGGTGCTGATTGGCCTTCACCACCAGCGAGATCAGGTGCTCGATGCCCGCCGGATCGCATTTATCCAGATTGAGGCCGGATGCGGAATTGCCATGCGACATAGCCGTGCGCTCCTTCTGCAGCAGCACTACCTTCGCACCGTTTTCCGCCGCGGAAAGCGCCGCCGGGGTGCCGGCCGCGCCGGCGCCGATGACCAGCACGTCGCAATCAACGGTTTCGGAAACCTTCGTGATCGGCTCGGGCGCCTGCATGAACGACGGCAGCCCGTTGGCGGCGGTGGAGCCGTTGCCCGCAACGCCCACCGTGCCGTCGGCATAGGGCGTGTACTCCTGATAGCCGCACGCGGAAAGCGCACCGGCGCTCAACGCGCCGAGCGCGGAAATGCCGCCGAGCTTCAGGAAATTTCGGCGTGACGTCGCCTTCCCCTTTGCTTCCATAGTTTCTCCTCTCCAAAGTGACGATTCCCTGCTCCGCAAAACGCCTTCGAAAGCGCGCTTTTTCGGAACCTCGGACAGTCTATGGGCGAGACGGCATACCCCGCTAGGCTGCACTTGCTTTTGTACTTGCCCGTGCAAATCGAGTATGCTGTGCGAAATGTTGCGAAGCGAGCGGGCGCAAAAAGCACCCGCAACGGAGGGGGTTCCATGTCGCAGCTTTCCCTATATCTAGATGATGAGACCATGGCCGCCTTGCGCGACATGGCGCAAGCAGGTGGGAAATCGCTTTCGAAGTGCGCTGTCGAGTTGATCCGCAACGCCGCGGTAAGCGAATGGCCGCCGGGCTTCGAGCGCCTGTTCGGCAGCATCGACGACCCCACGTTCCAGACTCCCGTGCGCATCGTGAGCAAGGTGGATATGGAAGCGGGGCACATGCGATGATCTACCTGGATACCAGCACCTGCGTGGGCTTGCTGTGCGGCGATATATCCGTTTCACCTGCGACGATGCGTTCCGTAGCGCCGACCGAGTTCGGCATTCCCGTAGTCGTGGAGTCCGAGCTTTTGATCGCCGCCGCGCAAAGCCGCGATGTCGAGCGCAACACGCAGATCGTGCGTCAATTCCTGCTGCCATTCGAAAAGGTGCCCTACGATTCCAGCTGCTGCAACCTGCATTGCCGCATCCGCCTGCATTTGGAATCGGTTGGCGCGCCCACGGGCACGAACATCCTCGTCATCGCCGCCATGGCCATGCGCCACGACGCCACCCTGCTCACCTGCTCGCCCGACCTGTACCGCCGCATCCCC
>CAKUJT010000097.1 GCA_934661765.1 uncultured Senegalimassilia sp.
GGCTTTTTTGATTGGAGCGGCATGGGAAGGGCTGAAGATCGGAAAGCGATAGTTGCGGCAATTAATCAGGCCGCAGAGCTTTATCGTCGTTTTCTTGTCGGAAAGTCATTCATGTACGTTTTCGATGACAGATATATCGAAGTAATTTATAAGGCCGTTAATTTCAAGCATCTAACTGGCGTAGATAGTTATTTGCCGGCTAGCCAATTTTTCAAATTGGCTTCCAGAGGAAAACTTGCTGCATCGCAGATCGACTTTTCGAATCGCCATCCCTATGCTCTGTGCCGCAGAAAAGTTGCCCACATTGTTCAGCTTGCATCTTTTGCAACCTCCGAGTGCTTTATGCTCGAAGACATATCAACGAAAACGCAGTGCTATAAGTTTGGAACAACAGACTTGCACTTTTCCTTGCTCATGAACTATAGGGGCGGCTGTTATGTTGCTGAATCTTTAAGGGATGAAGACTGTTTTTCAAAGAGTCGCGATGTGCACCAAGTCATGTATATCTTCTCGAGGCAGAACGATAAGAAGTTGTATGACTCACTCTTGTTTAAAGATGGTGAGTTCGATGATTCCCAACTTCCAAGTACGATCAAGCCTCTCCTAGATCCTCGTCTCCTTGCTCATTAGAAGATTTAAAGACGCGTGCGGACGCCAAATGCGGGTGTTTGATTCATGGAGTTCGTGCTTGGTCTTTCTAAAATCCGGTGACCAAATTACCCTATCGGTGAAGCCCCAGCCGCCTCTGATACAAGCGAAACATTGGGGCATTTTTTGTCGTGCGATTTCATGACCTCGCGTGCCTCTGCCTGCCGCGTGCTCAAACGATCATGCTGCCCGTCGGGTGGTCTTTGCGGAGCCTTATGCAGGATGGACAAAGAAACACTGTTTAGTGGCCGCCCGTTGTCAGCTGGTGCTACGGAGAGCGAACTAAAACGAAATTAGTACCTTCGCTGTTAGACCTGACCTATTCATCGCATATATGGTTTGATATAGCTATCAGTGATTAGACTTGTTGTCCGTATGGAGGTTGTTGATGATTATAAGAAGCGATGATCGTCAGGCTCTCGCCCGTTCGCTTGCAGAAATCGCCGGTATGGGAAGACTTGAATTTAATAACGCTATATTGTCCGACTGCGATTCGCTTCTTGTTAGATTGCGGGATGGAATTCTCAGTTCGGATTGTTGCGTTTACGTATTTATCCATCATATATGTCGACGTTTGAAATTTGACGATGGGAATTATTCAAGTTTCAATCTAAGACGGTTGCTTACGACGGATAATGCGTTTTCAGCTTTTTTGCGAAATCATGGGATTACTTTTAAGCTTACCGATGAGGCCATTGTTCCTTTTTTGAATGACAGAAGGATTAATTTGGCCTCAATCCCTACTAATTATGGTGCGAGCCTTAGAAGAAGGCTTCTTGGTGCAAGTCGGGACGCGGACGTATGCGTTAATGGCTTTGCTCTCGGGGACTCAATCCAAAAGAATTCTGAATTCTCTTACTATGCTGAATGTCCAGAGTTGATTCGCATGCTTGACTGCATCCTTCACTCCCTAGACCTACTCCACGACTATCAGGAACTGTCGCGTACGTATTTAATTAGTTATCCCGTAAATATTACAGATGTGATACTCGACAGTTGTAGTGAAGCGTGTTCTTGCAAAAAGGTTGAAAGGCTGGTCGGCTGTTACCTCGATCGATTGTTCTATGGTCTAAGCACGGATGGGTTGATTAATGCCGACCTAGGGAATGTGGTTCTACGCGTCAATGATGATGAAGATTTAAGTGGAAGAGGCTGTGTTGTCCGCAAATATGAAAAAGGGCGGCTTGAACTACTTCAGGATAATCTGTCAGACATGAAATGCATTTAGTTTTTGTTTGGCTCTGTTAGACCAGGATTGACATACATATGTCCCCACGGTGCCATATCGTTAGCCCCGTAGACCACGACGATGGGGGCAGCATGAACGCCGAGGACCTGGTCCTCAACTTCAAGAGGGACATGGCAAACCTCAGCAGGTCCGAGCGCCGGCGCGCGATCGAGTCCGTCAGGGACGTGATCCGCGCTGCGGCGTTCGACGATGCGGCCGGCTCCGCCTACGAGGTCGAGCGCTGCCCGCGATGCGGGTCCGTCGCGGTCGTGAAGAAGGGCAAATCGAGGAACGGCGGGCAGCGCTACCTCTGCCGGGGCTGCGGCAGGACCTTCGGCATGGGCAGCGGGCGCATCCTGGGGACGAGCAGGGTCCCGAGGGAGACCTGGATGGCCTACGCCGAGTGCTTCGTCCTCAAGCTGCCCCTGCGCGAGTGCGCGAGGCGCTGCCGCGTCTGCCTCAAGACCGCCTGGACCATGCGCCACAGGCTGATCGAGTGCCTCTCTGCCTACTCGCCCTCATTCAAGGTTGAGCGGGGCTGCGGGTGCGAGCTCGACGAGACCTACTTCCCCGAGTCGTTCAAGGGCAACCACGTGAAGGGGTCGTTCGCGATGCCGCATCGGCAGCGTAGAGACGGTAGAATGGTCGCACCGCGATATACGAGAGGGGTGCGACCATGCCGTCGAACATACCGGCCACGACGATCCGCACCGACCCGGAGGTCAAAAAGGAGACCACCGTCATCCTGGACGAGCCCGGCCTATCCATGTCCACCGCCGTTAACGCGTTCCTCAGGGCGCTCGTCCGGGAGGGCGGGATGCCGTTCGAGATGAAGGTCAAGTCTCCGGCGCCTGACGGGGAGACCATAGGATATAAAGAGTATTTGAGGCTTGCTGGTTTGGTTGCAAATACTCCTTCTACTGATTTGCAGGCACTTTGCTCTTTAGATTTACGTGGTCACATACACCTCAATGATGTTGAGAAAGAATCTCTCGCGCAGAACGGCTGGCTGATATACGCCGGGCAAGAAGTTCTTGAATTTGATTCATTAAGCGAGAATGACCTTCAGAAATCTGATGATCAGCTATATAAGGCCAGCAAATCAGCTGTCAGTTTTGTGAACCTGATGCGCAGCAAGACTGATAAGGGTCCTATTTAGACCTCAAGGTTTAGACCTCAATTTCCTTCATACTCGTGTGTAGGTTGCTTTAGAGGCTTGAGTTGTAGATATTTCTTTTTGATCCTTGCTCCGTGTGGCGGCACGTAAAAGCTGTACTGCGCTTGGGCAGGTTAAAGACCAAGACGATTAGATATCCGAGATGATATCGAGCCCGCACCGGGGAGATAAGGTGAGTCCGCGCCGGGGACTTTAATTCCGGCGACAATTAGGTTTCCGTGAGGATGCCGCGGCTGACAGCCAGCAGAAAACCGCCTTATATGCTCCTTCCGCGCCTCCTACTCAAACGATTTGCGCCGAAAGAGTTTGCTGTTTTGCGCCACATGAAGTTGCGATTGAAAATGCAGTGGGACGGTAGGGACGTGGCGGCTAGCATTAAATTGCGGCTGTAAAGACACCTTTTATCGATTCCCGGTTGAAAAATTGAATTGTTAATCTGAGAATAACTTGAGAGAGCCTTAAATCTCGGAGAAAGGATGTCGTATGAAAAACCTTCGGGAAAGATGGCGCGGACTAACAGCGCTGGGAGTTGCTGCATTTGTCGCTGCCTGTATGACGGTTGCCCCAGCGCCCTCATTTGCTGATCTTCAATATATCGATCATAGCGAGTCTCTCAATGTGTCAGGTTCCTCTGCTTTGTGTCCTGCTGGAACGTATTATTTCGACAACGATGGCTGGATGAAGGCCGGGCTCGTTTACTGCGAGGACGGCGACCTTCGCTATTTCGATCCCGAGACTGGCGCCATGGTTACGAACCAGTGGTATAACGATTACGAAGCTGTCTGGTATTATTTCGGCGCTGACGGGACCGCAGTGTCGGGCTGGCAGTCTATCGGTGGGGATGAGTACTACTTCTATCCCGAAAGCCATGAAATGGCATACGGCCGAGTTCAGATTGATGGCAAAAACTACTTCCTGAACACTCCTGGCGCCAACGCCGATGGTCGCTTGCAGCATAACGGCTGGATCTATGACTCCATCTATGGAAAGTGGCTCTATGCGACTTCCAGCGGCGAGTTGTTGACCGGTTGGCAAAATATCGGTGGAACTTGGTACTATTTCAACGAGTACGGTGTTATGTTGACCGGATGGATCGATGATTCGGGGACGTGGTATTACGCCAACGCCTCTGGCGCGATGGTCACCGGGTGGCTCAACGTCGGCGGTACGTGGTATTACCTCGACGGCTCGGGTGCCATGGCCGCTAACGGCTGGCGCAGCTTGGCTGGCTCCTGGTATTGGTTCGGCGACTCCGGCGCAATGTCGACTGGCTGGTTCTTGGCAGGCGGCTCTTGGTATTATGCGAGTGGTTCGGGCGCTATGGCAACCGGCTGGCTCGGCAATGGCGGCACGTGGTATTGGCTCGGAGGTTCGGGCGCTATGGCCTCTAACTCTTGGGCCAACGTTGGTGGAGTCTGGTACTGGTTCGACAATTCCGGTGCCATGGCCACCGGCTGGCATCAGATTGACGGCGCCTGGTACTACTTTAGCGGTTCTGGCGCTATGGCCCACGACGCCTGGGTCGGCGATTATTACCTCCAATCCTCCGGCGCCATGGCCACGAACGCCTGGGTCGGCTCCTACTATGTCGGCGGGGACGGCAAGTGGGTTCCAGGTTACGATTTAGTTTGGTATAAGAACGGTAGCGATGTTTACCATACACATAAGTGCCGTACAGTTGGCAAGGACGCAAAGGGCTATTCGCAGATCTCTATTCAGGAGGCCCGGAAGCGTGGTGCTTCACGAGAGTGCAAGAACTGCCAACAAATTGGCTAGCGCATTACTGAGCTAGTTTGATTGAGGCCCCGTTGCCCTGAGGTGACGGGGCCGCTGCGTGATTGGATACTGTGCTGCTATGAAGAAATGGTCATTCGGGGTTCTGGCTTTTTTGGGCCTCATTTCTTTTGGGCTCCTATTGGGTTTACCCTCGATGTCGTATGGTCTTGATACTAGTAGCTCTGTTGACGACTCATCATCCGCCCTGGTTGAGGCCCACATCGACTCAAGTTCCTCAAATGTTGGTGTTCAGGACGAGTCGACTTCAATAGTTGAGGCGAACACTCAGGTGGATAATGGGGCTTCTTCTGGGACTTCGGACCAAATTACTTGGCATCAGGGATGGATATCACCCGAAGAAGGGGCTGGTTTTTGGCGCTGGGGCTTGCCTGATGGAACAATTGCGGCTTCTTCTTGGAAAAATATAAACGGTAGCTGGTACTGGTTCGACGAGGAAGGTCGAATGGCTCAGGATGGATTGGTCCAAGTCGGGGGTGTGACTTATGGATTCTCCTCTTCTGGCGCAATGCGTGTCGGCTGGTATTTTGATACTACGGGCTCCGCTTCTGTCTGGCGTTATTTCTCCGGCTCTGGAGCTATGGTAAAAGGTTGGCTCTCAGACGGCGGCAACTGGTATTGGTTGGATGATGAGGGCAAGATGGCCCATGAGGAAATGCGTCAGATCGGCGGAGCTACATATGGTTTCTCTTCGTCTGGCGCAATGCTGATCGGATGGCATCTCGATACTTCTGTCTGGCATTATTATTCCGGCTCTGGCGCCATGGTCAAGGGATGGCTCTTGGATGGTGGCCGTTGGTACTGGCTTGATCCTGCAGATGGCTCTATGGCCACTGGGTTGAATGAATGCAACGGCACCCCTTATATCTTTAACGGTTCAGGGGCTATGATTTCCTCACAGTGGGCACTTGTTGACAACAATTGGTATTACGCTGACTCCAACGGCTTGCTGCATGGAGGCTGGTTGCTTCTAGGGAATTCTTGGTATTACCTGGACCCAGGAAGCCACATTATGCTCACCGGCTTTGCGCAAGTGGGCTCGTCCATCTATTTCCTCACAAGCTCAGGCGCTATGGCAACTGGCTGGGTAATTGACGATGGTACTTGGTATTTCGCTGCGTCAAGTGGAGCTATTCAACAAGGGCGATGGATAAAGTCCGGAAGCTCTTGGTATTACCTTGATGAGGTGTCCGGTGCAATGCGCACTGGTGAATATACGGTAGGCAATACGCACTATTATTCATATGATTCCGGCGCGATGGCATCTTCGTGCTGGATTAGCTTGAGCGACGGTATGTCATGGGCGAACTCATCTGGAGCGCTGAGCGATCCGTTGCCTACTTCATCTGATGGGACCCCTGTAGTCGCCGACCGTGCTGACTCGTCTTCGTTGCCAGGTGCGATTCATATCGGAGACTCGGTTTTTTATGCGGACGCGAGCGGTATTGTCAATGTGACATCTGGCTTGATTATGTCGAAAGATGCTTTTGGCGAAAGCAACAATAACTGGTACTATGCATCCTCCTATGGCGTTCTTAAGTCGGGTTGGCAATATATCGACGGTTCGTGGTATTGGATGGATCCATCCACATTCAAGATGAAAACTGGATGGCTTAACGACGACGGAACGTGGTACTGGCTTCAATCTTCTGGTGCTATGTACGCTAATGGATGGCTGACAATTGATGGCGTCGAATACTACTTCAGTTCAAGTGGCGCTTGGCTGAATATGTCGGGGTCTGTTTTAGGCGTAAAAAGATCTAGCCTAGTCACTTGGCTTTTGAGTCACGAAACCGATGGTTATTACTGTGGAACGCGGTACGATACACGCGTTAGCCAGGAAACTTGCATGTATCCAAAGGGGGATCCCCGTTGGGATGGTTACACGGGCATGAACTGCGCCGGATTTGTATCGCATGCATATATGAAGGCGGGCGGTAATTTAGCTCCCATTGCCGCAGAGCAAAGCCATTCCCCTTGGAGTGGAGGTCCCGGAAGGGGTGGCTGCGTAAACGCGTACCGTTGGTACGGCTATGCTATCGATACCTGTGCAAACGTAACCTATTTCAACTCTATTGATGAGCTGCTGCGCAGCGGATTGGCTCGTAAGGGGGATATCGTATTCTTTAATCCCTATAACCCGTATGCGGACGATTGTCACATTGGCTTTTTCTGGGGCAATACGTCTAGCGAAAACTTGTTCTGGCATAGTGATGGTTATGGAAATCGCATCTCCGGTTTGACTGCTTTGGGCCCATCGAAAGTTGTTCTCATTCGCTAGATCTTTAAGAAGTTAAGGGGTTTCTTTGAGGCCCCTTTCTTATGCGAAAGCTAATTCGGAAGCTACTTCGATGTTGGTGCTCTTGAGACTAAGAGTGGGGACAATGCGATTCGAGTCCCAACCTGGCTACCAAGTTCTTGTTTGTATTACAGCGCCATGTGCGACTTTAAACTGCCTAGATGACATCTTGTTCTGATGGATGTTCTGAAATCTTTCACAGCAATGCTGTAAGCTAAGCGCACCATAAATGAACGATGAGGTCTATATGAACAAACATCTTAAGCTATCTCCGGTATTGTTGACACTGGTGGTCTTTGCGTTCGTTTCAGTGTTTGGGTTTCCGTTGAAGGCGAAAGCTGCGCAGCCTCTAGTTGAGAATTCTTGGCGGTATGAGGGCGGGCGATTAGTCGCAGAGGAAGATGATTCCGATGATGATGGAATAGCACTGCTGTCCATGGATGCTTTTCCAGATGGGGCTACTGCGCAGGGTATCGATGTTAGTGAACATCAAGGACGTATTGACTGGGAGGCTGTTAAGGCTTCTGGTATCGATTTTGCCATTCTGCGCGTTGGATTTGGTGCTCCGTCTTTCGGCGGTCGAGTTGACAATCAATTTAATCGAAATATTTCCGAGTGCGAGCGCCTTGGAATTCCTTATGGTGTCTACATCTATTCGTATGCTTGGGATGATCAGCAGGCAGCTGACGAGGCGTCAATGGTGATCGATTGCCTTTCTGGACATAATCCAAGATTGCCGGTGTATTACGATCTTGAGGACAAATCAATAATTGCAGATGGTCGACAATCTGGAATTGCATCGCGAGCGCAGGTTTTTTGCAATACCATTTCCGCCGCAGGATTTAAGCCCGGCATTTATGCAAATCTGTATTGGTTTAACTACATCCTGACCGACTCTGTTTTTAAGAGCAGCTCTTGGGACCATTGGATCGCTCAATATAACTCTAAGTGTGACTACGCCGGTAATTACAGTATTTGGCAGTATAAGAGCAACGGAAAAGTCTCTGGTATCAACGGCAATGTTGATATGAATTATGCGTATGTAGATGTTTCTCTCTATTATTGGCAGTTAAAAGATAGTACCTGGTATTACGCAACCTCTGATGGTAAGGCATATACAGGATGGCTGTACCGGGACGGCGCCTGGTACTGGCTCGACCCCGATACGGGCGGCGCCATGGCAACTGGACTCCACGAGTGCAGCGGGTCCATGTACTGGTTCAACGCCTCCGGCGCCATGGCGACGGGCTGGGTGCTGGACTGCGGCACCTGGTACTACGCGACGGGCTCCGGCGCGCTGGCGCGCGGCCCAGTATCCGTCGGCGGCGTGCCCTACTGCTTCGACGCCCGGACGGGGGCCATGCTGACGGGCTACCAGATGGACGCGCGGGGCGTCCGTCGCTACTTCGGCAGCTGCGGTCCCCTCAACGGCTGGGGCCTCGTCGACGGCTCCTGGTACTGGTTCGCTGACGGTATAGCCTCGACCGGCTGGCTTCACACCGGCGGAGCCTGGTACTGGCTCGATCCCGAGGCGGGCGGCGCCATGGCCACGGGCTTGCATGGGTGCAACGGCTCCGCGTATTGGTTCAGCGCCTCCGGAGCGATGGCGACGGGCTGGGTGCTCGACGGCGGGACCTGGTACTACGCGAC
>CAKUJT010000098.1 GCA_934661765.1 uncultured Senegalimassilia sp.
CTGTCGATAACCGTTGACCTTTTAGTATAAAAGGCTGACGGTTATTTTTCTATACACTGTTTTATTTGACGCTTACCCTCCAGCTTTGCCTCAATGCCCTCCACTGAGGATTCATCCTCCTGCCGAATGACCGCCTCGATATTCTCCTGCAAGGCGGTCATCATACTGTCTCTGTTCCCAAGCGCAAGGTTGATCGCCTTCACCACAGTCTCCTGCAGTTCTGATTTCTGAATGGTCGGAGCATCACAGGCAGATGGACCATGCTCCACACGGGTGCAGCACCGCCATACGATGGAGTGTTTGCCACGGTTGTTCCATGCAATCCTTCGATAAATATCGCCGCACTTGGGGCAGTAAACTATGCTGGATAAAGCGTACTTACTGCTGTAGACCCGCTTCTTCCGTTTCTCCCCACTGTGAAGGTTTGCCCGCCGCACCATTTCCTCCTGCACCTGCATATAGAGAACACTGGGAATAATAGGGGAATGGCTGTTTTCCACATAATACTGAGGAACAATCCCGTTGTTCTGTACCCGCTTTTTATTAAGGAAATCCACCGTATAAGTTTTCTATAAAAGGGCATCCCCAATGTACTTCTCGTTCTGCAAAATCTTCCGCAGCGTTTCTGGACGCCACTTCGCTTTTCCCGCCGCCGTCAGGATTCCGCCTCAAGCCCTCTTCCTATCTGGAGCAGACTACTGCCCTCCAGGTATTCCCGGTAGATGCGCTTCACAACCTCCGCCTCAGTCGGCTCAATAATCAGATGCCCATCCTCGTCTTTTGTGTATCCGAGGAAACGGTTGTGGTTGACCTGAACCTCGCCGTTTTGGTAATTATTATTTTTCACAAATCTTTTTCCTTCCTACACTATACATTTCTTGAAAATATAATATATTACACCCATTGACCACATTCGAGAATACATCTACGCTTATGAATTTCATTCAAGCTTAGGTCCATAATTAATAAAATCAATAATTCTAAATGCTTTACGTACTGCCGTATACGCCGAAGAAAAATTTGTTTCTGAAATTACTGCATATAAACCACGCGCATCTTCCAACTCTGTCGCACACTCACATAAAGTTCTGGCCCAATATTTCTGGCTTTCCTCTGTTTGAAAACTATATACATTCTCCACAAGTTTTATAAGTAAATCTCCAACATGTAGTTCTTCCTCCATAAGTTTTTGCAAATCATCCTGTGCCTCTTGGCATAATTGTTTTTCTTTACCTATATATTTTTCAGATAAATCAATTAATCTCTTTTTCTTTTCTCCTGATTTCTCATATTCAGAAAGTAATACTGCAATTTGTTTTTCATTTTTGGAAAGCGGAATTTCTTTTCTCATTTTTTCTATGTATGGTTTAAATTCCTTAATGCCATTTTTCAATGTCTTTCCAGCATATTTTGCAGCTCTATTAATATAACTCTCTAACTGCCCAAGATCGACTGTCTTTCGTACAAAATACCAGTACGGACCTAATGTACCGGAATATGATAAACTTGATGCCACTAAAGGCCATGTTTCCGCAGCAGAAAGTTGTTCATCTTCTTGCTGTGTTATACCAATTACATGGTATGGAAATGCAAACATCTCATACACTGATTCAATAGGCGGCGCATCAAATTGTTTTTGATCTAAACGTCCATTTGCAGTACCGATATCAGCATATAAACGATCCTTAATGTCTCGAAAAGACTTTTTTAAATATTGCGGTTCTATTGGTAACGCATATGTATTCCCTTTCTGAACAGTAACTGGTATGCTTTCCTTACCTTTTGACACTTTAATCAATGACCCATATCTTGATTTTTCTAATGTATCTAACAAAAAAGAAATATCATTTTCTCGTGGAGCGACTAATGCCCGCTCAAATGCTGGAAACCACTCAGGTTCATCATCTGGCAATTCCGGAATAACAAGGTATACGGAAGCCAATGAACTAACTTTTTCTAAAGTAGTGTTTGATTGTGCAATTTTTTGAATCAACTCATCAACAATTAAATCATAGCTTTTTGTTATAATAATAGGTTTGGGCAATGTGTCTACATATGACTTTATTCTAGAAGATGCACCTAATAGACTGATAAACGCAATTACGTCATTAACACAAGCAATAGACACATCCATTGATGGTCCACGACCGGCGTGTAAGCCTCCTGCCCTTAACTTTGTTAAAAGTTTTAATTTCGATGCCATTTCTAATAGTTTAGCAATATGCGCTGAAGGTTCTTCAATACCCTGTGTTAAAAACATCATTTTAGGGATTTGCGATCCAACAAGCTTCTTGAAATCATCCACAATATGAGACCCCGTTTTATAAAAACCTGTAGGAAATTTCAATGCGTCCTCCCCTTGTGCCTGAACGATAACTGCACTCATCGAAAGTTCTGCTGCTACACCAGCAAGTCCAATAGCAACAGCATTTTCAGCAGCCACTTCTCTAAAATCGTATCTTCTAGGCATCCCCAAAGCAGCAACCGCCATGCTAATCGCCGATACACTTGCTTCAATAAACCGAATAGCATCTCGCTTCAAATACATTGGCATAATATAACTCTTCCTTCCTTTGTGATATTCTTTATACTCTCTCGTATTTACTTTACAAAGAATTCTCTGTAATCAGACGTTCTTTAATTTCTATAATCTTCGCTTCATCAAAATCATAATTGAAAATAGAAGCAATAATAATCTGATGATCGGCAAAATCTCGCTTCAAAATATCCATCATAAGCTTAATATTAGCTTGGTCAACCTCTTTTCCACTCGGTGAATCAAGTATAATTGGCAATTTGATTTTAAGGGTGTCCTCAATTACAGTAATATATGCAAGCCTAAATGCAAAAGCCGTTTTATGCAAAACTGCCCCTGAAAGTTCTTTTAGGTTTGATGTAAAAAGATACGATGCAGGTATTGTTTCTTTATTACCCAGACCAAGCTCCTCTGCATATTTAATTACATTCTTAGATATGGCCGAAACAACACTATTATTATTCCGAGTTATATTATTGATTTCTGTTCTAATTGATTTAATTTCTTTGTCTAGTCGTTTTATTTCCTGATCAATCGCAACCGGATTCATTGGCATTCTCGCTATTCTCTTATCAAATATTTCTAACTGGCTGGCAGATTTATAAAATTCCAGTTGTTCATATTCCTTATCTTTATCCTTTTCAATTCTATCAAGTAAGCCAGAAACAGTGGCAAATTCCTTAGATACCATTTTTCTCTTTGCAATCAGCAAATCTATTGCATCATTTAAGCCGACAATATTATTTTCAGTTACTGGAAAAGTTGACCCATCGGGAGCCTGAACAAGCAATTTCATATCAGCAACAAACTTTTTAAACCTTCTATTATCCGATAAGGTATTATCAATTCTACGAAGTTCAGATTTTAATCTCTTTTTGCGCAGAAGGAGCTGATTAACAGTAACATCCGATTCTTCTTCATAACTATCTGTTACTAGCTCTCCTGCCTCTTGATCCAAAGTTTCCCTATACTGTGCAACACTAAACATTTGCTTATACTTCGTCATCTCTCTTGATAGCTGAGCTTCTTTACGGATTAATTCAGAACAATCACAATCTGACAATCCACGAATCAATTCTTCAATCTTAAAATGAATGCTTCCAATTACACCCCCCCGGTTCAGCAATGTCCATCCTTTTTCTTGATCTACATAAAAAGCCCATAATAAATTTCCTAAAATGTCCACATTCTCTGTTCCAAAAATAATTGTATGCAAATCATTTTGCTGTTCTGGAAGTTATTCTCTTTTACACTTAGATCTCCGTCACATTTTTAACGGTAAATCGGATGTCCTCTTTATCATATACCATCACATAATCCAACAGCATATACCAGATATCCTCATGGAATTCTGTGACAGTTTCCGGCTTATCCTGTTCTGCAAAAAACATTTCGCTCTCAGCCTCTTGTACCTGCTTTTCATTAATTGTGTTACCCACCAAATTCCTAAAAATCCGCCTTCTCATCAAAATGCACCCTTATCGTTTTTTGAGTAGGGATAATCGTTAAAAATGCACCCTCAACGCTCAAAGGGTGCATTGTATCAATTTATAGTACGCAAGCCAGTGTGAGATGGTACGCCAATAACTATCTATATATTCTTGCCTCCTCTAACTCGCAAGCCATATTGGGTGTCCAGATTGGTACAATTTTTGAATGGATGCTATCGTTTTTACGTTTACCGCAAACGCCATGAACGACTTTCTGAGATTTCCGCTTTGATATCCACCAAGAACTAAGACAACTTTGAGTGCTAGAGTTATCGCTCCATCCACAAGGCTATATTTTGACCGTTATTTCAATTCATAATATTTAGATCGGAACATCTTTTTTGTTACATTTCAATTTCATAAGCAAACCATAAATTATTCTTATAACATTCTCCTTTCTATCACGTTGCCAGCTTTTCCATCATTTAAAACATCAATCACCTCAATATAGCTTAAATCAAAGCATTTTGTAAACGACTGTAAAATAGGAAGCATATCAGATAAATATGGATCACCAAATGGATACGGGTACGCATCGTGAATATGTTCTGTATCTGGTCCGCAAAAGAATACATAACTTTTTCCTTCACTAACACTACTTTTAAAACATATTCCATCATAATGTTTGCTTCTCAAATATTCTGCGATTACTTGTGTCGCAACATAATCGTAAGAGTGATCTTCCACTTTATCGTCAACTGGCATTGTGATTTCATTCACAAAACTTTTCAAAAATGAAGATATCCACCGCCCATCATGATTATAATCATCTTCAAAAATACTTCCTGCCCAATAAAAAGAACTTCTTGAAAAGTCAATAATCTGTAACGAATCCTTTAATTTAAACTCAGCTACAACTGCCCTTTTCCCATTAAGACGACACTCAGCAAACGCAGTGTCCTTGTCTCCTGCAACATATAAATATGATATTCCTGCAGGGCTCATTCTATTTGTCTTTGCTTTATTATATGGTGCGGGACCCATCTCTTTATATGGATCTATTCCAGTGATATCCTTAATGGAATCATCCTGCTCTCTCGCACGATAGAATATCGTACCTATATCGATATCCGTAATAAAATCATAAAGATATGTGTTTATTTTTTCCAAGCATTTGTTGCGAATTTCAAGACCATCTACATCGAAAAATCTATTGTAATGTTTAATTGTATGCTTAAATAACTCCCAGTTATAATATATTTGCGTTGCCTCTAAACCATATAAATCATCTTTAACTACAAAACATTCTATATCAATATCATAAAAAGGATTATAAGCCCCATCCTTTTGCTCTTCATATGATAATAACCCTAAAAATAATTCATCAAGCAGCGCATCACTGTCTGTAATATCTGCAAATACCTCCTCTTCCATCAATATTTCTCTAACTGAATATACTGTTGCCTCTTTTCCATCTGGTCCTAAATACATTTCGTCTTCACTATCGTACATAGCCCCGGTGCCTTCATCAATATATTCATATGCTTTTTCTAAACATGAACACATATACTCCCCTAATGTTCTTGGTGATATTAGTGATACATTATGCGAACCACAATATTCGCACTCTCCCACAATACTACTATTCTCCTGAATAAATTTTTTAATCGCTTCGTTTGAAAAACATTCCTCACAACAATATGACATATCTAAATCTCCCCTCTTTTACAGTCAACAATAGCAACCTTCTTGATGGCCTTTATTCCATTCTTCCTAACTTATCACACTCTTTCTATTCTTTTTATTTTACCTCTAAAAGCGTATCATCTCAACTCTCTCACCATCACCGATATCTTTTGCGAATAATACATCTGCAAAATTTCTTCATATTCCCGTTCTTGCTCCCACACAACTATCAAAAACGGCACCTCATATTGCTACAAGGTGCCAAATCTCCCATTTTTTGCTTCAAATTATCATTCCGTCAACTCGACCTGCAAATATCCAACCTGTCTACTCAACCTACCCATTTTGCAAGCTGTCAACTCAACCCTCCGTCATTTTTTCATGTAGATATGTTTCCCCTAACAGCAAACTTCTCATTTTTCGGTCGTGTTACCCTGTGTCCAAAATCCGCTTCACCTCGGAAATCTCTTGTTTTCAAGCCTTTTTCGTACATCTACTTCTCGACTTTTGACATCAACACGACACTCTCGACTGTGTTTTCTTCGGGCATACGAATTCTTGTTCCTTTACATTCTCCATAATACACCGGAAACGCAAGATCAATATGTTCAATGCGCGAACCCTGACCTGTCCCATTATTAACAGTTTCATTCTTCAATTCAATCTTCTCAATAAATGTATTCATAAATTCTTTCTTTTCCATATCTGTCATTTTATCATACAGTATATCAAAATCCAGAAGAAATTCATACAGTTTTTTACCCGTAATTTCTTTCCCGTAAGATGCCCCAATCTTAGCATCAATATCTTTCATCGCCTCCTCAAACTCTGCCACCTTATCATACAGGTTATCCAGCCTGTCCTGCATATCCTGGTATTTTCTCGTATAATGCTTATCCCCAGTATCCAGGCGATCCAGCATCTGTATCAGTTTCAGTTTCGACCCTTGTACCTGTTTCAGCTGTTTTTGCAGCTGCTCCCTCTCAGTTTCCAAAGCAGAAACATCCACCTTCTCTTCCAGTTTCTCCTGCACAAACCTCCGGAACTCATCCCCCGCAACCATATACCGGATAAATTCCTCTACTTCTGCATTAAACATTTTCTGGTTCAGCATCGGCTTGTAATCACAAATCTTTCCATCGACTTTTTTTCTGTGATGACATCTGTAATAAAATGTATCCTTGTATTCCCCAGTTTTCTTATTCTGCCGTCGCTGAACTGTTCCACTCATTCCACCGCCGCAAAGAGGACATCTGATCAATCCAGTTAAAATATGTTCATGCTCCGGACTATGAGTTTTAACAAATCTAACCCCCGTCCTCTTCCTTTTCTCTCTCGCCGCTTCCCACGTCTCCTCATCCACAATCGCCTCATGCAGTCCATCTGCCAGCAGGTAATCATCTGTCTTCACCCGCCGGTATTCATCCCTCGTTCCCTTCACCTTCTCCGTAACATTCTTCCCGTAAGCAATCTTCCCTGTATAAACCGGATTATCCAGAATCTTCATGATCAGCCCTCTGGCAAAATAATTCAGTTCATGCCCTCGTACCTTTTTCTTCGTATAACCTCTCTGGTTCAGATAATTGCAGATAGCATCTGCTCCCATATCCGTATGCACAAACTTGTCATAAATAATCCGCACAATCTCCGCTTCTTCCTCATTCACCACCAGTGTGCTGTTCCTTGAATCCAGATCATACCCGAAAGGAGCCTGTCCGCCATTCCATTTTCCCTCTCTGGCCTTCTGCTTTCTTCCTTCCATTGTCTGGACCAGAATATTCTCCCTTTCAATCTCAGCCACTGCCGACAGCACCGTGATGGTCAGCTTGCCGGAATCCTTAGAAGAATCAATCCCGTCTTCCACACAGATCAGATTCACGCCATAATCCTGGATAAACTGCAGGGAGTTTAAAACATCCGCCGCATTCCTTCCAAAACGTGACAGCTTAAATACCAGAATAAATGCCACTCCGTCACGTTCCTCGGACACATCCTGCAGCATCCTCTGAAACTCCGGCCTGCCCGTAATACTCTTACCGGATTTACCAGCATCACAGTATTCCCTGACCACTTCCATTTCCTGGAACTCCGCAAACTTCATCAGCCTTTCTTTCTGTGCCTCCAGACTGTAGCCGTCCACCTGCATTGCCGTAGAAACACGGATATAAATATAACATTTCTTTTTCACACTGCACTCTCCTTCCTGTACTCCACATCCTCATCCAGCATCCGGAAATGCTTCAAAGCATCCAGAATCACCACTTCCTTTTCCACCGGACAAACCGGCACATGATTCTTATTTTTAGCCGGCTTGTTATAAGCCTTTCCCACATCCAGACCATACTTCCGTTTTACCTGCGCAATATATAAGGAAGAAACATTCATTCCATACTTTTCTTTTACATATGCCCTGATCTCCGCATAAGTTGCTTTTGCCTCAGAAGCAGTCACCCGATGCTCTGTACAGTCTACTTCAAAGGTCACCACTTCATCCGGTTCATCATTCTCTGCCCTTTTCCCTTCGTCCTCATAATAAACTGGAAAACGAAATACAATCCTTTTCAGAATCCTGCCATCGTCCCTCTCATCCTGGAAGACATCAATCCTTTCAATGAACTCCTGTCCCCAACCGTATTCATAACTGCCTGACGGAACTCACGAGTTTCTGTCACCTTTCCCACAATTTCCATCACAGCCCTGTCCAGTTTGTCCTGATTATACGTCCGCCTGCAGTTGCAGACACGTCCTGCACTCTTACGTGTGTTTCGGCATCCATAAGAATAAACAATTTTATAATAGCCGCCATGATTGCTGTTCTTCCGCTTACTTTTTTTCATAATCAGCCCTGTCCCGCACACCGGACACTTCACAAGACCTGCCAGAAGACTGATCCGCTCCGGATCATCCACCTTCTTGTTCTGTTTTCGCAGCATCTTCCGCTTCTCCTGCACCTGCATCCAGATATCTTCCGGAAT
>CAKUJT010000099.1 GCA_934661765.1 uncultured Senegalimassilia sp.
TGCGGGCAGCATGCCGGGGCGGACGCTGGCCGCTTCCACCACGGCGCCGATGACCACGGCTCCCGTGAAGTTGATGATGAAGGTGATAAGCGGGAATTGCCCCTGATAGGGGAGCAGTCCAAGCAGATAGCGTGCGATGGCTCCGCAAAAACCGCCTGCTCCGACGCATAATGCCGCGATCATGGCACTTCCTTTCCAATGCGTGTTCTTCGGGTTCGTATTGTAGTGCAACCTGTTGCCGCGTGCGTTGGTTGCTAGACTGGACGGGAACGAAAGGAGCTGACCATGGCGGATGAGATGATGGATAAGGACCCGGCTTCGACGCAGATGGGATCGGCGGAGGCGAGCATCGCCCTGGCAGATGTGCGTGCGGCGCATGATATGGCGGCGTTCGTGCAGGAGTGCCCGAGCATGTTCCATACGGCGGCGGCCGTGCGGCGGCGTTTGGATGAGGCCGGCTTCGCCTACCTGCCCGAAAGCAAGCCGTGGGAGGTTCGGCGCGGCGGGCGCTACTACACTGTGCGCAACAACTCGAGCATCGTTGCGTTCAAGGTCGGCGCGCAGCTTGACGCGTATCGCTTCCAGCTCACGGCGTCGCATTCCGATTCCCCCACATATAAGGTAAAGGCGGCTCCCGAGCTTTCCGGGCCGTCGGGTTATTTGCGCTTGAACGTGGAAGCATATGGCGGCGTGATGGACCATACCTGGTTCGACAGGCCCTTGTCCGTGGCGGGCCGCGTGCTGGTGCGTTCGGGTAACCGCGTGGAAAGCCGCCTGATCGCGCCCGATGCGGACCTGCTCATCATTCCTCGCGTGCCTATCCACCTTGATCGCGAGGCGAATTCCCGCTTCTCCCCGAACCGCGCCGTCGATCTGTGCCCGGTCATGTCGGCTGGGGCGCTTCAGCCTGGGTCCTTCGACAAGCTCATCGCCCAGGAGGCGGGCGTCGCGCCCGAGCAGGTGCTGGCGCGCGACCTGTTCCTGGTGAACCGTCAGCAGCCTTCCGTGTGGGGCTGGGGCAACGAGTTCATAAGCGCTCCGCGCCTGGATGACCTGGGGTGCGCCTACGTTTCGCTTGCCGCATTCCTGGCCGCGGGCAACGACGATGCCGTCTCGGTGTTCTGCTGCTTCGATAACGAGGAAGTGGGCTCGAACACCAAGCAGGGTGCCATGTCCACGTTTTTGCGCGACTGCCTTGAGCGCGTGAATGCGGGGCTTGGGTTCACGCCCGAGCAGCTGCGGTGCGCGCTGGCGAAGAGCATGCTGGTTAGCTGCGACAACGCCCATGCCGTCCATCCGAACCGCCCCGAGCTCTACGACGAGGGCAACCGCGTCATGCTCAATCGCGGCCTCGCGGTGAAGGAGGCGGCGAATCAGAAGTATTGCACCGACGCGTTCAGCCGTGCGGTGTTCTGCGCGATATGCCAGGATGCGGGCGTGCCCCTGCAGCGTTTCGCGAATAGAAGCGACATGCCGGGCGGGTCGACGCTTGGGAATTTGTCGAATATGCAGGTGAGCATGCATGCCGTCGATGTGGGTCTGCCTCAGCTGGCCATGCATTCCAGCTACGAGACGGCGGGCGTCGCGGATATCGCCTTGGGAACCGCCGCGTTGGGGGCGTTCTACAACGCCGACGTGCGCATCGAGGACGCCGATTTCGCGGAGCTGTGCCTGTAGGGGCGTTGGGCGCATGGCTTGATCGGCGGCTGCAAGGATGCCGATTATGAGATGACGGTTGCGTTAATGGACATATTGCTGCAATATGGGGTGTTGCGCGTGAGCGAAACAGGTTCGCGCGCAATCACGCAATCCATGAAACGATTGGAGCATTTTGCAGCAACCATCCGTCGGCGCCGGCGCGCCTTGCGTTCATATCATCACTGATTCAGCTTCTGACCTGGTACAAGGCGAGCTTGAGGGCATAAGCGCCGTCGTGCCGCTTTCCATCGCGTTCGGCGATGAGGAGTACTTGGACGGCGTGAACCTGTCGCATGACCGGTTTTACGAGAAGCTGGTGGAGTCCGATGAGCTTCCGCGCACTAGCCAGGTGACGCCGTTCGCGTTCTCGCAGGTTATCGAAGGCGTGCTCGGCGCGCCCGATGCTGGCGGCTCCGATGAGGCGGTGGTCATCACGCTGTCCGCGAAGCTGTCGGGCACGCATGAAAGCGCGCTTGCCGCAGCGCAGGCGTGGGGAGGCCGCGTGCACGTGGTGGATTCCACGAACGTGACCATCGGGCAGAAGGCCCTGGCGGCATATGCGGTGCGTTTGGCGAAGCAAGGCATGTCGGCGGCCCAGATCGCCTCCGAGCTTGATGATGCGAAGGGCCGCATCCGCTTGGTCGCGCTGCTTGATACGTTGGAGTACCTGCAAAAGGGCGGCCGCATCTCCAAGACGGCGGCCTTCGCCGGCGGCGTGCTGTCCATCAAGCCCGTGGTCGCCATCCAAGACGGCGCCGTCGCGGTGCTCGGCAAGGCGCGCGGTTCGAAGAAGGGCAACAACCTGCTCATCCAGCAGGTGAAGGAGGCCGGCGGCATCGACTTCGACATGCCGTTCTTCTTGGGCTATACCGGCTTGGGCGATGATCTGGTGCGCAAGTACATCGAGGATAGCCGCGAGTTGTGGGAAGGCCACGTGGAAAGCGTGGGCTACTCCACCGTGGGCGGCACCATCGGCACGCACGTAGGACCGGGCGCCGTGGCGCTCGCGTTTTTCGCCAAGCAGTAGCGCGCCGCCGTCAGGCATTTTGCCCCGATGTCGTAATCGTTCGGTTACGATATCGGGGCTTTTTTATCTGCGGCAGGGCACGGAATGCGATCGGCGATAGCCGGAACCTTTTTGCGGCTGTTTTGGTAGCATATGCCTCCATACGCGTATGACCTGCTGTTTTAGTGGTATTACCCACGATATTCCGTATGTTGTGCGAGGGGGTTGCAATGAGTCCGAGCATCGAGCAGCTTGATCGTTTCGTCAGATCGGCTCGTGCGGGTTCCTACAGCGCCGCTGCGCAGGAGCTGTACGTTTCCCCGCAAACCGTTTCGAAATCCGTCCACGACATGGAGCACAAGCTCAACATCGTGTTGTTCGAGCCGACGGGGCGCCGCCTGCGCCCCACTGCCCGTGGGGCGCAGGTGCTCCATCGTGCCTCCAAGGTCCTCGAGGGGGTGGACGATATCCGGCGCATCTGCGGCGACGGCGGCCTGTCGGGCGCGGCGGGGGCTTCCCGGTTGCGCGTTGCGGTGGCCAGCTCCCCTTTGCGTGGCAGTGTGATGACTGAGCGCGATTTCCGCGGTTTCCGGCGCCGCTGCCCGCACGTTGCGCTTGACGTGTCGTTTCTTTCCAGCGGTTCGTGCTTGTCGGAGCTGGAATCCGGTGCGGTGGACGCGGCGGTGGTGGCGGGACGTCCGGGGGCCGAGGGGCTTGTGTCGGAGCGCGTGGGTACGGTCGAGTTGCGTTTGCTGGTGTCGCGCGGGCACGCGTTCGCCTCACGCAAATCGCTTGCCCTTGCCGACCTGGAAGGCGCCCTGCTTGCCGAGCCGTATGATTCCAGCTTCCTTAAGGCGACGGTGCTTGAGCTTCTTTCCCGGCATGGCGTGCGTCCGCGCATGGCGTCGCTGGAGATGTCGGCGGCGCGGCATCATGGCTTTCTCCATGAAGACGGAGGGGTGGTGCTTGTGGTCTGCGATGGTCGCTATCCCGAGCAGTTCTCGGATGTGGAGGCGGTGCCGTTCGCGGAAGGGGAGGGCATGGAGCTGCCCGCGTACCTTGCATGGCGACAGGAAGCGGACGCTGCGCGGATGGGCACTTTGGCGGAATGTTTGCGTGGCTCGAGGTAACGGCCCGGGGCGGGCACGCCGATCAGGTGCGCTCACCCCGGGTTTTTCGCGTTTTGGAGGCGTATGGCCGCGGTGTGAACGGGTGCCGGCAAAGCGGCTACCTTGATTGCGTCGTTTCCCCTTCCTTATCGGTTATCGTGTCGGCAAACGGTCGAAATGGCCTCTTCCCCGGGTAAATAGTGCGGTTTAACGAGCAAATTACACTATCTGGGTGATGGAATACCCCCGTTGTTTTCGATATGGTTACCGTTAGAAAGCAAGGGATAAACGCTTAAGGAAAAGGGAGGGCCTGTGAATACGAAGACGAAGCGTCGCATGATGGCGGTAACCGGCATCATCGTCATCGTGCTGGTCGTGATCTTGGCCGTCGTCGGCGGCTCCGGTGCTGCCAAGTCCGCCACCGTCGCCGACGCCGTTGCGGGTAAGTATGCAGACCAGAAGATCCAAGTGACGGGCAATGTGGTGGAGAACTCCTACACCACCAACGACAACGTGCTCACGTTCGCCATCTACGACAAGGACGGAAACCCCGGCGATCAGCTCGAGGTGCGCTACGAAGGGGGCGTGTCGGCCACGTTCGGCAACGACGTGACCGCCATCTGCACAGGCAAGATCGCCAACGACGGCGTGCTGCATGCCACCGAACTGGTGACGAAGTGCCCCTCGAAGTACGAGAACGCCTCGAGCGCGTTGAGCGTCTCGCGCCTGCTCGAGTACGGCGACCAGGTCGTCGACAAGCCGGTGAAGGTTTCCGGCACCGTGCAAACGGGCTCCCTGAAGGCCGCCGGCGCGGGCGAACGCTTCGTGCTGGCCGACCCTGATTCCGGCAAGACGCTGCCCGTCGCGTTCGACGGCGCGCTGTCCGACGAGATCGCGGAAGGCAGCTCGCTCGTGGTCACCGGCAGCCTTTCCGCCGACGGCAAGTTCGCCGCCACCGATGTTGCTCTCGCGGGTTAGGAAGAGGTTTCACGTATGTCGACTATCGGCCTTATGGGCCTGCTGGTGGCGTTCGCCGGCGTGGCCGTATCGGTGCTGTGCCTGCTTGCGGGCGCGATTTTGGGGCGCAAGGGGGAAAGCTCGCTTGGCGAGACCCTGACATGGGGCGGGCATATCGCCTCCATCCTGACCACGGCGGCGCTCACCGTATGCTGCGGCATCCTGGTGTACTGCTTCTTCGCGGGCGATTACTCCATCGAGTACGTGCTCAAGCAGCACAGCAACGCCGAAGGCACGCTCGGCTGGCTGTTCAAGCTGTCCGGCCTGTGGGCCGGCCGCGAGGGCTCGCTGCTGTTCTGGGCATGGCTTATCAGCGTGTTCAACTCCGTGGTGGCCCTTCGCGACCTGAAAAGCCCGCGCAAGCTTGACTCCATGGCGCTTATGGTGTCGCAGCTGGTGCTGGCGGCGTTCGTGGGCGTGCTGCTGTTCAGCGAGAGCAACATGCCGTTCACGGTCACGCCTCAGAAGTACTACAACGCCGACGGCTCGCTGACCAATGCGGCCAGCATGCTGGGTATGAACTCTCTGTTGGAGCATTGGGCCATGGCCATCCATCCGCCCACCTTGTTCGTGGGCTATGCGGGCCTGACCATCCCGTTCGCCTATGCCATCGCCGCGCTCATCGTGAACGACCCGTCCAGGGAATGGGTGGTGCGCAGCCAGCGCTACGCCCTGTTCTCGTGGCTGTTCCTGGGCATTGGCATCGGCCTGGGCGCCGTGTGGGCCTACGTGGTGCTCGGCTGGGGCGGCTATTGGGGCTGGGATGCCGTGGAAAACGCCAGCTTGCTGTCGTGGCTGGTGGGCGTGGCGCTCATCCATAGCTTCACCGTGTACCGCCAGCGCGGCGCGTTCAAGCGTTGGAGCGTCATGTGCGCCTGCATCACGTTCGCGTTCGTCATCGTGGGCACGTTCATCTCCCGTTCGGGCCTGGTGCAGTCCGTGCACGCCTTCGAGGGCGACCCGGTGTCGCTCGTGCTGTTCGGCGCGCTCATCGTCGTGGCGCTGCTGGCCGGCATCGTGGGCCTGGTCGTTCGCTGGAAGAGCTTCGGCCCGGCAGCCGACGGCTCCGACGAGGTGGAGAACCTGCTGTCCAAGGAAGGCGCCTACTACTTCAACAACGTCATCATGGTGGTGTTCGCCACGTTGCTGGCGTACCTGACCGTGTCCTCGGCGCTGCCTGAGTTCCTGCCGTTCGGCGGTCAGACCGTGTCCTCGGGCACGTTCAACGCCATCGCCCGCCCGCTGGGTGTGGTGTACCTGGCCATTCTTGCGGTGTGCCCGCTGTTGGCCTGGGGCAAGACGCTGCGCTCGAAGTTCCTGAAGCAGGCGCGCATCCCCGCCATCTGCGCGCTGGTCCTGTTCGCGGTGCTGGCGGTGTACTGGGCCACGTACCTGGTGCCGAGCTACAACGCCATCATCGCCGCAGGCGGCACCGCCGCCGAAGAGCTGGCAAGCGATGGCCCCGCCTGGTACTACAACGGCTTGGCGCTCGTGGGCTTCTTCGTGGCGAGCATGCTGCTGTTCAACTCGCTGTTCATGTTGGGTCGCATCGTGCGCTCGTATAAGGAGTCGCATAGCTGCGGCGCCGTGGCGGCCTTCGGCGGGTGCCTGCGCAATCGCCCTGCAAGCTTCGGCGGCTTCCTGTCGCACGCGGCCATGGCCGTGATCCTGATCGGCCTGATCGGCTCGTCGATGTACGTGACGGAGAAGGTCGCCTACATCGGCTACGATGAGGCCACCGACACCGCTTCGGAGACCTTCCAGATCAAGGACTACACGCTTGAGTACGTGTCCAACTCCGTGACCGAGGTGAACAATGGCGACGTCATCATGTACACCGTGAACTACGATGCCTACAAGGACGGCGCCTTCATCGGCCAGGTCAGCCCGAGCGTGCAGCTGGCGCAGAAGACTCAGCAGCAGAAGCTGGTCGCGAGCGTCATCTCGCTGCCAACCGAGGATCTGTTCGTGGTGTACCGCGGCGTGAACAACGACGGCGCGTTCTCCATGGATGTGCGGGTCAATCCGCTCATCTCGCTGGTGTGGGCGGGCTTCGGGCTGCTCATGGTCGGCGTGTGCGTGGCGACGGCGGGCCGCAGGCGCGCCAGCCGCAAGCTCACCGACGAGCAGCGTGCAGCCGCCGATGAAGCATCGGGCGAATCGGCGGAGAGCGCGGCATAGGCACCCGAAGCCGGCGCGCCGCTCGCGCGGCGATCGCGTTTTGCGTTAGACTGGCGTGCAAAGTGCTCGCACGCATCCAAGATGCAGGGGAAGGGGGGCCGATGGAGGAAACGGCTGCCATCAGGACAAGGAAGCTGTCGAAGGTGTTCGGCACGCGCAAGGCGGTGGACAAGGTGTCCATCGAGGTTCCGCAGGGGGCGTTCCTTTCCATATTCGGCCCCAACGGCGCCGGCAAGACCACGCTGCTGCGCATGCTGTCCACGCTGACGCGCCCCACGGACGGCTCGGCAAGCCTTATGGGCATCGACTTGCGGGAAGACCCCGAAGCTGCTCGCGGGCGCATCGGGCTGATTTCGCATAACGCCATGCTCTATCCCGACCTCACCGCAGAGCAGAACCTGCTTTTGTATGCGAAGCTCTACGGTCTGGCCGATCCGCAGGCGCGCGTGATGGAGCTGCTCGAGGCCGTCGAGCTGAAGCATCGCCGCCTTGACGTGGTGCGCACGTTCTCGCGCGGCATGACACAGCGCCTGTCCATCGCCCGCGCCCTTATCCACGACCCCGACGTGGTGTTTTTGGACGAGCCGTATTCCGGCCTGGATCCGCATGCCGTGGATATCTTCGATCAGCTGATCGAGAAGCAGCGCGAAGGCCGAACCTTCGTCATGGTGAGCCATGATCTGCGCAAGGGCTTCGACATGTGCACGCATGCGCTGGTGCTGGCGCGCGGGCGCGTGGTGACGTTCGGGGCGAAGGACCAGCTCGATTTCGACGAGTTCTCCGAGCTGTACCGCTCAACGGTGGGAATGGGGGTGTCGTAAATGGCGCGTAAGCCAAGCACGGGCGCCGATCGGGCGCGCGCCGGTCAGGTGGCCCTGAGCGTGCCCAGCACGTTCGCCCAGTATAAAACCCTGCTTGCGAAAGACCTGCAGCAGGAGTTCCGCACCAAGGAGATGCTCACGTCCATGGGCATCTACGCGCTGCTCGTGCTCATCGTGTACGGCGCGGCGCTCGGGCAGACGGCTCAGGCGACCGACGTGCTGCAGCTTTCCGGCGGCCTTCTGTGGGCGCTCATCGTGTTCACGTCGCTGCTGGGCTTGAACCGCTCGTTCAACCACGAGAAGGAGCAGGGCTGCATGGAGGGTATCTTGCTCGTGCCCATGGACCGCAGCGTGATCTTTCTGGCGAAGGCAACCTCGAACCTGCTGTTTCTGCTGGTGGTAGAGGTGATCGCCGTGCCGCTGTTCTGGTTCTTCTTCCTGACCACCGCCCAGCCCGGCCCGGATTTCATGCTCATGGCGGTGCCGCTAGCGGTGGGCACCATAGGCGTGGCGGGCATCGGCACGCTGCTGTCCACCATCACCGTGAACACGCGCGGCAAGGACGTCATGCTCGCCGTGCTGTTCGTGCCGCTGATTTTCCCGCTGCTCTACGCATGCGCGTCGGCGACTACCGCCGTGGTGGTGGGCGCCGAGGGGTATCTCGACGTGTTCGCGCAGTCGATGGCGCTTGCCGGCGGCTACGACGTCATCATGCTGCTGGTCAGCTGGGTTCTGTACGATTTCGTTATC
>CAKUJT010000100.1 GCA_934661765.1 uncultured Senegalimassilia sp.
AGTTCGCGAATGAAGTTGTTGCTGCATGCGTGCTGCGGGCCGTGCTCGCTCGAGCCGACGCGCCTGTTGAAGGCCGCAGGGCACGACATCACCATTTACTACGCGAACTCGAACATCCACCCCGCCGAGGAATACGAGCATCGCCTGGCAACGCTGCGCGCGTGGGCAGCGGATGCGGGATTCGAGGTGTTGGAAGGCCCGTACGACCCGGCCACGTGGGAAGCATGCGCGGGCCGCATCGGGGACGCCGCGATCGCCGAGGTCGAGCGGGCACGGGCGGAGGCTGGCGCGGAAGGCGAGTGCGCCGGCGAACGCGGGGGTAAAATCGAGGGCCTCGACGAATCCTCTAGCAACCGGTGTAAAACGGTTACCGATACGAATAACGGAGACATTTCACCTGATGGCGTTCCCCTTTCTGCAAGCTCTGCGAGCGGCGCCGCACCTCGCGCCGCGGTGTTGTCGGTCGACCCCGCGCGCAGAGAGGCGCGTTGCCGTGCCTGCTATCGCCTTCGCTTAGAGGAAACCGCTCGAGTAGCCGCGAAACGCGGCTTCGAGGGCATCGGCACCACGCTATCGGTGAGCCCCTACCAATATACCCAGGTCATCCGCGAGGAAGTGGAGCGCGCGGCGGCGCAAGCCGGGGTCGCGCCCGTGTTCGAGGACTTCCGCCCCTACTACGACGAGGCCACGCGCGAAAGCCGCGAGCTGGGAATGTACCGACAGAACTTCTGCGGCTGCCGCATCAGCGACCTGGAAGCGGCCGCCGAACGCGCCGAGCGCAAGGAGCAGCGCGCCGCCGCAAAAGCCGCCGAACGCGCAGCCCACGCCGACGAGCGTGCAGCCGAGGAAGCCGCACGCGCAGCCCACAAAGCCGAGCGCGCAGCCTACGACAAGAAGCAGGCACGCAAGCGCGCCATCCTAAAAGCCCTGCGCGAACAGGGGAAATAGCAGCTAGACTCCATCGGCCCAGCGGGTGCGCCCCGCCCTCGCTGGCGCATTGCGCCCAATTCGTCCGCAATCGCAACCCACTGCGAGCGGGCGCAACGGACTCGCAAACAAGAAGATACCAGGAACAAACTCGCAGTCGCATAGCGGCCAGCAATGAGTTGACAACTACATTCCAAAGCGAGGAACTCAGCCACCATTTCCTCGTCCCCCATCGCGCTTCACACTAAGGTTCATACGCGCAAAAGCGCCTCTTGTCTCTCGTTGCCCGAGAAACAAGAGGCGCTCGATCCAATCCATTACGGAGCAGCCTTTATACAGGGCGCCCGAACGACGAGATGTAGCTCAATCCCCTCGCCGGCCTCTTCCCTCTAAAGCGAATGCTAGCGGATGAACATGGCGTCGCCGAACGACAGCATGCGGTAGCGCTCCTCGATGGCATGCTGATAGGCGTTCATGATGTTCTCACGGGTGCTGAACGCACTGACCAGCATCATGAGCGTGCTGCGCGGCACATGGAAGTTCGTGACCAGAGCGTCCACCACGTGGAACGTGCTGCCCGGCAGCAGATACAGGCTGGTGGCATCGCGGTCGCGCGCGGTGATGGCGCCGGCCCCGTTGTCGGCCGACGGGTCCCAAGCGCTTTCCAAGCTGCGCACGCTGGTGGTGCCCACGGCGATCACGCGGCCGCCGTTGGCGTGCGTACGGTTGATGGCGTCGACCGTCTTCTGCGGCACGGTGTAGAACTCGGTGTGCATCTTGTGGGCCAGCGGGTCCTCCTCGTCCACGATGCGGAACGTGTCAAGACCCACCTCAAGCTCGACGGTTTCCCAATCGATGCCCTTCTCGCGCAGGCGCTCGATCAGCTCGGGCGTGAAATGCAGGCCTGCCGTAGGGGCCGCCGCCGAGCTTTCACGACGGGAATACACCGTTTGGTACAGCTCCTCATCGCCGGCGTAGTGCTTGATATAAGGCGGCAGCGGCGTATGCCCCACTGCATGAAGCGCCTCGTCAAGCGAGGGATACGTGGTGGTCAGGCGCGCCACGCGCTCGCCGCGCTGAGCGCCCTCGGCCCAGTCGACGATCTCGGCGGACAGCGCTACGTTGCCTTCGCCATCCGTGAAATCCACCACCGCGCCGCTGCCGGGCTTCAAACGCTTGCCCGGACGCACGAGCACTTCCCAGATGGCCTGCTGGTTTTCGCCGGGAACAGGCTGATCAGGGATATGGGGCACATCCGCATACGGCTGTGCCTTGGAACCCACAAGCTGGCGAAGCAGGAACACCTCGGACTGCCCGCCCGTGCCGCGCTTCGCGCCGAGCAGGCGCGCCGGCAAAACGCGCGTTTCATTCGCCACCAGCAGATCGCCGGGCTCAAGATAGTCGATGATATCGCGGAAGATGCGGTCCTCGATCGCACCGGTTTCGCGGTCCATGACCAGCATGCGGCACGCATCGCGCACCGCCGCCGGCTCCTGCGCGATAAGCTCCTGGGGAAGATCGTAATCGAAATCGCTCGTTTTCATCGAGATGCTCCTTGTCGCACGCCCGGCAAATTTCACCGGGCATATAAAAGGCCGCGCCGAGCGCAGCCGAATAGCTTTCGAACAGGCAAATTATACGCCAGCCGAAGGACTTTTCACGCACGTGCGAAAAGTCAGCATGCACGAAAACGCGCGGGGCGAAGCCGGTTTCCCGGATTCGCCCCGTGAAGTTCGCTAATCTGCCGTTTGACCAGGTATTTTACACGTTGAACTTGAAGTGCATGACGTCGCCGTCCTGCACCACGTACTCCTTGCCTTCCTGACGCAACTTGCCGGCATTGCGGCAACCCAGCTCGCCGCCCAGCTCCACGTAGTCGGTGTACGAAGCGGTTTCCGCCTTGATGAAACCGCGCTCGAAATCGGAGTGGATGACGCCGGCGGCCTGCGGGGCCTTCGCGCCGATGGGGATGGTCCAAGCGCGCGTTTCCGTTTCGCCGCTGGTGAAATAGCTTTGCAGGCCCAGCAGCTTGTAGGCGCTGCGCACCAGGCGCGCCAAGCCGGACTCCTCAAGGCCCATGGCCTCCAGGTACTCCTTCGCCTCGGCGGGGTCGAGCTCGGCCAGGTCGGCCTCAACCTTCGCAGAGATCGGCACCGGCTGGCAGCCGTCGATCTCGGCCAGGTCGGCGTCGAGCGCGTCCTCGTCCACGTTGGCGATGTAGAGGATGGGCTTCATGGTAAGCAGATGCAGGTCATAGATGGCAGCCTGCTCGTCCTCGTCCAGGTTCAGCGTGCGCGCGCGATGGCCTTCGTTGAGACCATCGAGCACCTTCTTGGCAACCTCGAGCTTCTTCACGCCAGCCTTGTCGCGCTTCGCTTCCTTCTCCAGGCGCGGGATGGCCTTGTCAAGCGTGCCCATGTCGGCCAGGATCAGCTCGGTCTTGATGGTTTCAACGTCCGAGCTGGGGTTCACGCGACCATCGACGTGCACGACGTCCGGATCGCTGAAGAAGCGAACGACTTCGCAGATGGCATCGGTTTCGCGGATGTTCGCGAGGAACTGGTTGCCCAGGCCCTCGCCTTGGCTGGCGCCCGCCACCAGACCGGCGATGTCGACGAACTCGACCGTTGCAGGGACGATCTTGGCAGGGTGATCGATCTCGGCCAGCTTCTCCAGGCGATCGTCGGGTACGGGAACGATGCCGACGTTGGGCTCGATGGTGGCGAAGGGGTAGTTGGCTGCCAAACCGCCCTTGTTCGTGAGGGCCGTGAACAGCGTGGACTTGCCCACGTTGGGCAGGCCCACGATACCGATGGAAAGCGACATGCTGAAACTTCCTTAACTAGTGAATACACGTGCTCTTAATGATACCGCAAACAACGCCCCAACGCGATGCCCCGCCGAATGCACGACCAAACCGTCCAGAACCCTACTCCCTTGCAACAGTTGCGTCACAAAGCGGTGCAAACGATTGCACCGCTGCGCGTTTGCCCATACCATCATTAGATGGAAACCAAAGGCACCGCGCGCACGGGCGCTCCGGGCCATCACAGCGAGAGGGGTTTCTCATGAGCAAATACGAAGGAACGCAAACCGAGAAGAACCTGCAGGCCGCCTTCGCCGGCGAGTCGCAGGCAACCAACAAGTACACCTATTTCGCATCGGTGGCGAAGAAGGAAGGCTTCGAGCAGATCGCCGAGATCTTCCGCAAAACGTCGGCAAATGAACAGTACCACGCCAAGATGTGGCTGCGCGAGCTTGAGGGCATCGGCGACACGGCGGAGAACCTCGAGGATGCCGCAAACGGCGAGAACTTCGAGTGGACCGACATGTACGAGGGCTTCGCGAAGACCGCCGAGGAGGAGGGTTTCCTCGAGCTGGCCGAGAAGTTCCGCCAGGTCGGCGCTATCGAGAAGCATCACGAGGAGCGCTATCGCGCGCTGCTGCACAACGTGGAGACCGCTCAGGTGTTTGAGAAGAGCGAGGTCAAGGTGTGGGAGTGCCGTAACTGCGGCCACATCGTCGTAGGCACCAAGGCCCCCGACGTTTGCCCCGTCTGCAACCACCCGCAGGCATACTTCGAGATCAACGCCGAGAATTACTAGGAAGCATGCGCAACATCTGATCCGCCTGAGCTGGGAAAACAACCGCCATAGGAACGGTTAGCACAGCGTAAGCGGCCGATTTCGAAGCATTTAGGATACGCGAAGGACAAGTTACGCAAGGCATCCGTCCCGCACAATCCCGCCAAACGCAAAACGGGGAAAGCAGGCATCCCTGCTTTCCCCGTTATCGTTTGCATCAAGCCATACAGCTAACAACTAGTCGACGTCGATCTTGCAAACCCAGCCGTGCTTGTCTTCCAGCTTGCCATCCTGGATGCCGGTAAGGGTCTCGCGCAGCTGCTTCATGACCGGGCCGATCTCGGTGCAGCCAGCCGGGAAGACGACCTCCTGATCAGCACCGTTGACCTTGTTGTCGATTTGCCCAACCGGGCTGATGACGGCCGCGGTGCCGCACAGGCCGCACTCCACGAACTCGCCGCCGGCAACCTCTTCCCACGTGACATAGCGCTCGTCGACGGTCATGCCCAGATCCTGAGCAACCTGCACCAAGCTGCGACGGGTAATGGAGGGCAGGATGGAATCGGTGTGGGACTTCGGAACCACCAGGGTGCCGTCCTCCTTCACGAACAGCACGTTCGCACCGCCGGTCTCCTCGATGTAGGTGCGGCTTTGCGAATCCAGGTAGATGTTCTCAGCGTAACCGTTGCGATGAGCCTCCATGGTCGGACGCAGCGACATGGCGTAGTTCAAACCGGCCTTGATGTTGCCGGTGCCGTGCGGCGCAGCGCGGTCATACTCGGACACGCGCAGCTTGATCGGCTTCAGGCCGCCCTTGAAGTACGGGCCGACGGGCGTGACCAGGATACGGAACGTATACTCGGGAGCCGGAGCAACGCCGATGACCTCGCCGGAGCCGATCATAAACGGACGCACGTACAGCGTGGCGCCGGAACCGAACGGCGGAACCCACGCGGCATTCGCCTTCACAACTTCCTTGACGGCCTCGACGAAGCGATCCTTCGGGAAGCCCGGCATCTCGAGACGCTCAGCGGAATCGAACATGCGACTTGCGTTCATGTCCGGACGGAAGCAAACGATGGAGCCCTCTTCGGTGGTGTAAGCCTTCAGACCCTCGAACACTTCCTGGCAATAATGGAAGATGCCAGCGCACTCGGAAAGATGCAGGTCGTGATCGGTGGTCAGACCACCCTCGTCCCACTCGCCATCCTTCCAATGAGCTTCGTAGCTGTAGTCGGTCTGATGGTAGCCGAAATCAAGGCTGCCCCAGTCAAGATCCTTCTTCTCGACCATCGTGATGCTCCTTCGTGAAAGGGCGCTTTGCGCCCAACGTGCAAATAACGCTTGCCGAATACCTTACACCCAAAACAGAGGGAAAATGGGGAACATCCGGCCCTACGGCGGGCCGAAAGGACGCAACCACGTAGGAATTTACCTGTTCGAAACAATCAACGAGCAAGTCGAATCTTGAGAACCCGAGAGGCGCCGCCACGTTACCACCATAGCAAATAACACAATGCGCCACCTTCTGCCTGCGGCATGGCGAGGAACCATTGCGCCGACAACCCATACGACAACCCTCAGCGCAAACCGCGCTTGGAGGTGCCGGCCGAAGCTGCTCCACGGCACCACAACCCAGCTCTTCGCCGGCATCCGCAAAACCATCCCCTTCCCTTCATCCAAGAATCAGCGAATGCGTTGCAGAGAGGTTAGCGCGCAAGCAGTACCACCCATCCCCATACACGCCACCAGCCCTTGGACGAACCGCGTATGACCTTAGACGAGAGACGGTTGCCCTTAAAGACAAGAGGCCGCCGACAAACGTCGACGACCTCTTGATGACTCCCTAGCTAAGCCGTAGCGCTAGATACCCGCATGATCGGCGCGCTACATGCTGAACAAACCAAATTGCGCAGCAACATAGGCAACCAAGATAACAACCAACAGCACAGGCGCGATAAACTTCACCATGACGGTGAACATCTTCTCCGCCTTAAACGGACCGGAGGATTTCACCTCGTCGATGATTGCCTTGGGCTTAATGATCCAGCCGACGAACACGCAAGACATCAGCGCGGCCAGCGGCATCATCACGGAGTTGGAGATGAAGTCCAGGAAGTCCAGGATAGTGCTGCCCGGTCCCAGCGGCTCGATGAAGGCAAGCTGGCAATAACCCATGTTCACGATCATGGCCATCACGAAAATGAACACGACTGAGATGATAAGCGCCTTTTTACGCGTGACGTGCGCGGAGTCTTGAACGATGGACACGCAGGTTTCGGTGAGCGAGATGGAGCTGGTCAATGCCGCGAACACCACCAGCAGGAAGAACAGGAAGCCCATGATCGAGGCAATGCCGCCCATCTGATCGAACACGGTCGGCAAGATAACGAACATCAGCGACGGGCCGGACTTCGAGGCAACAGCCTCGGCAGAGCCCATAGCCACGAACGCAGCAGGCACGATCATCAAACCAGCCAGGAAGGCATAGCCGGTATCGAAGAGCTCGATACGGCGCACGGACTGCTCCAAGTTGTCAGACTTCTGCATGTAGGAGCCATACGTAATCATAATGCCCATAGCCAATGAGAGGCTGTAGAACATCTGACCAAGAGCGGCGATGACCAGCTCAACGCTGAACTTGCTGAAATCAGGAGTTAGGTAATATGCCAAACCGTCGATTGCGCCGGGAAGCGTGAGCTCGTAAATGCAGATGCCGGCCGTCATGATCAGCAGCACAGGCATAAGAATGCGATTTGCGCGCTCGATGCCGTTCTTCACACCAAGCGCCACAATAGCGAAAACGATGAGCAGGAAGGCAATGGCCCAAATGAAGCTCTCCCCGCCACCGCCGATGAAGTTGGTGAAATACGTACCCCCATCAGCAAGCGCCGCAGAGCCATCCATGATGTAAGCGCCCGCGTACTTGAGCACCCACCCACCGATGATGCAATAATACGGCACGATGATAAACGGAATCGCGGAAGTGAAGATGCCGATGAAGGCATATTTCTTCCCGAAGGATTTAAAAGCACCAAGCGCACTCTGCCCGGTTTTGCGACCTAGCGCCGACTCGAGCATCATCAACGTAAAGCCGAACGTGACAACCAGCACCACATAGGTGATAAGGAACACGCCGCCGCCGTATTTCGCGGCCAGATACGGGAAACGCCACAGGTTTCCCAAGCCGATAGCCGAAGCCGCGGCAGCCAAGATAAACGCCCATTTGCCCGACCAGGACGCACGTGCGCCCCCTGAATTAGCAGACATGCCAATCTCCCATCCTTGCGATGGCGCGATCCTGCGAACATGCCGTAAACGGTCCCGACCTGTCTACGATCCCAAGCTAGAAAGGCTTGTCGTAAAACAGATTCACCTACCGTCTTCGGCAGGTCCGCATCAGACCATATAAATGCCGAACGTACAAGCCGATATCAACGGCTCAAACAATCCCCGACACCCACATTGCGCCAATGAACTGTATATAGCTTTGTGATTATAGTCCTCATAAAGGCTTTCAGCGACCAACAAAAATCCGAATCGGGAAGCGGCACATAACGAAAGAAAGCCGGCCTACAGCGGGAACAATGAAAGAGAACAACCGGGCCATGACCCATCTCGCTACCGTACGCGATACAGAACCAAAATGGCCGTCGACGCACTTCGAGCTGCGAGCTAATCCCGCATAGGGAATCCCGATGCGCTGCCGAAGAGCAACCAAGGACGCCAACTCCCCAACAGGGCAGACAAAAAAGATGGCCCGCCCGAACCAAACGGAATCGCCCAATGCGATTTCAGACGATGCGTACAGCGCAGCGAACAAGTGCTTCAAGAACGCGAATCGCCTGAGGGTATGCACGGTCAAAATCACAGCATCTGAAGTTAGTGGATTCAATGCCGCAGTCTCCTCAAGGCGCGGAGAGGCCCGCAGGGGAAACCTCCCC
>CAKUJT010000101.1 GCA_934661765.1 uncultured Senegalimassilia sp.
CCGGAGATCCTCGCGGGTCTCCGGCGTTTTTTTGCGATAAGAGGTTTTGGAATTAGTCCAGGACGGGAGTCCAGGCCAGGTTCATGATCTCGTCGATGTTGTCCATCTTGGTGATCAGGCCCAGGCGCAGGTAGCTCTCGGCAATGCTTCTGATGCTGTCCTCAGTGAACTGCTGGCCGTTGCCAAACTGCAAAGCGTTGTTCAGCATGATGTTCATATCCCGGTCGCCCTTGTTCCAGCCGTTCTCCATCAGGAAATCGGTGGCTTCAGCGGGGTTCTCACGCATCCAGGAGTGTGCCTTCTGGACAGCCTGAACGATCTTCTTGGCATGGACAGGGTTCTGCTGGACGTAAGCACGGTTCATGGCGATGACGCAGCAGCACTTGTTGGAGAAGTCGTTGTCCAGCAGGGAACGGACACACTTCAGCTTGCCGTCCTTGACCATGGCGTAAGCGAAGGTGTCAGACAGCAGGCAGGCAGAGATCTGACCCTTCTCCATGGCGTTGATGCAGGCATCGGTGGTGACCGGGATCAGCTCCAGATCCTTCTGAGGGTCGATGCCGTCAGCTTCCAGCATCATGCAGACGATGTTGTAGTCGGAAGCGCCGATACCGGCGGGGACGGAAACGCTGGTGCCCTTCAGATCCTCGGTGGTGTTGTACTGGGAGTCAGCCAGAACGTACAGGGACTTGCAGCCGATGTGAGCGCCGCCGACGAAGGTCAGCTCCACGCCGTTGGTGACAGGCACCAGCATGGTGGCAATGTGGCCCACAGCCACGGTAGCCTGCGCGGTACCCAGAGCTTCGGTGTAGGAAGTGCCCTTGAAGCCCTCGGACTCCAGACCGGCTTCCTTAAAGTAGCCCAGGTTTGCAGCCACGGTGGGGCCGGAGGTGCAGCCGTCGGACATGTAGTAGTTGACGGGCTTGCCGTAGGCAGGCTCCTTCTCCATGGCGGCCTTCTCCTCAGCGGTGGGGGTCAGGTCAAAGTTCGCCATGTCGATGGCACGGCCTTCCACTTCCACGGGGGTGAACATGGCTTCCCACTTGCCGGAGGTAGAGGCCTCAAAGGAATCCATGTGGACGTCAGAGACGTTGACTTCCACTTCCTGGCCGTCGATGCCGGTCTTGATCTGGCTGTCGGCTGCCATGTAGTCGGTCAGCTTGTCGTCCGTCTTGGAGGAGGTGGGGTTTGTGTCCTGCTTGACGCAGGCTGCCATGGACATGGTCAGCACCAGAGCCAGAGCAGCAGAACCGATTCTTTTCAGATTCATTGGTGTGTTCTCCTATTCATTTTTTATTTCAGATACAGCGTCGCTGTAGGTGATACAGGATTATTTTGCAGCGTTTGCTCCGGCGAAGTGGAGCTTATTCAGGATGTCATTGCGGTATTCCACGAATTCCTTGGAGGAACGATCCCGGGGATAGGGCTGGTTGATCTTCAGGTCGGCAATGATCCGGCCGGGGTGGGCATCCATCACCAGGACACGGGTGCCCATGTAGATGGCTTCGTCCACATCGTGGGTGACCATAATGGCCAGCTGCTGCTTCTTCTGCCAGATCCGCAGGATCTCATCCTGCATATTCATACGGGTGAACGCATCCAGCGCGCCCAGAGGCTCGTCCAGCAGCAGAACAGGGGGCTCGTTGATCAAAGAGCGAACCAGGGCCACACGCTGGGCCATACCGCCGGACAGCTGACCGGGGTAGTCGGTGCGGAAATCCTCCAGGCCGATGGTCTTGATCATTTCCTCCACCTTTTCCTCGTTGCCCTTGAGCTTGCCCTGCATCTTCAGGGAGAAGGCGATGTTGTTATACACCGTCAGCCAGGGGAACAGGGTGGCCTTCTGGAACATCATGCCCCGGTCAGGGCCGGGCCCGGTGATGGGCTTGCCGTTGAGGGTCAGCTCACCGGTGGTGGGCTGGATCAGACCGGCCACCAGGCGCAGGATGGTGGACTTGCCGCAGCCGGAGGGGCCGACCATGGAGATGAACTCGCCGCTTTCCATGGTGGTGGTCACGCTGGACAGAGCATGGGTGACCTCATCCGTCTCGATCTTTGCAAAGCTCTTGGATACATTATCCAGCTTGAGAATGGTTTTTTCCATTATGCGTTCACTCCAATCTGCCAGCGCAGCACACGGCGCTTAATGGCTTCCAGGGTTTTGGTAACGACAGTGAAGATGATGCAGATGACGAACAGGGCTGCAAACATGCTGTCATAGGCGGCCCAGGACTTGGACCAGTTCATATACCAGCCCAGACCGGACTTCACGCCCAGCATTTCTGCGATCATGATGGCGGTGCAGGAGCTGCTCATGGCCTGGGTGCAGCCCTGGAAAATAGAGGGCATGGCGTGGGGAATGGCCACCCGGAACACCAGCTGACGGCTGGAAGCGCCCAGGGTTCTGGCAGCTTCAAAGTAATCCTTGTCCACATTGGAAATGCCGGTCATGGAGGCCACGGTGACAGCGAACCAGGAGCCCAGACCGATGATGAACACAGCGCCGCCAAACAGAGAGCTGGCAACCACCATCATAATGGGGATCCAGGTAGAGGTGGGGATGGGGCCCAGGAACTTGATGATGGGATCCACCCAATAGCGGCACCGTTCGGAGTAGCCGCAGGTGATACCGGTGACCAGGCCCAGGGCCACACCGGCAAAATAGCCCAAAAACAGCAGCCGCAGGGTAGCCAGGGTGGACTCTCCGATAATGGCCCGATCCTTCCAGAAGGCGTTGATCACAAAGTTCAGGCAGGGAACGAAGGGCTGGGTCAGAATACCGGTTTTCAGGGTCATGTAGTCATACACCGCCAGCAGCAGGAACAGAGCGGTGAACAGCGGCGCACGGTAGCGCTGCTTGTCGATCACATCCCGGTTGCCCCGCTTCAGGAACACCAGGGACACCACGCAGTAAACCGCATAGGCACCGATAAGGATGTACAGGAAAGCCAGATAAGCCCAGGGATTCCGGTTCAGGCTGTTGTCCGGTACCTGGGTATACTCCAGTACGGCGACGATGCCGCCCACAAAGGGCAGCAGGTAGATCAGCATATCCAGCCAGAGCTGGGCTTTTGTTTTCTTTTTCCGTTCCAGATCCAGAAGCTGCTGTCTGGTCAGATTCTGGACAGGCGTGGTTTCGGGGGTGTTAGAAGACATGGATCTCCCTCCTGTTATTTCTTTCGCCGTATGGAGCCTTTTCCATCCAATGTCCCGTTACGGCGTATTGTTACGACATACTTTTTACCACAAAACACGGAAAATGTGAAATACGGTTTTCTGATGATATGACGTATATTTATTTTAACTTTGTATAAATAACCCCCCGGCCAATCGGTCGGGGGGATTCGGATATTGAAAAGAGGTGTTTCTTAGTTCATAACAGGATGCCAGGCCAAAGCCATGATCTCGTCGGCATTGTTCATGCTCTGGACTAGTAGAGCGTATCCTTCAAAACTTCATTTTCGATTAAATGCATTTTGCCTTTTTCTGCGGATAATGGCGGTGCTAAATTTAAATACATTTATGAAGTTTTAAGTGATTTGTTCTACTACAACGCCTTGAAATTTCTGCCAAGGTAATTCGGTGGCATACGCCATGTAGGGGCGGCTATCAGCCGCCCGCCAACGTGGCAAGTTTTTGAGCAGAACCGTCGCACACCAACTAAGCTCTTAATATTGCAAATGTACCATGTTTCGACAATATACCGTCGAATTGCATTTGCAAATGTTTGGTATTGAATTGTCGGCGCTTTGCGCCGACGTTATTTCCCCATGGGGGAAATAACCGGGCGGCTGATAGCCGCCCCTACGCAGACGGTGCCACCGAATTACCGCCGCAAAAATTTCGTTGCACTAATGAGGTTTTAAAGTTTTAAGAGATTTGCTCTACTAGGGGCCAGTTGTGGTCAGCGTTACACAGGCCGCTGGGGGCAAAATGTTTGTCCCCTTAGCATTCACATTTGTATGATTTTGTTGTATAAGTCCTACGCTGACAATGAAATAAACGACCGGATGTATATTGATGCTGTTTGCCATACACAAGTATCTTTTCAACTATCAAGATGACCTCTTATCCCAGCAAACAGAAAACAATGGTATTTATCCGATGGAACGAAGGGGAACCGTCTGCAAAAGATTCAGACCGTAGTCCTTCACCATCCGGCAAAGTTCCTCCTCGGTCTGCCGGTTCCGAAGCTGCTCCGGGCTGTGGGCATCGCAGCCCAGAATCACATCGCAGCCCTCCTCTGCCGCCAGCTCCCAGAAAACATCATTGGGATAATGACGGCCGCTGGCCTTGCCCAGCATGTTCAGCTCCAGAGGCATTCCGCATCCCTTTGCCTCCCGGCACAGCCCCAGCATGGCCTGCCGATAGATCCCGGGATCTCCCTGAAAGTTAATGAGATCCGGGTGGGCCAGGTAGGTAAAGCGTCCCGTCTGCATCCCGTCCCGCGCCTGGGATACATATTTGTTCAGCACCTCCACATCCCCCGTGGGGTGGCCGCTGTAGCTGGCATTGACTTCATTGTCCACAAAATGCTGTCCCAACAGCAGATACTCCACCCCGGCTTCCCGAAGCAGAGTGATTTCCTGATCAAACAGGGCCGGGTAATACTCCATCTCCACCCCCAGGGGCAAGCGGATCTGTCCGGCGTAGGTTTTTTCCAAAGCGCGGACGGTATTACAGTAGTCGGCCAGCTGCTCCTGCTTCATACGGAACCAGGAGTCATAGCCCTGGGGAAAGGTATAGGGTGTATGATCGGAAAAGCCCAGGATCTCAAGCTTTTGATCCAGAGCCGCCTGAACGTATTCTTCCTCGGTACCGGTGGCATGGCTGCACCGCCAGGTGTGGGTGTGGTAATTGGCGATCATGGTCTCACTTCCTGTTTCTGCGGCTGATGCCGCCGGATATGTTGATAGAATGCAAAACAGCCGACGTCAGATCTGACATCGGCTGTTTTGGTGGCTCGCCAGGGGCTCGAACCCTGGACCCACGCCTTAAAAGGGCGTTGCTCTACCAACTGAGCTAGCGAACCGTATGGGATTTAAAGTGGCTGGGATGGCAGGACTCGAACCTACGAATGCCAGAGTCAAAGTCTGGTGCCTTACCGCTTGGCGACATCCCAATGTAACTTGTGGAGCGCCCACCTTCGGACACTGGCTTATTATAGCATAAGTTTAACCATTTGGCAATCCCTTTTTTTGGATTTCTGAGAGAAACCGGCCGAAGCCGGCTTCTCTCATCCCACCGAAGGCTCCTGCTCCCGGTGCAGCGCCAGGGGCAGCAGCAGCGGAAAGGCCGCAAATACAGGATACGCATACCGGAATTCCGCAAACACCGGCGTTCCCAGCCACAAACCCCCAAGAATCACCAGCAGCGGAATGTATACCGGCCATTCCTTCCGCTTTCCGGAAAGCGTCATTGAGAACAGGAAAATCGTCAGCCACACATGCAGCCCAATACTCTGAGGTGGTTCAAAGAGCCGGCTTTCTCTCGTAAACATACAATATGCCTTCACTAGGTTGTGGATCGGGTTGCTTTGGCGTGGCATACAGATGCCGAAATCATTGTCCGATACATATTCTGCGTAAATATAATAATCATATCCGGCATTCCAGTATCCCTTGGTCTCTTCGATCCAAGCCTCCAGATACTGACGGGGATACCGATGTTCAAGATTCAACCAAAGCTTCAGATATTCCTGCCAGTGCCCACGGATCACATGGATGCCATCATAGCTCTTGATGAGAATGGCATCTTTCATCTGATCCGAGCAGTTGGGATCATATTCTGTCGGGATCACCGAGCGATCCACAACGGCATCCAGCAGTTCGGTCTGTTCCTGCGTCAACTCTCCGCCCTCAACGATCACCCGGGAGACCTGCTGAATGGGAAGCGACAACGCCTCCAGCATATTGGTCTTTTGCACACCCATCATCGAAAGCAGAGGATTGAGCATGACCCAGGTCAGTATCAGACAAGAAATTCCGGAAAACAACATTTTGCGGTTGTGTTTCCACAGAAACGGCGTGATGATTCCCAGCATTACCAGAATCACAAACCAACCGTTTGTCCGCATCAAGCAGCTGCCGATCAAGCCCAGGCAGAACATTCCGTAATTCAAGCACGTGTTCTTTCCCACCCAGTCAAGGATGCGGATCATAGCCGTGATCATCAAAAGGATTGAAAGACTGAAGGGAACATCCTTCCACATGGTACAGCTGTAGGTAAAATGGTTTGGCAGGATCAGATACATTCCCATAGACACATAAAGCCAGACCTTTGGGATACCACGCTGATATAGCGTCACCCCTGCATAAGCAAAGCAGGCCGCCATAAAGCAGGACTGCACAAAGCTGTAGGTTGCTGCTGCGGCGTTTACGGAGCCAAACAGGTGATACCCTGCCGACATGCACAAATGAATCAGCTGGGTGTGCCAATACGGATGATTGTTTATATACTGGCCAGTATAGGTCTGAATAATCTGGCCCACGGAATCACTGGTAACACTTCCCGGATATACCACAAAAAGCAAATAAACAAGATACTGTGCCAGAAACAAAGAAAATAGGCTGAAAAATACAATCGTTGGCTTATCCCTGTCACAATCTGACAAGATTTTTTTCGGATAGCGAACAAGGATCGCCGTTTGGGTATGGTATGCAACTACAATGCCGCCCAGGTAGGTGGCAACGGCATTATAGCAATTGAGAAATCTGTTTGTATCGGCGGATACGGTACTCGAATCCCGAACTACCTGAAAAAGAGGGTAATTTGCCAGGACGACAGCCAGGGAAAACAGAACTGACAGCAATGCCACGGCCTTTTTTCCCTGCTTTACGCAGGATCGGTTTCGGTAGTTATCATAAGTACTGACAACTGCCACCACAGTACACAGTGCATAGACACTGACGTAAGCATCTGTCAGCGCAAGATTGCTCATCCAGGATACGATCAGCAACAGCTGCAACAGAAACCAGACACGCCGACCCATTCCTCTGTCTTGATTCACTGCACTCCCCTCCTTCATAAAACGAAATAAACTGTATAGGCAGTTAATAGCCTACTCAGTTTATGTGATCATATCAAAAATGCCTATATAATTCAAGTATATTTTCACTATATAGGCGGTGATTTCGATGGATTACTACAAAATCGGGCAGAAGATACGCAAAAGCCGTAAGGCACATGGACTGTCCCAGGAGGAATTGGCGGAAAAGGTCGGCATCTCCACCACCCACATGAGCCACATCGAAACGGGCAATACCAAGTTAAGCCTGCCGGTGTTCGTGGATATTGCCGCCGCTCTGGAAATCCGCACCGATGACCTGTTGGATCCTCCCGCCATCGCCACCACCAGCACGTCCCTTGACGAAATTGCCGCCGTACTGGAACGCTGCACCGCACAGGAAGCCAAGGTCATAGCCGATATGGTAAAGGCAGCTAAAATTTCAATGGATAAGTATTTCTAAAGCCGGGCAACGTTTCCTCTTTCCCTTTGGCATGATACAATGAAGAAAACACCTCAATGTGGGAAAGCGTGAAAAGGTAAGCGCCCAATCATCCGCCGCAAAAAAATCGGCAGGCCTATGACTTGGGCCTGCCTGTTAATCGAGATGGTATTCACATAAGCTGCGGTCAGGGGATCAGCGACTCCAGTTCCAGTGAGAATGGGTTTTGGCGAGACATGGAAGCTGTAGCAATATGTGCTGGAGAAGAATATAGCCGTTCCCTGTTCAATTAGGTGGGGGTATTATATGCTTCCCTGACTCCGTTTGGGCACAGTTCCAAAAAAACAGCAACAAAAAAGCCTCAACCTTTCGGTTGAGGCTTGTGTTCGCGTTACTTATCTTCCCGGGCAGTTACCCGCCAAGTATTGTCAGCGCACATGAGCTTAACTTCTGTGTTCGGGATGGGAACAGGTGGACCCTCATGGCAATCAACACGAACTTATGTAGATGGCTCATCACCATCATTATGTCAAATGCTTGCGCATCTAACCGCTTTTTTGGTGCACCTTCAGGGACTCGAACCCGGGACCCACTGATTAAGAGTCAGTTGCTCTACCAACTGAGCTAAAGGTGCAGATCCTTTTTCATGCACCCTGAAAACTGAACACTGTTACTTCTTCTGCAATTTCAGATCCGGCTGTTTTCACTGAGCCTGCGCTTTGGTCAAGCTTTCGGCTTATTAGTATCAGTCAGCTACACACATTGCTGTGCTTCCACCTCTGACCTATCAACGACATAGTCTACGTCGAGCCTCAGTGGAGATCTTATCTTAGGGAGAGTTTCACGCTTAGATGCCTTCAGCGTTTATCTCGTCCGCACGTAGCTACCCAGCCATGCCCTTGGCAGAACAACTGGTACACCAGAGGTGCGTCCAACCCGGTCCTCTCGTACTAAGGTCAGCTCCCTTCAAATCTCCTACGCCCGCAACAGATAGGGACCGAACTG
>CAKUJT010000102.1 GCA_934661765.1 uncultured Senegalimassilia sp.
GAGGAATAGAGGCCGTCCTCGTAGAGCTTGTTGATCCAGCTCAGGCCATCGCGGTATTCGGGGGTAATCGCCTCGAATACAATTTCGCCATTGTCGGTGATGTGATAGTAATCATGGCAGTTCCAGAGTTGGAACGCGCTCATGATGTAGCCCATCGAGCTGCCGCCCTCGATGGCGGCGCCCGCATTGCCCAGAAGCGGGATTTCGTCGGTGGTATCCCCGTTGCCGTTCATATCATTGTCGCGGAAATACTCGAGCATTGCACGGTACTCGTCGAGAGTTTCCGGAATGCCTGCGCCGGTCGCTTCGCTGTACTTCTCGAACCAGGGCATGAAGAGAAACTGCTTGTTCCAGATCATCTCGTTCGGGTTGTACTGGACACGCCAGAAGGTGTAGACGTTGCCGTCGGAAGACGTGATCATCCTGCGCAGATAGTCGTCCTCCTCTAGCTGCTTCTTCGCATTATAGGAATGCTCCTGGATGAGATCGTTCAGCGGAATGATGGTACCTTCGGAACCGAAGGTCTGCAGCATGGCGGTATCCGGGAAGTACCACATGATGATGTCGGGGGTGTCGCCGCTGATCAGGGTCAGGCGGATCTGGTTCACCACGTCGCCGCCGTCCGCGATCTCAATCCAGTTGATCTTGACGCCGGTCTTCTCTTCGTACCACTTCATTGTGGCGTTGTCTTTCCATGTATCGACGTTCGCGTTGATGACCGCCATAATGGTCAGCTCATAGGGTTCGTCGACGATCGGGAATTCATTCACACCGGAAACCGTCAGAGCCAGTGCCGGAGAAACCAGCACGAGCATCATAACCATGGCAAGCGCCAATAACTTCTTCATAATGACCTCCTCCTGTTGGTTATTGAACTGCACTCAAAACCACCGGCTGTTCGATCAAGGTCAGCGTTTTTTCCTCCTTTCATTTGCCTTGAATCTGCGGTGATTTTCCTTAACCCTTGACTGCGCCGATCATGACGCCCCTGACGAAGTACTTCTGAATGAACGGATAGAGGAGCATCATCGGAAACGTCGAAACGACGATGACGCAGTACTTCATGACCTCTTCGCGCTCTTCAATCTTCTGCGCGGTCAGGGAGTCCATGGTGGTCATGCCTGCGTTCTGCGCCGTCAGCAGCAGGCTGCGCAGAATGTTCGACAGCGGGAGCTTTTCCATATCGCGAATGTACAGCATCGCGTTGAAATACGAATTCCACAGGGAGGACGCGTAATACAGCGTGACCACCGCAATGACCGCGCCGGAAAGCGGAATGACGACGCGAACCAGGTATTGAAGCTCCGAAGCGCCATCCAGCTGCGCGGCTTCGCGCAGCTCCCTCGGGATGCTGTTCTGAAAATAGGTGCGCATCACCAGCATGTTGTAGACCGACAGCGCACCCGGCAGAACCAGCGCCCAAATCGTGTTGAACAGGCCAAGATCACGAATCCAGAGGTAGTTCGGAATCAGGCCGCCGTCGAAGTACATCGTAAACATGCAGACGCCGAGCATCACACCGCGAAGACGATGATTGATGGACAGCGCATACGCGCAGCAGATGGTGACCGCCACGGCGATTGCGGTACCGACGACGGTGATGAGCAACGAATTGCTGAAGCCGCTCCAGAGATACTTGTAGTCGAAGCACGCCCTGTACCCTTCCAGCGTGAACCTGCGCGGAATCAAAGTCATCGGCAGCGTTCCCTTGGTAAACGACGAAACCATCGCATACAGAAGGGGATACAGAAGGGCGATGAAGAATGCGAACAGCAACAGCGTGGAGATGAATAGTACGACCTTATCCCTTTTCGTATAAAACCGCATGGAGTCCACCGGTCTTACACTCCTCGTCTTTTTCATTCTGCACTCCTTTTATTCACCAGAGCGAATTGCTGCTGACCGCCTTCGAAACGCTGTTCATGCTGAAGAGCAAGACCAGGTTGACGATGGAGACAAACAGGCCGATGGCGGCCGCATACGAATACTGTGGAATCTGCGACTGCAGCGCGATCTTGTATGTGTAGGTGGAAATGATCTCCGACGCGCCACGGTTGAGGTCGTTCTGCAGCATCAGCACCTTCTCATAGCCGATGTTCATCAGCGAACCCACGCGCAGAATTAGCATGATGACGAACGTCGGCATGATGCACGGAATATCGACATGGGCAATTCTCTTCATCAGGCTCGCGCCGTCCACGATGGCTGCTTCATGCAGCTCCGGCGAGACGCCCGCCAGCGCAGAGATGAAAATGATCGAGTTGAAGCCGAGGTGCTGCCATACGTCCGCCCACACGTAGATGTGTTTAAACGCAGAGGTCACACCCAGCCAGTTTTCCGGATGCCCGCCGAGCAGCTCGATGACCTTGTTGATCATGCCGATGCGCGGATTCAGGAACAGCGTCACCAGACCGCAGACGACAACTGTCGAAATGAAGTGGGGTGCATAGCTGATCATCTGCACCGACTTGCCAAACTTGCGGAATGGCGTGTACTTCAGCATCAGTGCAAAGACGATTCCCAGCGGGAATGTGAGCAGCAGGTACGCGTTGAGGATCAATGTGTTTTTCACTGTCGTGAGGAAGTACGGGCTCTCGAAGAACTTGATGAAATACTTCAGCCCAACCCATTCGCTGTTCAATACGCCCTTTGTCGGCTTGTAGTTGCGGAATGCAATCTGCGCGCCGTACATCGGAACGTACTTAAACAGGATCAGAATGCACAGCGGGGCGAGAAAGAGAAGATACAGCTCATGGTACTTCTGCCATTCCCGCTTCCAGGACATCGCTTCGCGCGATGCAGCCCGGCATTTTTTCTTTCTGCTCATATTCTTCTCTCCTTCAGCAAACGATGGAGGCGGCCAGACCGACGACGAAGTGCTTTACCTGAGCTCGTCCGCCGCCGCGCGCATCTTCGAACCTTCGCCGCGCCAGAACAGATTGAGCATTCGGGTCTGGTCGCCCAGACAAAAATGTCGGACGCCGAGATCAATGTAATACTTTGCCGCATCCACCGTGTTGATCTCGCAGCGCGGCTGCACGCCGTGCCGAAGCGCGACTTCGATGCAGCGGCGTTCCGCCGCCTTAATTTCGTCGGAATGCTCGCCGGCCTGCCAGCCGGAGCTCATCGCAAAGTCCGAGGGGCCGAACTGGATCATGTCCACGCCGGGAACGGAGCAGATAGCCTCGATGTCCTCAACGGCGGACTTCTTTTCAATCATGAAGCAGAGCACGACTTCGCGCAGGCGTTCGATGTGTGTAAACTGATCCACAGTGGGCTTGCAGCCGATGAAGCGGCGGTTCGGATACCCAAAGCGTCCGCCGTCTTCCACGGTGTCCGGCTTCATGATTTTCACAGTCTCCGCCACTTCTCCGGCGTTATGATGGTCTGTGAAGTTGATTGCCTGGAACCCGGCGCCAACGGCGCGCTGTGCCACATAGCCGCGGTTCTGGAAATCCACCTTTATCATCGTGCCCATCTCATAAAGCTCTGCCGCGCGCGCAAGATTCTCCAGATCCGCCTGCGAAAACGGCGCGTACTCCGCCATGAACTCAATATAGTCAAAATTGCCGGTTACGCCGACGGACTCCGTGTAGAACGGCCACGTGCTGGATAGGCGGGTTGCGGTAGAAGGTGCGTTCTCATTGAGGATTCTGCGAAGCTTATTGTAATTCATCATTTTTCCGTTCCTCCCTTAATGAATGTGGCGGACATAGCCGCGATTGATAGTGAAAGCAGGCACTTCGCCGCGCTCAAATTCCTTCAGGCACCGGATGACGCCGTCAAAGCCCGCCTGCGCACAGGCGTCCGTTGAGGTTGCGATATGCGGCGTTTTGAAGACGTTGTCCATCCTGAACAACTCGTTGCCGGGGTCCGCGGGCTCCTTTTCATAGACGTCCAGCGCCGCGCCGGCGATCCGACCGGCCTTCAGCGCTTCGATCAGCGCCGCCTCGTCGACGGTGCCGCCGCGGGAGGTGTTGATCAGATACGCCGTCGGCTTCATCATCGCAAGGAACTCCCGATTGACCATCCTGGCCGTCGCAGGCATCAGCGGAACATGCACGCTGACAAAGTCGGAATAGCGCGCGATTTCTTCGACGCTCGCCTTCTGCACGCGGTATTTTTCGAGCGCTTCCTCATTGTAATGCACGTCATAGGCGAGGATTCTGCTTCCCGTAAAGCCGGACAGATAGCGCGCCAGACACTGCGCGATGCTGCCGAAACCCAGCAGGCCGATCGTCGCGCCCTCGAACTGCGCCGTCGTCGGGCCCTTGTCCCATATACCCTGATTCAGGGATGCGTTTCTCTGGTAGAGTCTTCGGGAAAGCTCCATCATCATGATCATCGCGGTTTCCGCAACGCCCGTGGACATCGTGCCCGGCGTATTGCAGCAGCAGATTCCCAGCTCTTCGGCGTGCCCCACATCCACGCGGTCATAGCCGATGCCATGCCGGACGATGATTTTCAGACTGTCCTTCAATGCGTCCAGCACCTTCGCGGAATAGGGTTCCGCACCCGCGATGACTGCGTCGTAGCCGCGCAGCTTTTCGATATTGCCGTCCTCGTCGTTGAGTTTCATGTCCAGAATATCGACTTCAATTCCCTGTTCCCGGCAGTATTTCTGCCAGCGTTCTCCCACGATCCTCGATCCGATTTTCAATGTCATGGATTGTTCCTCCTTGTTTGACTCGACCGATTCGGGCACGGGGTTTCTGCAGCTCGACATGCGAAGAAGCATTCTCCCTCATGCCTCAATGATAAACCATCCCATGAAATGATACGATAAATAATACCGCCAAATGTATGGACAATTCTGCTATAATTACCAACTTAACTTTTCAAAGCTACTGCGATCTTTTATAATTGGATTGAGGTGAATGACATGATGGATTTCAAAGAATACGAGGACATCACGGACTTTCCCGCACAGCATTATCTGCAGATCAACAACTGCGGATGCCGCAAAGAGGTCAAGCAGGATTTCACCATTTTTCGCCCGCGCGGACGAAAAGACCACTACCTTCTCTATCTGCAGAGCGGAAGCGTACAGGTGGAGCACGGCGGGGGAAGCGCCCTTCTGAGCGAGGGCCAGTGCCTCTATTATCCGCCTTCTGTGCGCCAGCTGTACTCCTTTTCCTCCGCGAATCCGCCGGTTGCGTACTATGTGCATTTCACCGGAGGCGCCGCCGCGGAATCGCTGGCGCTCTTGAAGCCGAGCGAGGACAAGATCTACAAAATCCGAAACCGCGCGATTTTTGAAAACCTGTTTCGCCGCCTTTGCTCCCTATACAATTCCCATCGCATCTTTGGCGAACCCAAACAACCCATGTTTTTCCTCGAAATCAACGGCGTTCTTCTGGAACTGCTGGACGTTCTGGTCCGAAGCAGCAGGCCCGGCGAGAAACAGCGCCCGGGCGAGATCATGGTCGCCTGCTCCTACTTCCTTGAGCATTATCAGGAGGACATCGACCTTGCAAAGTGCGCCGCCGATGTGCACATGAGCCTAAGCCGCTTTTCCCATCTGTTCACGGAGAACATGGGGATTTCGCCCTATCGCTTCGTGCTGGTTTTGCGCATTGACAGCGCCAAGGAGCTTCTCCTCTATTCCAACATGAGTATCCGCGAAATCGCCGAGAGTACCGGCTTTTCAGATGCAACGTATTTCAGCCGCCTCTTTCGTAAGTACGTCGGGGTTTCGCCGCAGAAATACCGGAAGATGCATGTCGCGCCGTTCGCGAATCCCCCGGTCAGCGATGACCCGCGCCCAATCGAATAATCCTGTCGACGGCAAATTCCCTGACGCGCTGTGTGGGCAGCTTCATATAGCGGTCGACCGGCAGAATTTCTTCGCCCATTTCACGCACGCCGCTCAGGAAGGCGCAGTTCAGATCGGTGGCAAAATTGACCTTCCGGACGCCTGCGTCAATGGCCATGCGCAGCTGGTCGTCCGGCACGCCTGAACCGCCGTGAAGAACGATCGGCACGCCCGTCCGGGCGCGGATTTCGCGGATGCGCCGGATGTCCAGCGCCGGCGCTTTCAGATACTTGCCGTGCGCCGTTCCGACCATGACCGCCAGCGCGGCCACGCCGGTTCGCCGCACAAACTCCTCCGCTTCCGCCGCGTCGGTAAAATCGCTCATCTTTTCGTCCCGGGCTCCGCCGACATGCCCGAGCTCACCTTCGACCGGAACGCCGCACGCATGACAGACGGCGACCGCCGCGGCGGTTCGGGAGATATTTTCCTCCAGCGGCCAGACCGACGCGTCCAGCATGACCCCCGTGGCGCCGAGGCGCAGCGCGCGCTGCACCTGCGCAGGCCCTGCGCCGTGATCCAGATGAAACGCCGCCGGCGTTTTGAGCTCGGACATCGCTTCGTGCACTGCCCTGGCCACGAACGGAGCCTCCGGATGGTCGAACAGCCGCGTATACATCTGGAAAATCACCGGCGCTCGCGTCTCCTGCGCCGCCTGCATCACGCCGACGACCGTCTCCATATTGCTGACGTTGAACGCCGGTACCGCAAAGTTCCCCGCATCCGCGATGGCAAGGATTTCCCTCAGGTCTGCAATCATGTCCGCAACTCCTTTAATGCATGTTATCCGCAGTCAGCTTCGGAATGTAACGGCAGAATTCGCGGAGCTCCTCCGTATAATCGCCCTCGATTTCCGCCATATGATGAATGTAAGGGCCGTAGATCAGCCGCTTTTCCCACCTGTTGAGATCGTCAAACCGCGCCCAGAGATAGGTGCCGTTCGTGTACGGGCCGTCCGCCGTCTCGCAGGTTCCGTTCAGCAGCATGTAGTCGCCGTCCTCCTGCTCAAAGCGCGCCACCGTATAGATGCCGTTCCTGACCTGGAACCACGCGCGCTGGTCGCAGGTTTTGGGCGTGACGCCTTCCTTCCTCGTAGAATACGGAAACTGTCCGCAGTGCCAGAGCAGCTCCACGTTCCGGTCTTCAGGATGGCGCACTGTGAACTCGCCAAAGAACGGTGCCTTTCTGCCCTGCGCCGCGCAGGACAGCATCGCCATTGTGATCGCGCCGTGCATATCCGATTCGCAGCTGATGACGTAACCCATGTCAGCCAGAACCGTGTACGCGATGCACGGCAGACAGCCGCAGGCCATTCCCATCGCCGTCCAGCACTCAGAAGAGGCGGCATCCACGCGGTATTCCTCGAAAATTTCCCTGTAAAGCAGCACAAACGCCCAGATTTTCTTCGTCAGCGACTCCGTCAGCTCGTCCATCGTGTACATTTCGCGGAGCTTTTTTGCGCCCTCTTCCAGCTCAGCACCGCATTCGCTGAGAATGCGGCGATACTTTTTTTCGATCAGCGCCATGTTGACCGGGACGATCTGGACGCCGAATTTCTGCATCAATTCGCCCTCGTTGAAGATCACCGAGCAGAACGGCTTCGGACGCATACCAATTTCCGCGACGCGCATACCGCGGAAATTCTTCACCATACACGCGACCGAGACGAATTTTCTCAGCTCGGCGGCAAAGACCTCATCGGTCACCCGGCAGCATTCAATGTGCGTAAACGGGATGTTGAAGCGCTGCAGCTGGCGGCTGACCCCAAAGAGACCGCACTGGCTGTCGGTGTGGCGAAGGCCGTCCGACTCGAATACGTCATCCAGCGGTGCCCAGATGAGCGTGGGAACGTTCAGCTCACGCGCAACCATGGCAGCGGCTTCCTCGCAGCCGAAATTGCCGTTGATGAAGAAGATGGCGTCCGCCTTTTCCCCGCGCATTCTGTCGATGACCTTCGGCACGTCGTCTTCCGAAAAGAGAACTTCGACGGGATTGACACCCTTGAGATCGACGAACTCCAGCAGATCGCCGGCGAAGGTCTCCTCAATGTAGTGAACCAACTTCCGGCAGCGCGTCTCGGCGTACTCCCAGTTGAACATTCCGGGACGCGGCGTGCAGTCGCGGCGAATGGGAATCAGACCGAGCTTCACTTTGTAATTCAGCATACTCTTTCTCCCCGTTCAGTTTTGCGTCCGAAGAATCCGTGCCGGTAATGGGCTTCGCGCGCGTCCAGTTCCCGGACGTCAATCTCGCCAGTTTCCAGAAACCGCAGGGCGTTTCCCCGGCTGGGAATTCCTGCCCGGCCACCCTGCCTCGTGCATTTGATGGCGGAGACTGCCGAGCAGAAGCGCGTGATGTACGGAACGTCCCACCCCTGCAGATAGCCGTAACAGAACGCGCCGTGGAAGACGTCGCCCGCGCCGGTGGAATCGACGGTGTGAACCCTGAACGCCGGCGTTTCGAAATATGCGTCGCCATGCACTCCGAAGCAGCCCTCTGCGCCGATGGTGAAGATGACGATTTCGGGGCCCTCTGCCTGAATCATGCGGCAGACCTCCTCTCGGGTCATCCCGGCATTCAGCGCGCGCAGCATCGCGCTGTAGTAGGT
>CAKUJT010000103.1 GCA_934661765.1 uncultured Senegalimassilia sp.
CAATACCTGGACTACAAAGCACAAAAAGACAGTTTAAGAGTAAAACGCAAGAGTGATTATACTCACAGTGTCTCTCAGACATCGGAATTTATCAAATATCCACTTGCCATCAGAGACAGAATTACAGATAAGTTTATCGGTGATGTGCAATATGCTTGCGATTTGGCAATCTATGTATGCTATGAGCTGCATCCTAGCCGTACAAAAGACTTCTGTTGGAGTATTTTTGGCAACCAGATTGTAGAAAACTTGAAAAAGAACTCTACTGTCACACCAAAAATGCCAGTTTTGGATGAAAAAAACGGCACAATATCATATCTCGGTAAAAAATATAGCGTTGTGGAGGTAAATGTATGATTTATTTCGATGAATTGTCCGTTGCGCAGGAAATGGAGGCTTCCACTACTGCTGTTGACGAATACAAAAGGTCTGATTTGCTCTTGTATGCAAAATATTTGAGATACAAGGCAATCACAGAGTCCGGGAAGGACTACAATAATGTCACTGTTGAAGATATGGAACAATTAGACAGCCAAATAGAAAAAGAGTTAAAAGCATTCTGCAATAGGTATTACATTGATTTCAATTACATTGTGAAGTTTCAGGATATCGACAATGCAGTTGCCAGCTCACGGCTGTATAAGTTAAAATTGCCACTCCCTACTCCTATCACCAAAAAGGAGTGGGAGAAAATTTGCACAATTGAGAATGACAATTACCGCCGGATGTTGTTTGTGATGCTTGTTGATGCAAAATATCACAGGTTGCATAGTATCTCTATTGAGAATTCTGCCACAATCACAGAAGATACACTTTTTTATTGCCATATGGAGAAAAGAGATATCTATAAAGCCGGAGCATGTAAATTTAAGAATGCGGAAGAGAAAAATTTTTCTCTTGGTTGTCTGTTTAAAAATGGATTGTTTGATATCACAAATAATAAATACAGATCATGGTTTGTAAAATTCGTTGATATATCTGATAATCCAGACGATGTACTTGACTATATCACAGATTACGATCATTTGAACCTACATTATGACAGATTGTGTGGTAATAAAATTGGCACATGTAAGATTTGTGGCAAATTATTTAAGCAGAGCGATAAACGCCCAGGAATGTATTGTTACAAACATCGTGGCTATAATAAAGTCCAAAAACCTAAAATGAGGATAGGTGTTTGCTTGGATTGTGGTAAAGAATTTAAGGTATCTGCAAGAAATACAAGAAAATGTAGATGCGAGAATTGTCAGAAACTTTACAGAAAATCCTATAAACATGCTGTATATTTACAAGCAAAAAATAATTAGACACTTGTTTTTAATTAAATGAAATTCTCTGTAATTAGCTCCCTTTGCTTTTTACAGAGGTTTTTTATTTTTGCACCCTATTATGAATAAGGGAGTATGTAGGAACGTACATAAAACCTTGCTTTTATGGTAACAGTCAAAAAATTAAAAAGGGGTGGTTGGTATCAATCCGAAGTACAAAAAGTTGGAAAATGAGACTGATTACGAATATGGTCTTAGACTCATCTCTATAAAGGTCGAAGAAAAGCCGGACGATTTGGACTGGGAAGATATTGTCACGCTTTTACATTTGGACTGCCATAGGGATAGCTTACGAAAGGCTGCAAATGTAACTGAATTTTCTGGTTACAAAGTTATGCAGTATTTCAAAGAGAAAATGGAAACTCAAAGCCATGATGACACTGAAAGTTATTTGAAAGAGCTTGAATTGAAAAAGAGAGAGCTTATCAAAGAGCGTGCGAAACTTCATACTGAAAAGTTGGAGTATAACAGATGGTTACGTGAAGATGCCAGGGATGATTTATTTGAGGAAAAAGTCATTGCTGCTATTCATGAAACACTGAACAAGGTAGATCCTCCGCAAAAAATCGGTGGTATGCTTTCATCTCGTTATGGTCTTTTGAATATAGCAGACTGTCATTTTGGAAAGGATTTCAAAGTGTATGGTCTGAATGATGAAATTGTAAATGCTTATAGTCCTGAGATATTTTTTATGCGTATGGAAGTCCTCTACAATGAAGTGGTGGACTATGCACATAAAGAAAAACTCAAAGGATTCAAAGTATTTAATTTAGGGGATTCGTTAGATGGATTCTTGCGTAATTCACAATTATGGACATTACGGTATGGTGTGCCAGAAAGTGCCGTTATATACGGGGAGTATATGGGTAAATGGCTGAGAAGATTGTCCGATGAATTTGACATAGAATACTATCAAACAAATGGAAATCATGGTGAACTTCGCTTACTGGATGGTAAAAAAGGTGAACATTCACATGATAACATTGAAATGGTTACTGGAAGTATTATTCGTATTATAAACGAGGATAATCCTAATTTCCGATACATAACGAATAAATCTGGTTCTATCTTCACTGATATTGCCGGGTATAATGTTATGGGAATTCATGGGGAAGTCCGTAGTTTAACTGCTGCTATTAAAGATTACTCTGATATTTATGACACTAAGATAGATTATCTTGTGGCTGGTCATAAGCATCATTCAGAGTTTGTAAACTGTGGAGTCCGTAGAGGGGTGATTGGTGTTGGATCAATTATTGGATCAGATGATTATTCAATGTCAATAAGAAAGACTGCCGATGCCACAGCATCTTTTGTTATATTTGAAACTGGAAAAGGAAAAGTTGATGAACATACATTTGTTCTCAATTAACCTTAATAATGAGTTACAAAATACAATGTAGAACATTTAGCAGCATGAAGGAAATTTTTGATTGTTTGGAGATTCATTCAAAAATTCCACACGAAGAATACGAATCGGTTAAATTATATGGGGAGTCAAGTTTTATCATAGATGCATTGAAATATGCCATTACAGAGTATAGCGATATTACTATTGCTTCTATTGATATAATTCTTTCAGATATTGATCCTGTTTGCAAGGATTTGTATGTCTTATCTCTTACAGAAGAAAATGAGCTTTACATTCAACCAGCTTATAATGGGGAGAATATGTATCGTAACGAAGCAAAATTTGCAATTGTTCAAGATACAGTAAGTTCGCAGCTTGTAAAAGATATGTCTGTTGGTGACTTATCTTCTACTGTTTTGGGAACTTTTATTTTTTAACAAGCAAAAATAAATGCAGAAATGTATTGACATTTTCTAAATGTATGCTATAATACATACATAAGGAACAGGAAATAAAGTAAATGAAATAAATAGAGGTTTACCATCCATAAACTTCTATTTATCTCTTGCTTTTAATCAAACTATAATAAATGCATAATGCGGATTAGAGCAGCGGTCAGCTCGCTTGCCTCATAAGCAAGAGGTCGAGGGTTCAAATCCCCCATCCGCAATTTATCTTGTTTTATGTTTTGTCCTATATGTTTTTTGTTAATAAGCGGTGGGACTATTCATTGAGTAATAGTTCTATCGTTTATGTAAGAGTACATAGCAAAGTCTGGCAATGCACTGGTCTGCAAAATCAGTATTCGTTGGTTCAAATCCAACTGTACTCTCTTTAAGCTCATACAGCAATTTATTTGGGATATTTCTGTTAAAAATACTACCGAAATGAGCTTAGTTTCGTAAGGCACGTACAGCAAATTACTTATACTTTCAAATGGATGAATATTTTAAGTGGATTGTGCCTTGATTTTGGTCTTGTAGTTAAGTGGTAATAACATCGGATTGTCTCTCCGAAGTCGTGGGTTCGATTCCCACCTAGACCGTTATGGGGTGTTGGACAAGCGGTTTAAGTTATAGCCCTTTCACGGCTACGAGATGGGTTCGATTCCCATACACCCTATTACTGGTGAATCTGCAGTCAGCCAGAAACGTTTTTAGCATTTACAACGAGAAATAAATGTAGCAAGTCATATGCTTGTTGGGTTATAGTGTCAGCCGAGTAAAAACTAATTTTAGATGTGTAGTTTAATGGTAAAACAACAGTCTCCAAAACTGTAAGATGTGGGTTCGAGTCCTACTGCGTCTGTTTTGCATTTGTGGTGTAATTGGATAACATACCTGGCTTCCACCCAGGCGATGCCGGATCATTCCCGGTCGGATGCTTTTTATATGGGGGAGTAACCCAGTGGCGAGGGTAGCGGTCTGTAAAACCGTGACAAAGAAACACCGCAGGTTCGAGTCCTGCCTCCCCCACTTCGGGAAGTTAGCTCAACTGGTAGAGCATTAGGTTGAAGCCCTAAGTGTAGGTGGTTCGACTCCACCACTTCCCACTCAATCTAATAAAGCCCTTATAAAAAGGCACATGAGGTATATATGAAATGGTGAAGAAAACATAATCATGGACATATAGCTTAATGGATAGAGTTCACGACTACGAATCGTGCGATATAGGTTCGATTCCTATTATGTCTGTTTTGCCCGTATAGTTCAATGGAGAGAACATGGCTCTTCTAAAGCTATGATCTTGGTTCGATTCCAAGTATGGGTGTTTATTTTGGAGTGATAACCCTAACTGGTAAGGGAGTAGTCTTGAAAACTACCAGTAACCGTAGTGATACGGCGTGAGGGTTCGAGTCCCTCTCACTCCGCTTTATGTCGGAATAGAGACTTTAAACCTATTTGAGTGGAGAAAAATAGTTTTCCCCTAAATCTGGGTGTGTAACTCAGTTGGTAGAGTAACCGGCTTTTAACCGGTAAGTCGTGAGTTCAAGCCTCACTACACCCACTATGGAGTAGTAAACCTAATTGGTAAGGTAGGAGATTGCTAATCTCTGAGTAATCGCTTCGTGCGGTGTGGTGGTTCGAGTCCACTCTACTCCGTTTATACTGGAATATAATTCAATGGTAGAATGCCTCTCTGATACGGAGGTCACATAAGTTCGATTCTTATTATTCCAATTTAGACACATGCAGCAAAATTTTTGATTTAATTCTTTCAAATTATTTTTACAAGCAAATGAAAATTATATGAAAAAGCATAGGATATTATTCCTCCCCTTAATATCCTATTGTAAATCAACAGAAGATAGTAATATCCTCTGTCAAAGTGTCTAGTATAGGCTCATACAGCAAATATGAACAACTAACAAAACATATTAAAGAATATTTTATATTTCCCCTCAAACACTAAGTATTTTTGATGAATGAATGGTTTACATTTTAGAGCCTAGTGAAAGTCGCATACAGCAAATTATAACGAAAAATTGGGTAAGTAATGCAAATATTTACATAAAAATCTGACAGGACAATCTTAAGTGTATTGTCTATCAACAGATTTTCTTCGATCTTAGCGACTTGTCTTTTTTATCCTTCTGCCATGTGTAGATAGGAAATCTGATTTTGGCATAGTCATTATCAGTTTTTTAATGCCCTGTAGTCCAATGGTAGAACGGCAGACTGTTAATCTGTATGTTGTGGGTTCGATCCCCACCGGGGCAGTTTATAATGGGGTATCGCCAAGCGGTAAGGCACAGGACTTTGACTCCTGCATTACGCTGGTTCAAATCCAGCTACCCCAGTTCTGCTATAAAGCAAATGTGGTCTTAACGGTGAGATAAATGCAGAATCTTCAAATCCGTGTTTGCTGTTTTGCTGGCATGGCGCAATTGGTAGCGCAACTGACCTGTAATCAGTAGGTTAAGGGTTCGAGTCCCTTTGCCAGCTTTTATTGAGAATGTGGTGTAATGGGAGCATACATGATTTGGGATCATGTGGAGCAGTTCGAGTCTGACATTTTCAATTTTAGACTATAATTCTTCCACGCATATTTCATATGCGGATGTGACGTAATTGGCAGGCGTACAAGACTTAAAATCTTGTGGTATTCATACCGTGTGGGTTCAAGTCCCATCATCCGTATTATGGTAGATTGGCGAAACAGGCAAACGCAGCAGTCTCAAACACTGTCGGGAAACCTTACGAGTTCGAGTCTCGTATCTACTACTATCAATAAATAATAAAGGTGGAATTATATGTCTAAACACAAACAAAATAATGATGGAATTTATTTCTTAGGTGAATCCTCAACAGATGTCACCGGCTCTCAATACCTTGTACAATTTGGAGGCAAAAAGATATTACTGGAATGCGGATTGTATCAGTCCAAAAGCAACAGTTATCTTGATTCCTATAAAATCAATTCAAAGAAATTTGGATTCAAACCAAGTGAGATTGATTACTTGTTTGTGGCACATCCACATGTGGATCATTGTGGCTTAATTCCTCGATTGGTTGCCCAGGGATTCAATGGAAAAATTATAACTACACCTAACACTGCAGCGGTTATGAAATCGCTGCTTTTTAATTGCGCTTTTATTGTGGCTGATGAAGCAAGGATTCTTTCAAAACGCTACAGCCGAAACTACCCTCCTATTTATAGTGAAGATGATGTTTCTAAAACATTGCAGTTAATTAAGTCTTACGGTGAATATGGTGTTATTTTCCAACTTGACGATGTAGTTAGTTTTCAGTGGATTTCAAACTCTCATTGTGTAGGTGCTGCTCAATTACAGTTAATTTTGTCAGATGGATTGAAGACAAAGAAAATCCTGTACACATCAGATCTTGGTGCTTTGAATACAAAGAACCATTATGTAAGAAATATTGAAATTCCGACAATGTTCAATGATGTTGCCATTATGGAAAGCACATATGGGAGCAGAGAAAAATTAAATAAGAAAACTAGGGATTTTGACGTTGAGCATTTGAGAGTAGCTGTCAATACTGTATTGGAGCGAAAAGGTACTCTTCTGCTGCCATGTTTTAGTTTTAGCCGGACACAAGAATTACTTACTGTTCTCTATTTGATTTTTGGTCGTGACGATTCATTTAAAGCTGATGTAGTTGTTGATTCAAAACTCAGTTGTGAAATTTCTGACTTATATGAAACCATACTTAAAGGTGAAGACCTGGAATTATGGATGAAAGTACGAAATTGGAAAAATGTTGTTTTCTTATCTGAGAAAGAAGAATCCAAAATGTGTCAGAATGATACTACTCCGAAGATTGTATTGTCATCCTCTGGATTCTGTACGAATGGTAGGATTGTAAACTATTTACAAAAATTCTTACCTGATCCGAACAGCATGGTCGTGTTCTCTGGATATGTTGGCGATAATCCTTCATATCTCTCCTATCGAATTAAGAATTATAAGGACTATAAGAAACTGACAATCAATAAAGTGCCAGTGGTAAATAGAGCCGACTGTATATTGCTCTCTACTTTCAGTAGCCATGCCAATAGAGATGACTTGATTAAGTTCGGTAGCTCTTTAAATACAAACAAACTTATCTTGGTTCATGGTAGTGAAGAAAGCAAAAAGTCATTATCTGAAAGTTTAAGAAAAGAAATTTCTAAAAATGATAAGACTTTCAAAGTCTTATGCTCAAATAAAGGAATGAAAATTTCGTTGTAATCTTTTATAGCATGGGTTGAAAACTCCCCATGCTTTTTATATGGGAGATTGGTGGAATTGGTAGACACGCTGCGTTAAGGGCGCAGTGTCGTTATTGGCGTGTGGGTTCGAGTCCCACATCTCCTACTCCCACTATTCTATAGTGGAAAAATTGCATAAAGAAAGAAGGTTTGACAAATGGGTATTACAAAAAAACAGCAAGTGGAAAAATCACTCGCTTCTGACGTTTCAGTAAATAGCGATGTTGCGTTTGAAAAAATCTCTGCCAAAGAAGAACCAGATGATTACGTTTGTCAGACTTGTGGTAAGCACTATAAAAAAAGAAAAGGCAATTTCTCTCCATCTAAGTCACCGATTTATGCCGGTACAGATGGATATATGAACACATGTAAAAATTGTGTTGATGAATTGTTTGTACATTACACTAATTTTTTCAACGGTAACGAAGAACGTGCCATTGAAAGAATATGCCAGTTATTCGATTTGTACTTTAATGAAAGTGCCCTTGCTGCATCGAGAAAAATCAGTGAGGATCGTAGTCGTATTTCTGTATATATCAGCAAGATACAGATTAAACCTCATACTGGAAAAACATACAGTGATACTTTGATTGAGCAAAAATCTAACTCTATCAATTCAGCCGATGATGTTGCTGAATATAGTGGACTGGATGCTACTCAATTGAAAAAGGCTGTTGGTGTTTGGGGATTTGGCTTTGAGCCGGAACAGTATGGCATTTTGAATGATATGTTTGATGACTGGAAATCCAGGGTTGTTATTGATGGCAAGACAAGAGAAACCCTTGTAAGAGAATTATGTATTATCAAATTGCAGATGAATCTTGCATTGAAGGATAATAATGTTGAGCTTTACACAAAGCTGATGAAAACATATCAAGAGACTATGAGATCTGCAAACTTACAACCAAAGCAGGAAGATGAGAATGATAAGGCATCTGAGAAGCCAATTGGTGTAATGATTAAAATGTTTGAGGATGAACGTCCTATAGATA
>CAKUJT010000104.1 GCA_934661765.1 uncultured Senegalimassilia sp.
GTGTCGCCGGGGATGGCGATCATGTCCAGGCCGACGCTGCACACGCAGGTCATGGCCTCGAGCTTCTCCAGGCACAGTGCGCCGGACTCGGCGGCGCGGATCATGCCGGCATCCTCGGACACGGGGATGAACGCGCCGGACAGGCCGCCGACGCTGGAGCTGGCCATGACGCCGCCCTTTTTCACGGCGTCGTTGAGCATGGCGAGCGCGGCCGTGGTGCCCGGGCCGCCGCACTGGCCCACGCCGATGGCTTCCAGGATCTCGGCCACGGAGTCGCCCTCGGCCGGGGTGGGGGCGAGCGACAGGTCCAGGATGCCCTTGGCCACGCCCATGCGGCGGCTGGCCTCGCGGGCCATCAGCTCGCCGGCGCGGGTGATCTTGAACGCGGTGGCCTTGATGGCCTCGGCGACCTCGGTCATGTCGGCGTCCTTGGGCATGTTCGCCAGCACCTGGCGCACGACGCCCGGGCCGGAAACGCCCACGTTGACCACGGCGTCGGCCTCGCCGGAGCCGTGGAAGGCGCCGGCCATGAAGGGGTTGTCCTCGACGGCGTTGCAGAACACTACCAGCTTGCCGGCGGCGATGCAGTCGCGATCGGCGGTCAGCTCGGCGCACTGCTTGACGATGCCGGCCATCTTCAGCGCGGCGTCCATGTTGATGCCGGCGCGCGTGGAGCCGACGTTGACGCTCGAGCACACTCGCTCGGTGGCGGCCAGTGCGTTGGGGATGGAATCCATCAGCTTGTTATCGGCGGCAGACGCGCCCTTGTGCACGAGCGCGGAGAAGCCGCCCACGAAGTCGACGCCCACCTCGGCGCCGGCCTTGTCCATGGCCACGGCGATGCGCGACAGGTCGGTGTCGGGCACGGCGGCGCAGATCTCGGCGATGGGCGTGACGGAGATGCGCTTGTTCACGATCGGGATGCCGAATTCGCGCTCGAGCTGCTCGGCGGTGGGCACCAGCTGCTCGGCGGCCTTTGTCATCTTGTCGTACACCTTGCGCGCCATGGTGTTGATGTCCGAATCCGTGCAGGAGCGCAGGTTCAGGCCCAACGTGATGGTGCGGATGTCCAGGTGCTGCTTGCTGACCATGGCAAGCGTTTCGGCGATTTCTTCCGGGGTGATTTGCATGATGCTGTCCTTTTAACGGGCGACGCTTTTGCAACAGGATAGCAAATTGCGACCGCTACCGGGCGCCGCGCCCAACTGTTCCATGAATGATTGACGCTCGGCGGCGCTATTTTGCGGCCTTGTTCGAGTGCTCGGCGGCGCAAAGCGCGATACGTCTGCGCTTGAATTCGAGTGTCCCGAGTAGCCAATAGTGGTCCGAGCCTGTGACCTGGGACTTTTCAGACGGGGGAAGTCTGGCTACTCCCAAGGCCCCATTTAAACGCAGACGTATCGTGGTTAGCCTTGCGTGCGGCAGTATTGGGTGGTTGGGATGGCATTTGCCGGCGTGGATTCGGGTTGGGCTGGTGGGATTGGGGCAAGTGTGGTGAACAGGGGACGGAGGTGTGTTCAGGATGGTTATTCGGGAGATGCGAACGCTCTCCCCGGAACACACCTCCGTCCCTGTTCACTCTAGGGCGGGCGTGGGAGCCTTTGGGCAACGAAAAAGCGGGCCCGTGGGCCCGCTTTCGCGATCAGCTCGTTGCTGTGGCTTAGAAGACCGGGACGACGGCGCCCTCGTAGGTCTTGTTGATGAAGTCGCGCACGGCGTCGGACTTCAAGGCCTTGGCCAGAGCCTGGATCTTCTCGGAATCCTGGTTGCCGTCCTTGACGACCAGCACGTTGGCGTAGGTCTCGGCGGCCAGGGAGTCGGTGGCCTCGACGGCCAGGGCGTCCTTCTCGACGGACAGGCCGGCAGCCTGGGCGTAGTTGCCGTTGATGCAGGCGATGTCGACGTCCTTCAGGGCGTTCGGGATGAGGGCGGCCTCAAGCTCCTTGAACTCCAGTTTCTTGGGGTTCTCCACGATGTCCTTGGTGGTAGCGGTGATGCCTGCGCCGTCGGCCAGCTTGATCAGGCCCTCCTGCTGCAGCAGGAGCAGAGCGCGAGCCTCGTTGGTGGTGTCGCTGGGCACGGCGACGGTTGCGCCGTCGGCCAGGGCATCAAGGGAAGCGGTCTTGCCGGCGTACAGGCCGAAGGGCTCGAAGTGGATCGGCTCGACGGAGACCAGGTGCGTGCCCTTCTCCTCATTGAAGGAATCCAGGTAGGGCTGATGCTGGAAGTAGTTGGCATCGACCTCGCCCTCCTCGGTGACCGTGTTGGGCTGGATGTAGTCGGTGAACTCCTTCACCTCGAGCGTGTAGCCCTGCTCCTTGAGCTGATCGGCCACGGCGTTGGTGAGGATCTCGGCGTGCGGGGTGGGGCTGGCGGCGACGGTGATGGTCTTGTCGTCGGAGCCGGAGTTGGAACCGGAGCCTGCGCAACCGGCCAAGACGCCGGCGGCTAGGACGCCTGCAGCGGCGAATGCCGCGAGCTTCTTCAGTGCGGACTTCTTCATGTAGGGTCTCCCTCCCATCGTTTGCGCCTGGGCTGCACCGCGAGTTTGCGGGCGGGGCAGTGGCGCCTTGTTTTGCGTGACGCCTAGTATACCGAGCGGGGATTTTTGGGCAATAGCTTTGCTCATACGAAAAGGCGTGTGGAGGCTATCTGTGAAATCGATAACCTGGTCGGCTATGGTGTAGAACAGGGACGAACGGCGGCAAGGCGGCGCCCAACGGCATCGCGGTGCTGGCAGAGCGCCGGAAGCCACGTTGCTCCGCCGATGCTGCCGCTCGGGAAATCGCGTCGCATCGATGCTATTTTGCAAACCGCATTGCGCTGGGCGTTGCTTCGAGTCCATGCCGTGCTGCCGACGTTGCTCTGCGAAACGTACCGTGGTGGAAGGGTCTTCGGGCGTCGCCTTGCATTTCGGGCGCCGTGCAAGACCCACGGCTACCTATATATGTAGAGGTTGCGGGACTCGTTTGCAGGCGCGTTGCGTTCGTTGATTCCCACTTGTGCGCTCGGTAAAATAACGCTATTGAACACCTTGTCCATTATTGCCCGGGTTGTTCAAAATGCAGAACGTTGCGTTGCGGGCCGTCGTGATTTGCGCCTGCGCGCACCTGCAACCCGTGTACGCAAGGAAGGAGGGTATGTGCCTACGCACAATAGTTCGGCTTCGGCGCCGGCTTCGAAGCCTGCTGCCGCAGCGGCAAGCGCTGCCGTGGCGACCGCCGCATCGACCGCTCGTCAGACATCGGAAACCGTCGCATCGTCCGTTGCCGCAACAACGTCGATGACAGGCGTGGCCCCCGTCGCAGCCAGCTCGTCCGCCGCAGCTTGCCCGCCCGCCAAGCCCGCGCCGCTCGCCGTCGAGGATCGGCGTATCACGCGCTCGAAGCGCGCGCTGCGCGATGCCCTCGTGGAGCTGATCGAGGAGCGTGGCCTGACCAACTTCAGCGCCAGCGACTTGTGCGCCCGCGCGGACCTCAACCGCGGCACGCTGTACAACAACTTCGGCGACATGGAGGGCCTGCTCGCCGCCCTTGAAGACGACATCATGGCCGACCTGGAGAACCTCCAGTCATGCATGCAGCGGCTCAGCCTGAAGGACGTGCTGCGCTATCGCGTGAACAAGAAGCCCATGCCGTTTCTGGTGAAACTGTTCGACTACCTGCGCGAACAGGGCGACTTCCTGCACGCGATCATGGGTCCGAAAGGCGACCCGAGCTTCGGCCCGCGCGTACGCGACGCCGTATGCACCGAGATCATCCAAACCATCCTGCACGAGCGCTACCGCAACGACCCCTCGCCGTTCGTGCAATATTATGTGGCGTTCTACGCCACCGCGTATCTAGGGGTCATCACCCACTGGATCGAAACGGGCATGAAGGAAAGCTCGCAGGAGATGGCCCTTGTGGCCATGCGCCTGTTCTTCATCAAACCCGGCGACCCCATTCGACTGTAAGGAATAAGGCGGAACATGAGCGAGAACAACCAGAACGAGAACCTGCATATCGGCATCGACGTGGGCTCTACCACGGTCAAGCTTGCCATTTTGGACGACGCGGACCAGATCCGCTACGCGGTGTACCGTCGTCACCACGCGGACGTGCGCGCCACCATCGTGGAGGTGCTGTCCGAGGCTGCGCGCGACTTCGGCGACAAGCGCATGACCATCGCCATCACCGGCTCGGGTGGCCTGCTTTTGGCCCAATGGCTGGGCATTGAGTTCGTGCAGGAGGTCATCGCCAGCAAAACCGCCGTCGAAACCTTCATCCCGAAAACCGACGTTGCCATCGAGCTGGGCGGCGAGGACGCGAAGATCATCTACTTCGACAACGGCATCGAGCAGCGCATGAACGGCACGTGCGCCGGCGGCACCGGCGCGTTCATCGACCAGATGGCGGCGCTTTTGAACACCGACGCCGGCGGCCTGAACGAGCTGGCGCAGCACGCCACCACCATCTATCCCATCGCCAGCCGCTGCGGCGTGTTCGCGAAAACCGACGTGCAGCCGCTGCTTAACGAGGGCGCGCGCCGCGAGGACATCGCTGCGTCCATCTTCCAGTCCGTGGTCACGCAGACCATCTCCGGCCTGGCGTGCGGCCGCCCCATCCGTGGCTACGTGGCCTTCCTGGGCGGCCCACTGCAATACCTGCCTGAGCTGCGCAAACGCTTCTATGAAACGCTGAATCTGGACGAGGAGCACCGCATCGTCCCGCAAAACGCCCACCTGTTCGTGGCCGGCGGTTGCGCCATCGCGGGTGCAGCAAGCGAAACGGTGAAGGCCGAGCTGCTCTCCGACGTGCTCGAGCGCCTGAAGAACCTCGGCGACATCCAGGGCAGCGAGGTCGTGCGCCTGCCCCCGCTGTTCGCCGACCAGGCGGAACTGGACGAGTTCAACGCCCGCCACGCCGGCGAGCGCGTGCCCCGCGGCGACCTTGCCAGCTATCGCGGCACCGCCTTCCTGGGCATCGACGCCGGCTCCACCACGTTCAAGGCCGCGCTCATCGGCCAGGACGGCGAGCTGCTGTGGACCCATTACGTGTCGAACAAGGGCGACGTGCTCGGCTGCGCGAAGGCCGCCATCGCCAAACTCTACCGCGAGCTGCCGCGCGACGCCGCCGGCAACCCGCTGGTGACCATCGGCCACTCCACGGTCACGGGCTACGGTGAGCACCTGCTGCTCGAGGCGCTGCGCGTGGACTCGGGCGAGATCGAGACGGTCGCGCACCTGCGCGGCGCGCAGGAGATGCTGCCGGGCGTTGAGTTCATCCTGGATATCGGCGGCCAGGACATGAAGTGCCTGCGCGTGAAAGACGGCGTCATCGACCACATCATGCTCAACGAGGCGTGCTCCTCGGGCTGCGGCAGCTTCATCGAGAGCTTCGCCAGCGGCCTGAACCTGGACGTGTCAGAGTTCGCGAAAACCGCTATCGGCGCGGAAAACCCCGTCGACCTGGGCAGCCGCTGCACCGTGTTCATGAACAGCCGCGTGAAGCAGGCGCAGAAGGAAGGCGCCACCGTCGGCGACATCGCCGCGGGCCTGGCCATCTCGGTCATCAAGAACGCCCTGTTCAAAGTCATCAAGATCCGCGACCCGCACGACGTGGGCAGCAAGGTCATCGTGCAGGGCGGCACGTTCCTCAACGATGCCGTGCTTCGCGCCTTCGAGCAGCTCTCGGGCGTGAACGCCGTGCGTCCGGACATCGCCGGCAACATGGGCGCGTTCGGCGCGGCGCTTCTGGCCCGCGATCGTTTCAGCCGCCAGGATTCGCAGGTCAGCGGCCTGCTGTCCCTTGATGCGCTCGAGGCCCTTGCGCCCACGCACAGGACCGTGCGCTGCAAGGCGTGCTCGAACCACTGCCTGCTCACCGTCAACGACTTCGGCGTCGACGAGGCCACGGGCAAGCACCGCCGCTTCATCACGGGCAACCGTTGCGAGAAGGGGGCCGGCGCGCTCGGCCAGGCGACGAAGGCCGACAAGGTTCCCAACCTGTTCGAGTACAAGTCCAAGCGCCTGTTCGACCACTACACGCCGCTGGCGGAGCAGGACGCGCCGCGCGGCACCGTGGGCATCCCGCGCGCGCTGAACATGTACGAGAACTACCCGTTCTGGTTCACCTTCTTCACGAAGCTGGGCTGGCGTGTGGTGCTTTCGGACCCGTCCACGAAGAAAACCTACGAGGCCGGCATCGAGTCCATGCCGTCGGAGAGCGTGTGCTATCCGGCGAAGCTCTCGCACGGCCATATCATGAACCTGCTGGACAAGCACCCCGACTTCATCTGGTTCCCCTGCAGTAAGTGGGAGCGCCAGGAGGACGAGGGCGCCGGCAACCACTTCAACTGCCCCATCGTGGCCAGCTACGCCGAGGCGCTGCGCCTCAACATCGACGAGCTGCGCGACTCCGACACGCAGTTCCTGAACCCGTGGTTGCCTTACGATAAGAAGGAGCATCTGAAGAAGCGCCTGTTCGTGGAACTGATTCAAGCGCATCCCGAGCTGTGCGGCAAGGGCGTGGCAGCGCCCACGCAGGCCGAGGTCGACGCCGCGGTTGACGCCGCATGGGCCGAGGACGAGGCGTTCAAGGCCGACATTCGCGAGAAGGGCGCCGAGACGCTGCTGTGGATGGAAAAGACCCACACGCACGGCATCGTGCTTGCGGGCCGCCCGTACCACAACGATCCCGAGATCAACCACGCCATCCCCGAGCTTCTGACCAGCTTCGGCCTTGCCGTGCTCACCGAGGACTCCATCGCGCACCTGGGCACGCTCGAGCGCCCCATCCGCCTGGTGGACCAGTGGATGTACCACACGCGCCTGTACGCCGCCGCGAAGGTGGCCTCGGAGCGCAAGGACCTCGACCTCATCCAGCTGAACAGCTTCGGCTGCGGCCTTGATGCGCTGACCACCGACCAGGTGCAGGAGATTTTGGAGCAGGCGGGCAAGGTGTACACCGTGCTGAAGATCGACGAGGTGTCGAACCTGGGCGCTGCGCGCATTCGCGTGCGCAGTCTGCTTGCGGCACTGAAGGACCAGGCCGACGAGGAGGCCGAGGCCCGTGCAGCCGAGCAGGCGCAGAACGCCGCGGGCTGCGGCGCATGCAGCCTGGATGTGGAGCAGCTGCTGGCCGAAGCCGAGGAGCGTGCGGCGGGCAAGCAGGCCGGCGGCGCCGATGCCGAGGCCGTGCAGGCCGCGGCGGCCGCCATCAAGCCGCCCGCAAGCTTCACGGAAAAGGCCGCACCCGAGGTGCAGGCCGAGTTCAAGCAGCGCGACAGCGGCGCTTCGACGGAGTTCCCGCGAGCTCAGTTCACCAAGGAGATGCGCGATGCGGGCTACACCATCCTGGCCCCGCAGATGGCGCCGTACCACTTCGAGCTGCTCGTGCCCATCTTCGAGCGCTTCGGCTACAACGTGGAGCTGCTGCCCTCCGTGGACCACGGGGCGGTGGACGCGGGCCTGAAGTACGTGAACAACGACATCTGCTACCCATCCATCCTGGTCACGGGCCAGATCATGGAAGCGGTCATGTCCGGCAAGTACGACACCGACAAGCTGGCGGTGCTCATCACTCAGACCGGCGGCGGCTGCCGTGCCACGAACTACATCTCGCTCATCCGCAAGGCGCTCAAGTCGGTGGGCTTGTCGCATATCCCGGTCATCGCTATCAGCTTCAAGGACCTGGGCGAGGTCAACCCCGGCTTCTCCATCACGCCGGCTATGCTCTACCAGGCGGTTTCCGCGCTGCAGTACGGCGACCTGCTCATGATGTGCCTGTACCGCACGCGTCCTTACGAGGTTGAGCCCGGCAGCGCGAACGCCCTGTTCGACCACTGGATGAACGAGTGCAAGAGCCAGCTGAAACGCGGCGTGAAGCGCGGCGAGTTCAAACGCACGGTCAAGCAGATCGTTGAGGACTTCGACACGCTGCCGCTGCAGGGCGAGGGCACCAAGCCGCGCGTCGGCGTGGTCGGCGAGATCTTGGTGAAGTTCCACCCCACGGCGAACAACCAGATCGTCGACGTCATCGAGCGCGAGGGCTGCGAGGCCGTGGTGCCGGGGCTCATCGAGTTCTTCCTGTTCGGCGCCGCGGGTGGCATCTTCCAGAAGGACCCGCTCGGCCGTTCGGCCAAGGGCGCGTTCGGCAGCAAGATCGCCCTGCAGGCGGTGAAGGCCCTGCGCGCGCCGGTGACCAAGGCGCTCGAGGAGTCCACGCGCTTCAACCCGCCGGCGAGCATCTACGAGCTGGCCGAGTACGCGAGCGAGATCTTGAGCCTGTGCAACTCCATGGGCGAGGGCTGGCTGCTCACGGCCGAGATGGTGGAGCTCATCCGCACGGGCGCGCCGAACGTGGTGTGCACGCAGCCGTTCGCCTGCCTGCCGAACCACGTGGT
>CAKUJT010000105.1 GCA_934661765.1 uncultured Senegalimassilia sp.
CCTGTATCATAAATCTGATAGCCAGCCATTTTCTGTTGCAAATAATTAAGCTGCTCTTTTCGTGTATTCCAATGCAGATAATTGTAATACCCTCCCCCATTGGCTACATCTGTAACATACACAGCGGTAATCTCATATTCATATTTCTGCTCATGTAGGTATAGTTTTATATTAGGATGTTCTTTGTAAAAGATTTCTTCCTTGTATCCATTCAGCTGCTTAAACATGGAATTATCCTTCATCTGGTGACCATAAAGGATTAAATGCTCTGCCTTGGCATCTACATCGTTTCTGTAATCCATGAAAATAGCACCACATGCCGCTGTTTCCCGGTTAAAATTATGTGTCAGATAGAATTCGTTATCTGCAGCCTGCACAACTGGATAGTTGATATCTGTACCCGGTATCTGAATCCAGCCTACACAGTCACTGTTCATTGCTATAAGTGACTGGTAATCAAAATCATCTTCCGACTGTTTCACGTCCTGCTGATCGTTCTCTTCCTCGTGATCTGCCTCTGTCTCCGGGAAACCAATTTCTGATATATCCTCATATTTCTGCTTGTTTTCCTCTGACTTCATAAAGTAATTCATTAAATATGTCCCACTGATAGAAATAACTGCAGTGCATAGCACCAGCAAAACATATCGCCATCTCTTCATTGTTTCAGTTTCCTCCAAAAAAAGAGCAGCGGCCACACATTCATGCAACCACTGCTGTTATTTATAATGCTGCTAAATCTCGATTACTTGTTCGTTTTCCTTCAGATGGTACTTTCATATTTTTCTGCCGATTCTCTTGAAGTTTTTTATGAATACCCGCTTCTTTTGTGCTTGCCTTTTCCATTGCAAGCCTGCTTTCACGCTTCTTGGCATTTTCGATGACCATTTCTTTACTGTCATAAAACTGAACTTTATCTGAAAGCTTATCTTCTGGTTCCACTGCTTCTTTATTTACATCCCGCACCATAATGCTCATATCTTCCAGTGTCATTTGTGTGGTAGTTGGAACGATAAGTGTTTCATGGATGCTGGACGGTAAGATATAAAAATCTCCACCCATTAATTTGCTTACTTTGTCCATCACATCTTCTCGTAAAATCATACTTGCACCATATCTATAATCTTCACTAGTCAAGCAGTACGAGGAAAACCCATCTCCGTTGTCAATAATGTCATTCTGCTTATCTAACAAATTGATAGGCTTTAGACCAAACATCTTTTCCGCAACTAACGCCTCGATATCCGTAAACACTGCACCTTTTGAATGTTCCGCTCGCAATGAATCCTCACGCAACTGTTCCTCCGTAATTCCCCAGCCTTTCAGCAGGTTTGGAGTTACTGTTGCAGATCCCCTTAACATTCCATCTCCACCTATCTTAATATGATATGTCGCAGCAAAATCACCTTGCTCTGTATAAACCTGATTCTTCAATTTATCCCGGTTCAGTTCCATATCACACAGATGGATTTCCAATCTCTGTTTCACCATCTCATAGTTCGTAAAAATACTGCCAATAGACTGCGCCTCCTCCGGTGGATCATGTTCAATTCGCAGATCTGCAATGTCTCCTACAATTTCATCGAGATTCATACCGCTACTGTACTTTTCGTATAATTCATTGATGTAAATATTGGGCGTGAGTGTTTCATTTTCTTTTTTTATCAGTACCCCCGTCAAATGTACATCATTATTTTTTACCACATCCGTAAACTGAATATCCGCATCCTTATAGCTCTCTGGTAAGTAATCTTTTACATTGCTTTTTATATATTCCTGAAATTCTTTAAAATTCAACATCTATACTACCCCTTTCGGATCATGTGACGGCTCGGCTGCTTTCTAATAATCTTCTCTGCTTCTTTCTGATATGCCAGCAGACGGTTTAATGTTCTCTTTTCTCTTTCCTGTAAACTGCTGTTTCTTCCAAATGTCTTCATTCTGATATCCTCCATTTTCTTTATAAAAAAGGCACTCTCCGGATATCGTTCCAGAGAGCGCCGTAATCATCAGCATTTCTAACTAAGCAGATGCTTAATCATTGCCTTTTTCACTTTTATTCTGTTTTTTCTTTCTTTTTCCAGAAACAAGTACCCCGGTCATCACTGCAGCTGCACTAAGCATCATCACTACCGGAAGCCAGAGATTCGTTTCATCACCTGTTTTTGGATTTCCACTGGTTGGTGTGCCCGGTGTTCCCGGCTGTGTTTCTTTATTGGTCAGATCTTTTTTCACTTCAATAATAGGTGTATTCTGATCTGCGTACTCAAACACAATCTCCAGCTTGGTCTGATCCAGTTCATATCCATCCAGTGCCTTTGTTTCCACCAGATAATACTTGATTGCTTCACTGAATTTTCCATTCTTATAGGTTGCAATCTCATACAGATCACTTTCCGCATGGCCTGCAGCATCCGTTACCAGTTTTTCCAGTACCTTTCCTTTGCTGTCCCGAAGCTCATATTCCACACCTTTCAGTGGCTTTTCAGTATCTGCATCAGTTTTATTGATGATTACCTTACCTTTGGCTGTATCGTCTTTCATTGATACTGTCTGTATTTCTCCAGTGTCAGCTACTTCAAAAGTCACATCATTCGTCAGGATAAACCCTTTCGGAGCCTGTTCCTCACGAAGTGTATATTCACCAATCGGCAGCTTCTCCACATAGTGTGGTTTATCTGAGGATGTCCAGCTTTCCACGACTTGATCATTCTCATCAAGGATGGTCAGTTTTGCGCCTGGAATTTCCTGATCACCAGTAATATCTGTTTTACTGATCTGAACCTTTGTCACATCATCTTTCATCTCATGCTTCTGGATTTCAGCAGTATTTTCAATCGTAAATTCAATACTTTCTGCAGTGACAAATCCGTCAGCCGGTTTTGTTTCTGTCAGTTTATATTTCTTTCCAACTACCAGCTCTTTGATTGCATGAGCTTCTTTTGTGGAAGTCCACTCATCTACGGTATTTCCTGCTTCATCCGTTACTTTCAGGTGTGCGCCTGGAAGTTCTTCCCCGGTTGTCAGATCGGATTTTGTCAGCTCTACTGTGGTCGGTTCATTTTCAAAGGTGAACTCATAAGTGACATCTGTGACATCCTCGCCCTCATATTCAAAGGTAAACTCCTGTTCTTCCTCTGTTGTTACGAATCCATCCGGAGCCTGCAGTTCTTTCACATAATACTTACCATCTACTGGCAGGTCTGCAAGGAAAGTAATTCTTCCGTTTTCATCGGTTGTCTTCTGCTCGATAATTTCATCAGCTTCCAGAAGTACATTACCGGATACGGATTTGATATCTTCTGCTGTAAACAGTCCAAAGATTGCCCCTTTCAGTACACGGTCACTGTCTTTTTCTTTTTTCAGAACCTGTACCGTTACTTTCTGGCGGGCATTCTGCCAGTCTTCATCATAAGTGACTACTGGGGTATCCTGATCACGATAGCTCAGGTCTACATATCTGATCTCATCATCCAGAACATAACCATGAGCGGTTGCCACTTCTTTCACATAATACTTGCCTACTGGAAGATCTCCCAGCTGTGCAATACCTGTATCATCTGTAGTAATGGTTCCCACCAGATCATCTGCCTTGTAATAGTCTTCACTAATACCATCGGCAGCTTTGATATCTTCTGCCGCATATACCTCAAAAGTAACCTCAGTCAGATTACCGGAAATATACTCAAACAGATGCTCTACAGTACCTTTTGCATTATCCAGAAGAGTTACTTTATCAAGAAACTCTCCCTTTTTGTTGATGATCAAAAGGGCTGTCGGCACTTCATCTTTCATTTCCACCTTCTGTACCTCTGCAGTATCTTCCAGTGTGAATTTTACATCTGTTGCTTTCAAATAACCGTATGGTGCAATTTCTTCTCTCAGAGTGTACTCTTCACCAACAACCAGACGTTTGATTACATGTGGCTGGTCTTTTACAGAAGTCCATTCATCCACCACATTTCCGTCTTTATCAAGGATTTTCAGACTTGCACCCTCCAGCTCAGTTCCTGTAGTAATATCGGATTTTGTAATTTCTACCGTAGTCGGCTGATTTTTCTTTACCTCTTTCAGTTTCACTACTGCAATATCCTGTCCCTGATAGGAAGCATCAAAAGTCAGAATTTCATCAGATGAAACGAATCCTGCCGGTGCTTTCAGTTCTTTTACATAATACTGGCCAAGGGGCAGATCTACGGTAAATACTGCCTGTCCATCTTCATCAGAAGTCATTTCCTGCAGAAGTGTATCTGCCTTTACAATGATCTCACCTTTCTCATTCTTCAGATCTTCTGTGTTATAGATGCCAAAGACAGCTCCTGCGATTGTAGCTTCATTTTCTGCATCCTGTTTCTCTACTGTGATTTCCACTTTCTGGCGGTCATCATCAAAGGTAACAGATTCTTTGATTACTGCAGTATTCTGATCGGCATAATCAAAAGAAACTTCCTGCGGAACTGCATTTAATACAAATCCAGTCGGTGCATTTGCCTCTTTTACCAGATAACTACCAAGAGGCAGATTTTTCACAACTGCCAGTCCGGAATCATCTGTCGTTACGGTTGTTACCAGTTCACCCTCTGCATATTCCAGAATCCGGTTGCCGTCTGCATCCTTCTGATAATCTGCTGTATAGACGTTTTCGGCAGCATATACTTCAAATTCTGCTCCAGATAAGTACTTTTCTTCATACTGAAAATCTTTTCCATCATAACCAGCAAGTACCTCACCCTTTTTGTAGATGGATAACTCACCCTTTACCGGATGGTTTTCATATTCTACTTCGATGATCGCATCACCGGTTGTTGCATCCTGCAGATACGCTGTGTTGGAATCCACGTTGACTTCCACATAGTTTTTACTAAGCGTATAACCATCTGGTGCAGTTACTTCCTCAATACGGTAATTTCCGATCTTAAGACTTTCCGGAAGAATCAGATAGCCGTTTGAATCTGTGAAGAAGGAAGTATGCTTCTGCACAGTCGGATATGTCGTTACCTGCTCTACATATTTCTGCTGATTCAGATCAAAGATCTTAAACTCTGTACCTGCAACCAGAACCGATTTCTTTGTTTCATCGTCTTTTTTGATGATTTTCAGTTTTGCATGGAATTCATCATCCAGAAGAACTCTCCATGTCTGTGGCTCATTCGGATGGTTTTCTGAAATAGTTACCACAAAATCATCCACCGGCTTATAATTATGAGGGGTAGTTGTCTCTCTTACCACGTATTTACCGTATGGAAGTGGGATGCTCTTTGCATATCCTTTTGCGTCTGTGAACATTTCTGTCTTTCCATCTTCAGTAATCACTACTGGCTTCGCACCAGTAAAATCATAGCTGCCATCTTCTTTTACTTTCAGGCTGCTTGCAAGATATGCAGTAAATCCGGCTCCTTTCAAGAGATCCGCATCTGTCTTTCCATTATTGGCAACCTTGATTACCTCAAACGGCTGTTTTACTACTGTTTCAGAAGATTCTGCTGTTCTCTCAATGTTCTTTACCTGATCTCCTTCATAATTGCAGTCAACATCATGTTCCTCCTCATCCAGAAGATATCCAGTTGGCGGTGTGATCTCTTTCACATAATATTTTCCAAGGAACAGATTCTCAACCCTTGCATTTCCAGAATCATCCACGGTCATGGTAGCTACCTGTGCATCTTTTTTATAGAGAACGCCGCTTTTTCCGTCCGGATGAGCAATGTTCTCACGGGCATATACACCATACACGGCTCCTGCAAATTTCGCATCGCCCTGTGTCACATTTCCGGTTTCCTTATCCTTTTTTACCAGATGAATCGATGCACTCACATGCTCATTGGAAAAAGTATGGGAAAAGGAAACGGTCGCTTCCTTGTCATTGGTATACAGGAAATCAAAACTGTACACCTCATCAGAATTTCTAAAGTAATTAGCCGGTGCCTGTAATTCTTTCACATAGTAGCTATTGTTGTTTGGAATATCTGCAGCAAAAGCGCCGCTTCCCATTTCATCTGTAGTAGCCTTTGCAATCAGGGTATCTTTTGCAACCACAACCTGTCCGTCCTGGTTCTTGATGTCTTTGCCTGCATACAGTCCAAATACTGCTCCTGCGAGTGGCTTTTTCGTATCCTTATCCTGTTTTTCTGCAAATACTTTTGCTTTCTGACGATCATTTACGAATGTCAGATCACCAACTGCCACTTCTACGTTCTGTCCTGCGTAGCTCAGGGTTACTTCTTTTGATTCACCAGCGCAAATCAGGTTTGTCGGAGCTTTCATCTCCGTTACTCTGTAAGTACCAAGATACAGTCCTTTTAAGGTTGCACTGCCATCATCTCCAGTGGTAAAATTTTCCTTCACCAGTGCGCCCTGTTTATATACAACGGTTCCATCTGCACGTTTAATGTCCGCTGCAGCATAAACGTTGTAAACTGCCCCTTTCTGTCTCCTCTTTTCATAAACGAAAGAAACACCTTCCTCTGTAACATTCGCGCCTGTCAGCACTTCACCTTCTTTATAGATGGTTAAGTTCGCCTTCTGCTCCTCATCTGTGACCACCTGATTGGATGTCTTTCCAACTACCAACTGAATGTTATGCACCGCTGTATCCAGAAGATATCCGGTCGGTCCTGAAATCTCCTTCAGGTAAATCATATCCTGTGTTTTATTTAAGGTAACACTGGATGCTCCGTTTGCATCAGTAGCTGGCATTTCCATAATCAGATTTGTGCAGTCTGGATCACTATAAAGTCCATATACTGCCCCTGCCACAGCTGCATTCGTCTTCTTGTCTTTCTTTACGATCGAAACGCTTGCCTGACTTACCCATGTAACAGAAAAATCCACGTACTTTTCATCGTCAACGGCCTCGCCAAAAACAAAGGCCAGATCCTGTAAATCGCCCCCGGTACTGATCTTATAAGCAGAATAGTCTTTCACGATAGTACCTTTCATGGTTGCTGAGAATGTCGCACTTACATCAGCTGCCTGTGTGATCGGTGCAGAAAGATAAAACTTCGTTCCACCATTGATCTCCACACTTGCCCCTGCAGCACTGGTTTTTCCAGTTGTTACATTATGGAACTTCACACCAGACGGTAGCTTAAAGGTAATAGACTGAAGGGTATCCGCAAGGAAAGTAACCTCTTCCGTTCTCTGCTGTTTTCCATCTACATATGCGGTTACATTCGGGTTTGAAAATGCCATATCTACTTCCGGAATCTCCGGCTGTGACATACAGTAATTATAAAGCTCCATTGCAAGTGACTTTCCTGTACTATTGGTGCCGCTGAACGCATCGCTGCTTCCATTTGCATATGCAGCTGCCATATGGGTGATAATAAAGCGTTTTCCTGCTGAAAAATCCGGATGCTTTTCTGCAAAAAATCCATCATCTCCACTGGCCTTAGTTCCATAATAGCAAACCTTTGCCAGACTCTTTCCATCACTTAACTTTGTAATTTTATATGTTCCATCATCTGGACCACGTTTGGACGGCTGTACGCAATAAGCTGTTGCACTGACATTGCCATATTTTACTTTATATGGTGCTGTCTGATAGGAGCCAAGTCCATAGTCTGCGTAGTAATACCAGGAACCACGGGTGATGGTTACTTTCTTTGTCGTTGATGCTGCATAAGTTACTATCAAAGACGGTGCTTCTACATAGAACTCTACGCTTTCCCCTTCTTCCAGCGCAAACAGATCAATATCCTGGTCTCTTGCAGCGGTTAGCACAATTTCAAGATCAAGCCCTGTTTCCTGATCATAGGTTTCCTGATTCTCTGCCTCTTCCAGTGCTTCATTAAATTCTTCTTCAGATAAGCCTTCGGAAAAATCCTTTGTAGCTTCTTCCGTTGGAATTTCTGTCGTTTTTTCTGGTTCAGATTCTTCCGGTGCCCCTGTGGTTTCCTCTGTCGCTGATTCTGTCGGAGCTTCTGTAACTTCTGCAGTTTCTTCTTCAATCGGAACCTCTTCGTCTGGTGGTGTTTCCTGCTCGATCACTATTGGCTGTGCTTCCTCTGGCATCTGTATATCTACCAAGCCATCGTCAGACTGCTCTTCACCACTTTCACTGCTGTTTCCATTTTCTGCAGCCTCGGTCGGTGTTTCTATCTCCTGTTCTGTCTGTGGTGCTTCTTTCACAATCAGTTTTCTGCTGATCTGGTATTTCGGATGCTCCGTTTTTAAAGGCTGTACATAATAAAC
>CAKUJT010000106.1 GCA_934661765.1 uncultured Senegalimassilia sp.
ATCAAAAGTGGATTAGGTTTTTACCTGACCACTGAGGATTTACTTCCAACGGTGTTGGAACAGGATGTTTGTTTCCGTCCTCTAAATCCACCATTGGAAATTCATTACGCATTGATCTGGAAAAGAACTGCCTTTCAATCAAAAGCGGCTGAAATATTTCAACGGGAATTAAAGCAATCACTTATCTGAAGTTAGAGTGGAAAAGCAACCATTTCTTTATACAAATTCATGAGAATATCTATAAAATCATGAAGGCTTTTTCTGTTGTCTGTTTTGTGAGTACAAAGGACACAGGAAAAGTTTTCTTTACAATCAAATGGAATCCATGCAAACTGATTACTGTGATCATTCAGAAAACCCGGGGCAAGACACACGCCACGACCAGACGCTACATTTGTCAGTGTCGTATCATGATCCGGACTGTTAAAGTAGTCTATTTTTTTTGAACTGATGAGACGCTGCTGAACACTTTTAAGTGCCGCAGGCGATCCTCCGCCTACCATCAATGTCCTGCCATATAGATCACTTTCTGTAATAATATTTTTTTTAGCAAGTATGTCATCTTTATCTGTAATAAGATAAATTTTACTTGTAAAAAGTTTTTGACTCAAAACACCTGGTATTTGCTTTACATGTTCCTCAAGAGAAAACAGAATATCTGTTTCATTTTTCAAAAAACTCTCAAGTCCACCCGTATATTGGAATTTTGGAGAAATCTGTACTTCTGGATTTGTTTCTGCAAAAAGTTTTATGGCTTCTGGAAGAAAATAAACTGCCTGACGCACCATAAGACTGATGGATATATCATCCCTGTATTTAGAACTAAAATTTTGTCCCTGCTCAATTGCCCGCTTCATTTCTTCCCGCATATGAATCAGATATGAAACAAATTGTCTTCCTGCCGGAGTAAGTGATGCACCTCTGCCACTCCGATCAAATATAGAAAATCCAATCTCTTCTTCCAATAGTCTGATTTGATAAGAAAATGTGGGCTGGCTCACAAACATATTATCAGCTGCACGGCTAAAATTTAATGTATGTGCAAGTTCTATACAATAATCAATCTGTTTTGTATTCATATTTCCCTCCATTATATTTAATTATTAAATTGATTATATAATCTTTCTATTAGAAATTCAAATAACTATGTGAGAAAATAAGCATGTAAAGAAAAACAACAAATTTTACAATAATCTCTCAGAAAGGAGTTTTGTTCATGTCTGATACACTCATTGCCTATTTTTCAAGGGCTGATGAAAACTATTTTGGTGGTGCAATCCGTTATATCAAAAAAGGAAATACAGAAATTGTATGTGAAAAAATCAAAGAACTGATGGATGCAGATACTTTTCGGATTGAAATGAAAAATCCATATTCACCAGTTTATCTGAACTGCATTGAGGAAGCAAAAAAAGATTTAATGGAAAATGCAAGACCGGAGCTTACAAGCATTCCGGAAAGTATTGACAACTATAGTACTATAATTCTTGCATATCCCAATTACTGGGGAACGATTCCCATGGCAGTTGCAACTTTTCTCGAATCCTTTGATTTTTCAGAAAAAATAATTCTTCCACTTTGCACCAATGAAGGCAGCGGAATGGGTTCAAGTGAAACTGACATAAAAAAATGTGTTCCAAATGCCATACTGAAAAAGGGATTATCCATTATTGGCAGCCAGGCAGAGAAATCCAAAAGTTCTGTTGAAAAATGGCTAAAAGCAACGGAATAATATAGTAATATAAGAATTTTTCAAGGAGGATTGAATCATGCAGAAAATCAAATTAAACAATAACTTAGAATGCCCTGCACTTGGAATTGGTACCTATATGCTCTCACCAGATGAAGCATATCATAGTACATTAGAAGCTCTGAAAATGGGATATTCTCTTGTAGATACAGCAAATGCCTATGTCAATGAGCGTTCCGTTGGTCGCGCAATTAAAGACAGTGAAATAAAAAGGGAGAATATATTTCTTTCCACAAAACTCTGGGCAAGTGAATATGAAAACGAAAATGCTGTTGACGAAACGTTAGAAAGACTGAATGTAGATTATGTAGATCTTCTCTACATTCACCAGCCCGCTGGAAACTGGCTTGCCGGATACCGCCAGCTTGAAAAAGCGTATAAAGACGGAAAAGCAAAAGCGATTGGAATTTCTAACTTTGAGGGAAAATATTTTGCAGAGTTGGAAACAAAATGGGAAATTGTTCCCCAATTTATTCAGGTTGAGGCACATCCATATTTCACACAAAATGAACTTAGAAAAACGCTTGATAAATACAATATAAAACTGATGTCATGGTATCCATTAGGGCATGGTGATACATCACTTCTTAACGAAAATGTTTTTTCAGAACTTGGAAAAAAATATGGAAAAACTTCTGCACAAATCATCTTAAAATGGCATACTCAAATGGGCTTTGCAGTGATTCCGGGAAGTAAAAAAACTGAACATATTAAAGATAATCTAAATATATTCGATTTTACACTTACCGATAATGATATGGCTGAAATAGCAAAACTGGATAAAGGTGTACGCTATTACAATCGTACAGATGAACAACTGATTGCATTTACCAACTGGCAGCCAGCTTATGAAATATAAAATGAACATCCTGATTGCTTTAGCTGGAGAAATTTTTATTCATTAAAAGGGAAAGGACAGTTAGCAATAGCAGCTGTCCCTTCTCCTTTAATAATATCCCCGTTCTTCCAACCAGTCTTTCACATAACATCGGGTTCCAATATAGATCACATGCACAAGTAGTAAGAGTGCAATGAGATTTATCGGAAGAACAGATTTTATCCATTCTCCGAAGTAGATTACGATAGCTGTACTCATCATTGCCATCATAATGCTGAGTATATCCCAGCAATATTTCCGGTAGATTTTCCCGATCTGATAACCAATCCCGATTTGTTACCTTGATATTATACCATAAAAAATAGATGCAACGTATAATTTTCCTTCTTCATACATTACATCTATCATTTTATACATTTCACAGAAGAATCTCGCAATCTTCCACTACTCGTTATTCCTGCACATACGCTTCTATTGCACGTATGACTCTTTTTTGCTCTTTCGGCGGCAGTTTCATGATGCTTGCTGACAGATCGTTTACCACACCATTTACAGATTGTGCCACAACGTCCCTCAAAAGACTATCCGCTGAAACATCCAGTGCATTTGCGATTGCTACAAACGTATCCAGTTTTGGTACTTTCTGACCACGCTCGATCACACTGATGTGTGTCGGACTCAAATCTACCAGTGCAGCCAGTTCTTCCTGTGTGAGTCCTTTGGCCTCTCTGGTTTCCTTGATACGCAGACCAACATCTCTCAAGTCCATTGCAACACCTCCTTCAGAACGATTTATAGGTCTAAAGATATTATATCGGTTAGTCTTTTCGGTATACAGAATCTATAAAACTACTTCTCGTTCTAAAGAACTATATTTACTGCTAAAAGCAAAAAAGCGGCTCTGTACCACGGTGTAAACCGCAATACAGAGCCATCTCTTTTAACACTTCGTTGCAAAATCCAGAGAGATCCATCCGTCCCGCTTATCCGCATAAGACTTCAAGAGTCCCCACCTGGTTGCTCCAGGGCCGTCTGCCTCATCTACGATGGTAAAGACTCCAACCCCTGTAAATTTTCCTTTCGCATAATTCGTACCAGGACCCTTGCGAATATAGAGGTCCGTAATCTTCACCTGCATAGTATATGGTGTAAACTGCTGTTTTGCTGTATACACCACTGCTCCATTTCCGTCAAATACAGAATAACCTGGATGCTCATCTGCACATTTTTTCGCATTTGCCAGAATCTTATAGGCTCCAAGCTGGCTTTTCGCATCCGCCCAAGTCTTGCGAACACGATAATATACCGTACTGGTTTCCTCTTTTGTATTCGGATCTGCGTTATACTTAGTCAGTTCCCACCTTTCAATGATTTCACACAACCGCTGCACATAGGTGCTGGAAGTCGCATATCCACCATCCTTGATGATCTGCGTTGCCTTCTTATAATCCGTACAGCCCTTCAGTCCATGATACCGAAGTGCGGAACCGTTCTTTGCTCCAAGCAAATATGCGGAATGATCCGCAATGGAGTCCTCAACAGACGGATACTTTCGGAAATCTGCTGTAACGGTGATCAGCTTTCCGTTTTCTTCTTCCTGCGTTTTCTTAGTATAGATACTCTTTCCATCCCAAGAAGAATTTCCCCAGGTATTGCCGGACAGGGATTTCTTCATACCAAAACAGTTGTTGGCTCCCTGTGCCAGCTCACTCTTTCCATAGCCGGATTCCAAAATGAACTGTGCAAGAGATAAACAGGCCAGTACTCCGTATTTTTTCTGATCTGCCGTAAACAACGGACCAACCTTCTTGATCACATCTGCTTCAGATAAATTCTGGAATGCTGTAGCCTGTGTACCAGAAGTCCCCGCTGTATCAGCTCCATCCATCTTTGCTTTGACTGCCTGACGGAAGGTATTCATAGTATAGCCCATGCCCAGTCCATTCCACAAATGTTCTGGGTCACCGTGGTTTGAAGCAATCCCTCTCGCATGACCTTCCCTGTGGCTGATAATGACTCCATCTGCCAGTGGGTTCAACACGTAGGTTTTGCAGAGCATCGCAAAAAGCTCCACTGCTGTATCATAGGTTCTCTTTACTGTCGCCCTGGCCTGTGCCAGATCCGAGCATTTGAATGAAGAACCTCCCGTGTAAATAATGCAAGCAGGCTCACACATCTCTACACCGATGTGTGTATTGTTTGCAGACCCATTGATGGATGAGCCACAATGCCAGCCTCTGTGATTCCAGGGAAGAGCCTGGTATGCCGTTCCGTCATTGGCATCAATAAATCCATGCACACAAGCACTGTCATAAGACGGACTATTCCAGGAATTTAAAAAGGCTGATGCCCTCGGCTGGGGACAACCAACCGAATGAAGCATCAACCCTTTAACGGTAATCTTTCTTCCCGCTGTATAGCAGGGATTCTTTGTCAGAATGTGTTCCACTAATTTCATCTCATCAATCCTCCTTCTCAGATTCGTTGTGCAGCTGCTCCAGAACGAGCTTCAGCTTTTCAGGGATTGGAAGTCCCAATCTTCCGGCATTCTCCAGAAGGGAAATCCCTTCGTTAGAAATGTAGAAGAAGATAATCGCAGTACGCAGCACACTGCCCGTACCGATGACCTGCACATCCAGAATGTTTGCAATGCCGACCAGAATAAAGATCAGCACCTTCCGGCAGATTCCCCGGAATCCCACTTCGCTGGAGAGCTTCTTCTCAGAGATGGCACACATTACCCCCGTCAGATAATCGGCCACTACAAAGACCACCAGTGCAACCACAAGCCCGTCGCAGCCGCCAAGGAAATAGCCCAGCCAGCCCCCGATTGCAGTGAACACCATTTGAATCGCATTCCAGAATTCTTTCATTTCGTTTTCCTCGCTTTCTTATTTTTGTGTATGAAAAAAGCGACTGCCCTTTCGAACAATCGCCTGATTCTATGAATTGTTATTCAAACCGTACCCTAAAGCGGATGCTGTCTGCTCCTGTATTAACTGATCCGTCCTTTCGGTACTTGATATAAATAAAATGTTCCTCAAAGTCAAAAATATCATATTCCACCGTTTCCGTGTATTTTCCCCTTCCATGGAAAGATTTCTTTACCATGTTTCCATTGTCTGCACTATTACTGCTTGTCAGCATCATATCCAGATTGGAAAGAATACCATAGTCGTAATTTGCCTCGCCTTCCCCGATGCAGTCGATATAAATCTTTTCCGTTGTAGTTGCAAAACATACTTTACACAGAGAATAGGAATTACCCACTGCCTGGTTGGTACTCTCATAATATCCGTCTGCCAAGAGCGTAAAAGCATAGCCGGAAACAGGCTCCACCTCAAAGAAGCTGTACTGTTCGGTATCCACGTATTTAATCTGCACTTCAAAGCTGTCTGCAGCTTCAATCCCATCCGTGTTGATTGTCACTTTCACCGTTTCAATGACATCATAATCAACATTTTCTGCCCTTTCAAAATCAAAGGTAACAACAGATGCATCCGGCAGAAAAGTCAGATTCTTGATGGCTTTCAGGTTCTTTCCTCCATATTCACAACTGATCTGGAACTCCTGCCCCTCCTCAAACCTGGAATGAAAGAAGATATTTTTTGCAGTCACACTGGTTTCCTTCAGACATATCACGTGTTTTACAAGTTTCCGGTCAATGGCCAGATAACCAAACTCCTGAAAATGTCCCTTACAGGATGACCACTGTGTTTCATAACTGCTAAGTGACCCCTTCGGAACATAGATGGTATAATCACTTGCCAAAGTTCCCGGATTATTGACACCTGTCGGTGCGGTCAGGGGATACATATAAATCCTGGCAAGTCCGAAACAATTGTAAAAACACTGCTGCATGGTTACCACCCGGTATGGAATCCGAATCTCTTGCAGAGCATAACAATTATAGAACACATTAGAATTGATGAGGGTTGTTTTGTTTCCAAGGAACCGTACCCCTCTTAGATTTCGGCAGTCATAAAAGACATTGGAGCTAAGTTCCGTCACCTTCTCAGGAATCTCTACCTCATCTGCAAGGGCATAACAGTTTTGGAACATACCGGAACCAAATCGACTGACGCTCTCCGGCAGCACAGCTTTTCCCAAGGCGAAGCAGTTGGCAAAAATACTGTTGGTACTGCTTGCAGCCGACATCTCAATTCCAGAAAGATCCGCCTCCTCCAATGCCATACAGTTGTTAAAGGAGGATCCATCTATAATTTTTGTCTGCTTTGGAAAATCAGGGATTTTCTCAATCCCACTGCTGCTGAACGTGCCTGCACTTAAAGTCATCGCCGTAAGCGAAACAGGAAGGATTACATCCCGAAGACGATAGCAAGTTCCAAATGCAGAACTTCCTATCGTCATGTTGTTCGCCCGGAGTTCAAGACTTTTCATGTTATAACAAGACAAAAATGCATTTGCTCCAAGGCTACGCACATTTCCCGGTATCTGCATCTTTTCTATCCCAAAACACTGAGAAAATGCATTCTGTTCGATACTCGTCAACGTGACAGGAAAGGATACTCCCGTCAGATGATACACATATTCAAACGCATAGCTGCCGATCTTTAAAAGGCCGGACGGAAGCTCCAGCTGATCCAGATGATAATTGTATCGGAAAGAATAAGAGCCAATCTCCGTAATCCCATCTGGAATTTTCACCTTTTCCAGATAAGCGGTAGATTCAAAGGCATTGTTTCTGATTGCTGTACACGCTTCCAATGCACTTTCCAACATCTGCCGCATGCTTTCAGACTGAAGGTCACACCCTGCCCAAATGCCTGTCATTGTCCGCAGTTTCTTCGGGATCGAGAGGATTTTCACGGACTTACAGTTTGCAAACACTGATGTTCCTACCGATTCCACAGACTGCGGAAGAACGATATAAGCCAAAGAATAACCGTTCTGAAAAGCAGCATTTCCTATCGTCTTTAGATTCATGCCAAAAACAGGATTCAACAGACTCCGGCACTCATAAAAAGCATTGTCCCCTACCTTCGTCAGTGACTTTGGAAGTCCTACAAACGAAAGGGAATGACAATCCCGAAATGCAGAACTGCTAATCTCTGTAATCCCTTCTGGAAGAACAAGATATTTCAAACCTAGACAACTTTGAAATACACTTCCAGAAAGAGAAGTAATCTGTCTTGGAATGATCAGTCTTGTCAATGAGCAACACTGGTAAAATGCCTGGGAATTAATGGTCTTGATGCTGTTTGGCAGATGAACATCTTCCAAATGCTGACAGTTGCTGAAGGTGTATGCACCTATGTAGGAAAGGCCATTTTCCAGAATTACGTTTTTCAGATTACTGCAGTTCTGAAAATTATAGTTTCCCATCGTTTTTATTGTATTTGGGATTGTAACCTCACGCAGTCTCCTGCACTCCTGAAACACATAGTTTCCCGTCCCCGTGATGGATGCAGGCAGTTTAATATCTCTAAGGCGGTAACACATCCGAAAATCACAATCTTGATGGTAACCATCTGTTTTGTATCGTTGATACTCTGAATCAGTCCGGTTGTATCCTTCCATGCGCCGCCTGTTAC
>CAKUJT010000107.1 GCA_934661765.1 uncultured Senegalimassilia sp.
ATTGAGCCGGCGTGATGGAATTGGCAGACGTGCGGGACTCAAAATCCCGTGGTGGCAACACCGTATGGGTTCGACCTCCGGGTCTAATGACAGATTATCATTGTTTTTTGTTAAAATGCACATAAAAACGTAGATTAAAAATGCAAAATTTATACGTTTTGCACAAAAAAGATAGGTGTAACAGAAAGAAATAAGAGAAAAACCAAGGAAAAATAAGAGAATACGTCGCAGGAGGCATACATTGAAAAGTGTATGCCTTTTTAAATAAAGAAATTTGTACAAAAAATACAAGTGTACATAATTATGTACCGAATATTGACAATGATACAAATGTACACTATAATGTACGTGTGAGGAGGCGAGGAATATGCTTAATACAAATATAACTAATTTTAGAAAGAACATTTTCGGAATGTTGGAACAGACAATCAAGTTTAACGAACCGATCAATATCAGCACTAAAGATGGGAATGCTGTTATTATCAGTGAGGAAGATTACAATGGGCTTATAGAAACTCTGTATCTTTCATCTGATCCTGCAATGAAGCAGAAAATCGTAGAGGGTCTTCACACTTCTATAGATGACTGCTTGTCAGAAGATGAGGTGCAATGGTAGTGTACTCTATTGTTTATACGAAGAAAGCAGCTCGCGATATCCAGAATCTTAAGGCAGCGAAGCTGGATAAGAAAGCAAGAGCGTTAATAGACCTTATCAGAAAAAATCCATATCAAACACCGCCATCATATGAAAAATTGCTGGGGGATTTACAAGGTGCATATTCTAGGCGTATCAATATTAAGCATCGTCTGGTCTATGAAGTTTTAGAAGAAGAACAGGCCATTAAGATCATAAGCTTATGGACTCATTACGAATTTTAGTGGCATAGTTGTTAAGCCGTTTCATATAGTATAGATAGCGGCATAAATAAAAATTTTATAAACAGTTGAACGTAAAAAGATATACATTGCAAGGTGTATGTCTTTTTTTATTAGGAAAGAAGGATGTAATAAATGAGTGAGACAGAACAATTAATTACGAGATTAAAAAGGCTTGAACAGGGATCCGGAGCGAACAGGTTTCGCGGCCGATATGTGGATATGGTCGATATCTCTGATGATTTTGCACCGGATGAATGGGCACTGGCTTTATCCGGTACAAAGAGATTTATACTTATTGGAACGAAAGCTCAGATAATGGATGAATATGATGAAATAGAAAAAACGGGAGTGATCAAAGATTATAAGGATCTTTATCCAAGAAAGGAGATGGAAAGATGAAACATAAAATTATAATAAAACAGCTTATAATGACAGAACTTTTTCTTGATGCAGCTTGCCCAGAGGAGGCACTGGAAGTCGGAAATGAACTTTTGGCAAATGATATGATCCCTGTTTCTGATTATCATATGCAGGAAGGCAGCGTTGAAGTTGAACTGCTTGAAGTTTCTGAAGCAGTGTCGTAATTAAGCAGGATTTCTTGATCCTCTGGATTATAAATAAATGTCATTTGACATTGTAACGACATTTGCGTTACAATATGTAAAAGGAGGTGTGTATTATGGAAAAAACAGCAACATTGAATTTGAGAGTAAACCCTGTAACAAAAGATCGTGCAGAAGCAGTGTTGACTAAACTTGGAATTCCCATGTCTACGGCAATAGATATGTACTTGAATCAAATTTCATTGACAGGTGGGATACCATTTGCTGTATCACTACCTAAAGCACCTGATTCAATCAATGCTGATTTGATGACGGATGAAGAGTTATATGCAAAAATACAAAAAAGCTATGATGAGATAAGAGAAGGCAAGATCCAAAATGCAGAGGTAGCATTTAAAAAATTCATGGAGGATCATCAATGAAAAAGTATCAGGTGAACATAACAGATGGAGCGCTTAAAGACATGGAGCAGATTTACGACTACATTGCGTATGTGTTATTGTCACCGAGAAATGCATTAGGTCAATACAAGCGGATTGCAAGTTCAATAGAAAGACTTGATCTAATGCCTGAACGTTTTAAAATAATAGACTTAGGTAAAGAACATTTTAAGGACATGCGAAGGATGCTTGTAGATAATTATTCAGTATTTTATGTAATACGAGAAAACCAAGTCATTGTAACAAATGTACTTTATAGTGCATCAGACATCGAACAGAGACTTAGATTTCAGATTTGATTTTTATAAGAAAAATAAAGTAAAGGGCAGCAATTATACTTTTGTTGTCCTTTTTTATTGGAATTTTATATAAGTAGAGGTAGAAAAAATGAGAGTAATAGCGATAGCAAATCAAAAAGGCGGTGTGGGAAAAACAACTACAACAGCAAATCTGGCGGCAGGATTAGTCAGGAGGGGATATAAAGTACTGACGATAGATGCAGATGCGCAGGCAAACCTGACTGCAGCATTAGGATACCCGCAGCCGGATCAGCTGGATGTGACATTATCTACTGTTCTGACAAAACTCATAGATGAGCAGAACATCGAAAAGAGATACGGAATACTCAAAACAGAAGAAGGCATTGATCTATTACCTTGCAATATAGAGTTGTCAGCTGTAGAAGTTTCTCTGGTAAGTATAATGAGTCGTGAAATGATACTTAAAGAATATGTAGATGGGGTAAAAGAAGATTATGATTACATAATAATAGATTGTATGCCATCATTAGGTATGATAACTATAAATGCGCTTTCCGCAGCAGATAGTGTCCTGATTCCTGTACAGACATCTTTCCTTCCTGTCAAAGGATTGGAGATGCTTATTAAAACGATCAATAAAGTAAAACGTCAAATAAACCCGGGGCTTCAGATAGAGGGGATATTGCCGACGATGCTTGATAAGCGTACGAATTATGCGAAAGAAACGGAAAGTCTTATCAGAGAAATATACGGGCAGCATGTCAGAGTGTTCAAGCAGCCGATACCGACATCAGTAAGAGCAGCAGAACAGCCTGCGGCCGGTGTGAGCATATATAGACATGATCCTCATGGAAAAGTCGCAGAAGCATATGACATCTTAGTTAGCGAGGTAGAAGATGGTTATAGATAAAAATAAACTGACATCTTTTGATGATCTGTTTGGAATAAATTCGGACACAAAAGAAGGCAGCAATATAAAGAATATAAAAATTGATGAGATAGTTCCCAGCCCCAAAAACCCATTCAAAGTAGAAGAAAATGGAGAAATGGATCAGCTTGTTGCATCTATCAAAGAAAACGGGATCATTGTCCCACTGATACTTCGAGATATGGGAAATGGAAAATATGATCTCATAGCCGGTCACCGTAGACTCATGGCATCAAAGATAGCCGGGCTTAGTGAAGTCCCTGCAGATGTACGTGATCTTTCTGATGAAGAAGCGGATATCATAATGGTCGATACAAACCTGAACCGGGAACATATATCAATATCAGAAAAAGCATTTGCATGTAAGTTAAAATACGAAGCTATCAAAAGGAAGGTAGGACGTAACTGGGAAGAAGAATCTAATGGTGCACTCGGTGCACCATTAAAAAGGAGTTCTGAAATAGTAGCAGATGAAATGGGAGTGTCCGCAAGAACGATCAACAATTATCTTTGTTTGGCAGAACTCGTTCCTTTGCTTTTAGATATGATCGATAATAAGGAGCTGACAATAAAAACGGGAGTGCAGCTTTCATATCTTGAAAAAGGTGTGCAGGATCATGTTTGTGATTTTCTTCAAAGAGAAGAAGTGATACTAAGTGAAGAACAAGCAAAACTGCTGCGGGACGCTTTTGAAGGTATCGAAAACATAGAGCTTTCAAATATATATGAAATATTATCGCAAAACTCTTCTGATCTGCCTGATATACCAAAACAGCCGAAGTATAAACCGGTTTTCAAAGTTTCGCGTAAAGCCAGAAAAAAGTATTTTCCGGCAGAATATGATGAGCATGATATAGAAAACGTCATAGAAAGTCTGCTTGAAAACTGGGCAAGAGAACATAATCCTTCTTTTGGTGAAGATAGAGGTGAATATGACTAAAACATTAAAAGAAATCGTATCTTTTTTAGCTGTCTGGAATGATCCCTTTGCTGAGGTAGAGGACAGCAGAGATTTAAGAGATGCTGTTCGTACTTTATTTAAAGATTTAAAGCTATTGCCGGATGAATACTTCCGGGTTTCAGGTTCATATAGTCTTCCTGGATATAACCAGGAACGATATGAACTTTTTTATGTTCCTGATATGGTGAAGCTTCGACATCTGTTAGGAAAACATGAATACGCCTCATTTTTACATGAGGCTTATGATTTCCTTTGGTATAAAATAATGAAAGCTGGTGAGGAAGCACAGGCTGATCATCTGCCTGCCAATATAAAAAATGCTATGATTATGGTTATATCTGATGGCTTTGATGATTTATAATTTAATTATAATCTGATAGAAAAGAGGAGCATCCAATGTTCAAGATAGGAAAAAAGCATGGCCGCAAGTGGGGAATGAGTATTATCAACAGCCAGAAACGATATGAGGCCGATATGGAGGAATATCGTTTTTTCTTAACTAATATGAAGGCTATACCGTATCATGGAGAATACTTTGACTTTTATTTAAATCTATTGAGCAAAGAGCTGCGTTACAGTAGTTTGCTTGAGATCAACAGATATCATACAAAGAACCGGTATCTATATCCATTTCATTGTATGGATGATAGATTGCTTTTTGGTAAAGAGCAGAAATATGAGGAAGTGGAAATAGATATAAGGGAAAATAATCTGATATCGGAACCATGGAATCATACTCGATATGCAGATATTTTATATGCGATTCAAAAGAATGGTTTTAAATATCAGATAACAAATCATATGGCGTATTATTATGATGGTCTTAATATAACTTGTGCGTATAACGGATTACATAGTTTGGGAGCCGGGGTATACTGGGGAAACGGAAAGATAAAGGCACAGCGAATCAATGTGACTAGTCTGTTTGAGGTGGTAGATGCATATAACGATCTTTCTTTTGGATATAATGAAAAAAATATCAGGAAAAAGTTTGAAGATAAAGGAATGATCATACCAGCAAAGCTGAAAAAAAGCCTCGAAGACCGCTTTTATGGAACAGATTACAGGCTAATATTGATATATGAATTGAGTAAGCGTAGATATCTGGAAATGAAAGAAAGCAGGATGTAGCTGGAAAGACGAATCTAATGGTGCACTCGGTGCACCATTAAAAAGAGCTGTAGTAAAAATACATGTACATCATGAACATGGTATGTGAACATAGTTTTATAACATAAATTATGTTATAAAATCTTAACATATCTTTGTGGAATAAACTGTGTTATAAAGTAAATGTAAGACGTTGAAATATGAAGGGCAAGGATATGAATGAGATTAGAATACCGAATAAAAAAATCAATACAGAGAACAGTTATAAAATCTTTTCTGTGAGGATACCGACAAAATTATATGAAAAGCTTTCCGAATTGACAAGTCAGACGGAATTATCCAGGAATGAAATAATAACGATTCTTTTAAACGAAGCAATAGAGATTGCAGTCGTTACAGATGTAAACAAATAGTTGATTCTTAAAGGGAAAAGGGAGAGAGAAAATGATCAATTTAGAAGAAACGTTAGATATTTTAAAGGAAATGGAAGCGATCGAATGGAAAAGCGTTACATATGACACTGAAGAAAAGGATATCAAAAATCCGACAAAGGAACTTTCTTTTATAAAGAAGATGATTTTTCCATTATGCCTGATAGCTGTGTATGTATGCTGCCGGTCATTTCTTGGAGGCAGATTTCTGGAAAGTATTTTTGTAGTGGCAGTGGTTGCAGTGATATGGAAAGTCGTTTTTAAGATAATACATATGAGAAAAAGAGAGGTCAAAGAGAGGCTTGAGGAACTTTCAGATAGAAGAAATGATCTTGTGAGGCAATATACGAAACTGGATAATATGCTGGTCGACTCAATAGTACCAGGAGAATATCTTGATATAGAATCTGTGGAGAGACTGATACTGTACATGGATTCTGGAGAGGCGAGAACTTTAAGAGAAGCGATAAGCAGTTTGAAGCTGGATCATATGAGAGAAAAGATGGCATCTCAGGAGGAAGAGATAGACAATCTTAGAAAAGAAGTAAAGTCTATGCAGGCAAGTATAGCCAGAGCGAATAAAGAGGCGGCAAAAGCCCGATCGGCAGCAAGTTCTGCTTCGACGATATCAGCATTGAGCCGGCTTTCAAAGAAATAAAAGGCAGTATGGAGCTGAAAAAGCGCAATCGCACGTATAAGAACGTTTGTTCTTGCATCGTGCGGATGTTTAGGATATAATAAACTCAGAAAGAGGAGGGAAAGGAATATGGAGAGGAAAATAACAAAGAAAACAAAGGTGCTGATCGCAGTTGCAGCTGTAATCGTCATCGCGGCAGGAATAAGCGCAGCAGTGATGCTGAGTAATCCATTGAAACTGCAAAAGGAAACTGTCAATGTCGAGTTTGGACAGAAGATCAGCACAGATGCGAAAGACTATCTGAAAAAAAGCGTCGATCCGGATATCGTAAAGAATACGAAAGTCTCATACACGAAAAATCCAGTTGACGGACAGGATTACGATAAAACAGGAGAGTATAAGGTAAAGCTTAAGTACAAAAATAAGGAAAAAGATGTAACAGTTAAAGTTGCAGATACGACTGAACCGCAGTTCAATGCAACGGCTGATGCGGGTATCGATACGATCGAGGGAGTTGAACTGAATTTTGCAGAGCTGATCACAGCAAGCGATCTTTCTTCTGTAAAAGTCACGTTTGAGAATATCAAGGATATAAACTTAAATGCTGCAGGGGAATATACGTTAAAGGCGATAGCTAAAGATAAAGCAGGCAATAAAGTGAAAAAAAATATAAAGATAACGGTTGCAGCAAAACCTGATGGTATGAGCGGATCAGAAGTAGTGGTCGATCCGGAAACAGGAAAAGTCACCGTTCAATCTAAAACGACTTATACAGCCGACCCTGCTTCAGGATCAGGAAGCTCTGCAGGTTCTGAGGGCAGTTATAATGCCGGAAGCGGTACATCTGCTGGCAATGGCAATGTATCTTCTTCGACATCTGGCGATGGCAGTATATATGTAGAAGGCGGCTATTATGGTGGAAAGATTCCTGGAGCAGGTGGCTGGTCAGAATACGGCGATGAATTCGTATGGCCGGAGGACTGGAACTGAGCTCAAATTTAAAAATATGAACTATTAAAAGCATCCTAAACAAGCGGGATGCTTTTAAATATAAGAGAGGAAGAATGACAATGAAGTTTAGGAAGCGCTTAGAAAGCATGCTAAACAAAATGTCTTATACAGCCAGAAGAACATATGCAGTTACAAAATATACGGAAAAATGTAATCGATATCTTCTGATGGATGAGCCTGAGTTTTTGATGGATTATATAGAAGCAATAGCTAAATATCATGAAAGTAAATTCACTTTCATTGCTTCTGAATTTTCTACAATAGCAATACTATTTATAAGCTTATATAAATATATTTTCTTCGTAAGAAAGGGTGTAGAAACGGCGCAATTTTCCAAAGGTGAAATAGATGTCATTATGAATGTAAGTGTGATAGTTACAGCCATGATTTTTGTCAGTGCATGCTTTGTGTTCTGGCAGATATCCCAAAGAAGGTATAGAAAATTCAAAGAAAAAATTTTTATGGAAGAAGTAAAAAAAATGCGAGAAGAAAAACGAAGAAATGGTTAAGGAAATATTAAAATACTCTATTATTGAAATCATATATTTAGTAGCAAGCATTATTTATATGGTATTTTTAAAGCTATTCAATAAGGAACTGATGAGCATAATTGTCTCAAACAACTATTATATACAAATTTTGACTTATAAGAATGGCAGAGCAATTTACTTTTTTATTGTTGCAGCTATGATGATTGCATTTGGT
>CAKUJT010000108.1 GCA_934661765.1 uncultured Senegalimassilia sp.
GGCGCAGGGGCCGCAACGGGCGCCGCCGGGGCGGCCTGCGCCGCAGCTGCCGGCGAAGTCACGGCAACCCCCGAATGCTCTAGAGCCTCGACGCGCTCCGCAAGCGCGGCGAGCGTCAGGTCGCCTTCGGGGCGCACCATGCGCGTGCAGCCGATCTCGAAGGACAGGCGCGGGTTGGTGGATGTTTTCAGCTCGGCCATGACATCGCCGAGCACCTGCAGCATGCGCGCCAGGCGATCGGCGCCGAACAGGGGCAGTTCGTCGGCAAGCTGACGGCGTTCCGATGCGCTGACATCGAGCGCCACGTCGGTCCCTGCTAGGCTCATTACGTACAGGTTGCGCACGTGCTGGGCAAGCTCGCGTGCGAATTGCGCCAGGTCGGAACCCGATTCGACGAATTCCGCTACCCAATTGAAGCATGCCGCGGCATCACGCTTACCGAGCGCCTGCACGATGTTGGCCAGATCGCCGGAATCCACGCCGCCGAGCATGCGCTCGGCAACGGCCAAGGTGACCTTGCCCTCGCCGAACGCGATGGTCTGCTCAAGCGAGGTGAGCGCATTTCGCATGCCGCCGCCGGCGTGATGGGCAATCAGGTCAAGAGCGTCGCCTTCGAATTCCACGCCCTCGGCCACGCACACCGCGCCCAGGCGCGATACGATGGACTCGTTGGATATGCGGCGGAAATCGAAGCGCTGGCAACGCGAATGGATGGTCTCCGGCACCTTCTGCGGGTCGGTGGTCGCCAGGATGAACACCACGTGGTCGGGAGGCTCCTCCAACGTCTTGAGCAGCGCATTGAACGCTGCGATGGACAGCATGTGGACCTCGTCGATGATATAGACCTTGTAGCGGCCGCGCGTGGGCGCGAACTGCACACGGTTGATGATCTCCTCGCGCACGTTTTCCACGCCCGTGCGGCTTGCCGCGTCGAGCTCGTAGACGTCGGGGTGCACGCCCTCGGCGATCATCTGGCAATCCTCGCAGGTGCCGTCCGGGTCGGGCGTGGGGCCCTTCTCGCACAGCAGCGCCTTGGCAAGCAAGCGCGCCGTGGTGGTCTTGCCCGTGCCGCGCGGGCCGCAGAACAGGTAGGCATGGCTGACCTTATCCTGCTCGATGGCGTTTTTGATGGTGCGCTCGATCTGCTCCTGCCCCACCACGTCCTCGAAGATCTGCGGACGGTATTTGCGGTACAGCGCCTCTGCCATATGGTTGCTCCTTGCCCTGCGTGCGGATATGCGAAAGCCCGGGAAGCCCGGGCGTTGTGGTCTGCCACCATTATACGGGCATCCCGTTGCGGCCGCGCGCCAGACGCCGCCGAACACGAAAAACGCCCGGAGCCTGCAAGCCCCGGGCGCATCCCGACGCACCCTGCAACGGATGCGCCGCCGAAGATTCCCGCGAATAGGCGCGAATGCCGCGCTACGCCTTCTTCTTGCGGCCGCTCATGGCCGCCTTCACCGCGCCGATGACCGCCGGCGCAACCGACACGGCCACGATGCCGAGCACGATGACCTCGAAGTGCTCCTGCACGAACGGCACGCCGCCGAAGAAGTAGCCCACCAGCACGAACAGGCTGACCCAAGAGATGCCGCCGATAGCGTTGAACAGCGTGAAGTTGGCGAAGTTCATGTGCCCGGTACCGGCGATGAACGGGGCGAACGTGCGGAAGAACGGCATGAAGCGCGTGATGACGATGGTGAGCCCGCCGTACTTCTCGAAGAAGCTGTCGAGCTTGGCCATGCGCTCGGGCGTGAGCGCCTTCACCTTGCCGGAGTCGATGATGCGATTGCCGAAGAAACGCGCGATCCAATAGTTGGAGGTATTGCCCAAGATGGCCGCAGCGTAGAACACCAGCAGCGTGGCGCCCAGGTGCAGCCCGCCTCCATCGGCCGAGAAGACGCCGGCCGCGAACAACAGCGAGTCGCCCGGCAAAAACGGGAAGAACACCAGGCCCGTTTCCACGAACACGATCAAGAACAACGGCGTGTACACCCACACCGCACCCAGCGTGATGATCCATCCGGCGATAGCGCCGCGCGGGTCGCTTAACAGGTTAAGGAAGAAATCGATGATACCCATATGTGCCTTTCGAACGCCGTTTCACCCCGGTTTGCACGTATCCGAGGTACAGCCCCTATGTTTTTGGGCGCAAAAAGAGCATCCTATATGGGACAGGGCGCTCGTCAGAGGCCCCTTATGGCTGCTTCCTCCCGGACCTGACCAGGTTCGGAACTTGGCGCCGCCCCGACCCATATAAGATGCTCGTTTCGACTCGGCATAGTATACCGGCGCCCCGCTCCCGCTGCGGGCGCAGGGCACAAGCGTTACCAAATGCACACAGGCGCTTTACGCAGGCTTGACGCTTGGCAGCACCCCGTTGAGGCCGTCGAACAAACACACGCTGGTCACCCCGGCAAGGCTTTCAAGCGGGATCTCGGAGTCGGTGATGAGCCAGCGACGATACACCGCCACCAACCCCGCGCAGAAAAACGACACGATATAGGGCACGTACGGATCGTCGCGGCGCAGACCTAGCACGTTATCCTCCATGAGAACATCGACCAGGCTTGTCTCCAGACGGTCGAGCACATCCTGCAGCGACACATGCTGCAGCACCCGCTTGCTACGCGTCATATCAGGAGCCAAGGCCAAGCTGATGCTCTGGAACAGCTTGCTCACATCAAGCCCCTTGTCGCCATCCGAACGCAGCGCATCGCGGCAGCTGGCGATGATGTTTTGCGCCTCGTCGCGGATAATCTCGTCCACTAGATCGCTTACCGAGCTGTAATGCAGATAGAACGTTTTGCGATCGATATCGGCCTCGCGCGCTATGGAGGCGATGGTGATCTTATGATAGTCCTGGTTCTCCATCAGCTTGAAGAACGCCTCGCGGATGGCCTTGCGCGTGCGCACCACGCGGCGATCGGTGGACCTGCGAAGGTCTTTTGCCGTCGTTTCGCCCTTCGGCGCAATCGGGTCTGACACCTTATACCCCTCGTTTCCTGGTTACTCGCCGACACCCGGCGGCCCTTGTTCGTCTTAGCGTGATCGCTGCAGCGATAGCTTTATGCGTTAGTCAACATTGAACCATTTTGTGGATACTTATCCTCGTTCGTTGCAAAACGGTCGATTGCAGAATACCAGAATCCCGCTGAATTTAGGGAACGTAGATTACTACCCACCTGCGTATTTCCCAGGAAAGCTGTCAAAACGGCTCGATATGGGTTGCGAGCGGCTTTTTGAGCGGCGCCGAAAAAAACAGGCGCGGCATCATGCCGCGCCTGTTTGCGCTATACCACCTGAAAGATGAAGAACTTCAGGTAGTCGGTTTCGGGGACGCCCCAGACGATGGGGTGATCGGGCGCCTGCTGGCGCTCCTCGATCTGGCGCAGCTGCACGCCCGCGTCGTGCGCGGCGCTGGCGACCACGTGCTTGAAGCGCTCGGTATCCATGAAATGGCTGCAGCTGCAGGTTGCCAGATACCCGCCGCGCGGCAGCAGCTTCATGGCGCGGTAGTTGATCTCCTTGTAGCCGCGCGAGGCGCTTTGGATGGTTTTGCGGCTTTTCGTGAACGCCGGCGGGTCGAGCACGATGAAGTCGTACGTGCGATCATGGGCGGCCTCGAGCGCCGGAAGCAGGTCGAACACGTTCGTGGCCGTGAAGTCCATGCGCTCCTCCAAGCCGTTGAGCTGCGCGTTCTTGCGCGCCTGCGCCACGGCGAGCTCGGAGATGTCCACGGCGTTCACGTACGCCGCGCCGCCATGGGCGGCGTTGAGCGCGAAGCTGCCCGTGTGCGTGAAGCAGTCGAGAACGTGCTTTCCCGCGGCAAGCTTGGCCACCGCACGGCGGTTGTACTTCTGGTCCAGGAAAAAGCCCGTCTTCTGACCGTTCTCGAAATCCACCTCGTAGCGCACGCCGTTTTCGACGATCTGCGTGGCAGTGGGACCGAAGCCCTCGGTGCCCGGCGCGCCCGGTGCGAGCGGGTCGAGGCCCGCTTGCCCGCCTTCGTCGCCTTCGCCTGCAAACCAGCCGGCCGTGAGCTCAAGGCCCTCCAGCTTGCGGGTTGCCACGTCGTTGCGCTCGTACAGGCCGCGGATGGACACACCGTCCTCGGCGAGCACCTCGAGCAGCACCGGAAAGATCACCGGCTTGAGCTGCTCCATACCCACGGACAGCGTTTCCGCCACCAACACGTCATTGAAGCGGTCCACCACCAGGCCCGGGAAGCCGTCGGCCTCCGAGAACAGCACGCGGCAGCAGCTGGCGTCTTCGCCCATGACCGTTTTGCGGTATTCCCACGCCCATGCCACCTTGCGCTTCCAGAACGCGCGGTCGAACGCGTCGTTGGCGTTGCGCGTGATAAGGCGGATGCGGATCTTGCTGCTCTTCGACAGCAGGCCCGTTCCCAGATACGCCCCCTTGCGGTTCACCACGTCGATGAGGCTGCCGTTGGCAACCTCATCTCCCTGTCCCGGCGCGCCCTCCATGAACAGCACCTCGGCCTCGTACACCCACGGATGCCCCTTGGCCAGCGCATGCTCGCCCTTCGGCGTGATGGTGGCGCGAGGATACGGACGTTGAGCTTTCATGAGGGTCCTTTCAGGAACGAAGATGTAAAGAATCGCGGATGGCGCAAAAGTCAGCGAGGGCCGCTCTCGCTCCCGAAGCCTCCTCGTCGCTCGACCAAGCGTACTTCAGGTACGCGCCAAGTCGAGCATACGGGGCAAAACCGGGTGCAAGAGCGGCCCACAGCGTCGAGCGATTGCGCCGGCCTAACGGCCAGCGCAACCTATTACAGCAGTCGCAGGGAGACTTCCTTGAGCTGGCGGCCGGTGACGGCGTTCGGGGCGCCGGTCATGGGGTCGGAAGCGCTGGAGGTCTTCGGGAAGGCGATGACGTCGCGGATGGACTGCTTGCCAGCCAGCAGCATGACCAGGCGATCGAGGCCCAGCGCGATGCCGCCGTGCGGCGGGGCGCCCAGCTCGAGCGCGTGGATGAGGTGGCCGAACTTCTCCTCCATCTGCTCATCTTCCACGCCCAGGCGACGAAGCACGCGCTTCTGCAGCTCGGCGTTGTGGATACGGATGGAGCCGCCGCCCATCTCGAAGCCGTCCATGACGATGTCGTAGGAGTAGCTCGAGCACGCCAGCGGATCGGTCTCGATCTTGTCCCAATCGGCCTCGGGGATCATCGTGAACGGATGATGCTCGGCGGCGTACTTCTTCTCCTCCTCGTCGTACTTGAACATGGGGAAGTCGACGACCCACAGAAGGGCGTGGCCCTCGCGCGGGATGTTCAGGGCCTCGGCCATGTGTAGGCGCAGGGCGGAGAGCACGGCGGAAGCGGTGTCGTAGGTGTCAGCGGCGAACAGCAGCAAGTCGCCCGGCTCGACGCCGGCTGCGTGCTTGATGGCGCCGTGGACCTCGTCGCCGAGGAACTTGATGATGGGGCTCTTGCCCGCAAGCTCCGCGTCGGCGTCGGTGTAGGCGATCCAGGCCATGCCCTTCGCGCCGTTGGCAGCGGCCACGTCGGCCAGCTTCTCGATGTCGCCGCGCGACCAGTTGCCGGCGCCCTTGGCGTTGATGCACTTCACGACGTTGCCCGCCTCGACGGCCTTGGAGAACACGCCGAAGCCGCAGCCGCGCACGATGTCGGTGAGCTCGACGAGCTCCATGCCGAAGCGCACATCGGGACGGTCGCATCCGAAGCGGTCCATGGCCTCTTTCCACGGCATGCGCTGCAGCGGGAACTCATGCTGCACGCCCGCGGCGGCCAGGACCTCCTTGAACACGCCCTCCATCAGGTCCATGACGTCGGTCTCCTGAACGAAGGACATCTCGATGTCGACCTGCGTGAACTCGGGCTGACGGTCGGCGCGCAGGTCCTCATCGCGGAAGCAGCGGGCGATCTGGTAGTAGCGCTCGATGCCGCCGACCATGAGCATCTGCTTGAACTGCTGCGGGGACTGCGGCAGCGCGTAGAACTTGCCCGGGTTCGGACGGGAGGGCACCAGGTAGTCGCGAGCACCCTCGGGCGTGGAGTTGGCCAGGATGGGCGTTTCCACCTCGATGAAGCCGCGCTCGTTCAGCGCAGCGCGCATGGCCTGGGCCACGGTGTGGCGCAGGTGCAGGGACTGGTACATCTCCGGACGACGAAGGTCCATGTAGCGCCACTTCATGCGCGTGGTCTCGTCGGTCTCGATGCCGTCCTCGATGGAGAACGGCGGGGTGACGGATTCGTTGAGCACGTTGACCTTGCTGGCCAGCACCTCGATCTCGCCGGTGGCCATGTTCGGGTTCACGGCGTCGGCGCCGCGGTCGCGAACCGTGCCGGTGATCTGCAGGGCGTACTCGCGGCCCAGATGCTCGGCCTTGTGGAAGTCCTCCTCGGGCACGCAATCGGGGTCGACGACCACCTGGGTGTAGCCGGTGCGATCGCGCAGGTCGCAGAAGATCAGCCCGCCGTGGTCGCGGTTGTGCCACGCCCAACCGCACAGCGTGACCTCGCGGCCCACGTCGGACTTGCGCAGCTCGCCGCACGTTGCGTCGTGCATGCAAAACTCGTTGATGTAATCCGTCATTCTCTCTTGCTCCTTGCAATGCTTTATGGGCGCCCGGCCGCAAGCGCGGGCCCGGGTTGTTGCTCAAACCTAGCCATTGTACATCACGAAAGGAGCTGGAAACCACACCGGCTTCCAGCTCCTTCGAAAATGCCATGGTTGCAGCGCCACGGGGTGAACAGGGGACGGAGGTGTGTTCACCGGAAACGCCTTTGGGATGACCAGGAGATGATCGGGTGAACACACCTCCCTCCCCTGTTCACCCTCCCCTGTTCACGTGGCTGCAGCGCCGCTTGCGGGTTATTCCTCGCCGGCGAACACGTCCTCGATGCTGGCATGCGCGCCTCCGAAAGGCTCGCCGCCGAACTGGGCCAGCAGCGCCTTCGCTTGATCGAGCTTCACCAGGCGCTCGTGATGGGTGGACATGTTGCGCACCTTCACCTCGCCGGCGGCCAGCTCATCGGGGCCGAGCACGGCGACCATGCGCGAGCCCACCTTGTCGGCCAGTTTGAACTGGCTTTTCAGGCTGCGGTGCTGGTGGTCCATCTCGGCGGTCACGCCCGCGTCGCGGCATGCCTGCACCAGGCTGAACGCCTCGGCGCGCACGGAATCGTCCACGCACGCCACGAAGATGTCGCAATGCTGGGCGCTCGGGAACGCCTGGCCCGCCGCCTGGATGGCCAGCGCGCAGCGCTCGTAGCCCAGCGCGAAGCCGAAGCCCGGCGTGGGGCGTCCGCCTACTTCCTCGGCCAGCTTGTCGTAGCGACCGCCGCCGCCGATGGCGTTTTGGCTGCCCATGCCCTGATCGACCTGCACCTCGAACACGGTGCGCGTGTAGTAATCGAGCCCGCGGACCAGCGTGGGGTCCTCGATATAGGAGATGCCCGCGCCGTCCAGGTAGGTTTTCACGGCCTGATAGTGCTCGCGGCAGTCGTCGCACAGGTAGTCCGAGATCTTCGGAGCGCCCTCCATGACCTCGGCGCAGCCGGGGTTCTTGCAGTCGAAGGCGCGCAGCGGGTTGATCTCGGCGCGGCGCATGCACTCCTCGCACATGTGCTCGGCATGGGCGTTCATGTACTCGCGCACGGCTTCGCGGTACTTCGGACGACACTGCTCGCAGCCCATGGAGTTCACGAGCAGGCGCGTGGCGTCCATGGGGACGCCGATGGCTGCGTAGAAGCGCATGAGCATGATGATGCCCTCGGCGTCCACGCTGGGGTCCTCCGCGCCCAGGCACTCGATGCCCACCTGGTTGAACATGCGCTGACGGCCCTTCTGCGGGCGCTC
>CAKUJT010000109.1 GCA_934661765.1 uncultured Senegalimassilia sp.
TCGTTTTTCAAACTGAAGAAGTGGGGCAAAAAGACGGCTGCGGCTCGCAGACACAATTGCGCGGTGTTGCCTTAGAATTAAACTGCAATGAAAAACTCTGAAACGCAAAGACAGTATAACGTATCAGAGGAGAATAATCAACTGGTAATTATACTGAATAGTGAAATTAGATTACCAAAGGATGCACCCGTCCGAGTGACCAGCGCCCAGCTTGAGGAACTGGACTACAGGAAACTGTACGCAGCGTATTCTTCCAGAGGAAGGAAATCGGTCGCCGACCCGCGAGTGTTGTTCAAGGTAATGGCATATGGCTACCAATGCGGCATCTATTCCAGCCGAAAACTGGAGGAAGCCTGCAAATATCGAGTAGGCTTTATGCGGCTTGGGAGATGTTGCGCTTGTTGGGGTGAGCGGTGAGCTATATAGTTCCATCGGCATGCTCATGAAGCAAGTTCCCCCGGCTGAAAAGACCATTATCATTACACATGCCCAAGGAAACGATGGTGTATTCAGTGGGTATATCTATGATGAAGACTGTGTAATGGGCGGAAACAGAGGGTTGGCACGTGCCAGCAGCAGGATACTTCTCTGGGTATGTACCTTCTGAAATGTGCCGTGTCATGCTGAACCTTCTGCGCAATCTTTGGCTTAAACAACGCATTTGAATTTTCTGTGAATGGAAAGCATTTTGGTGCGTGTGGCGTCTGCGTAGCGGAAAGTGGATCAAGCATGCCCAAGGCATAGTGAAATTTGAAAAGGAAGCGCAGGATGGGTGCCCTATATTCCCGTGAAGCGTAAGTTTGTGGAGCAGCATGTGATTTGTCCCTCCAATACTGGATGTCAAGTATTGGAGGGACATGTCAAAGTAGAGTGCAGCGTATTCTGTTTGTAGATTCCTCGTAGCTGCCTCTTTAAGCGGCAATTAGCATGCGCGAGATTTCCTTATAGGATTTCAATAAGTTCCCTTCGATAGTCAGAGAAGGATTCAGTACCGTTTTCCGTTACCAGGAAACCATCCTCAATTCTCATTCCAATCTGCTGTTTGTCATCGCCCAAATAAACGCAGGTACAAAATGTCATGTTCTTTTCCAAAAGGTAATCGGATGTGGATTCGATCCAGGGATACTCGCCCTCCATCAGGCCGGTGCCATGGATGGGGCCGTAGAGGATATATGACTCGCAGCCGTGCCTGCGCATAACTTCAAGATGCTTCCGGCTCACATCTCCTGCATTTACCCCGGCTCGAATCATTTGCAGCATTTCCCGCTGCGCGTCTAAACCGGCTTCAATCAGCTGCCGCTGACGTTCAGTAGCGCTGCCAAATATAACGGCGCGTCCCATTGTGGATGCATAGCCTTCATATCGCGCCCCAATTTGAATCTGAACCATATCTCCCGGCTGGATTATTTTGTTTCGGCAGCGCCCGATTGCCTGATTGCTCCCTTTTCCTGTCAATATCCAGAAGGGATACGCTTCCCCTTCGCCGCCTTCTGCAAAGATCTTTGCCATTGCGATTCCCTTAACCTGATTTTCAGTCATCCCAACATGAATTTGGCTAAGAACCGCTTTCATCGCCTCCTGCGTGATTCGGTACGCTTCCCGCAAACAGGCAATTTCATTTTCAGATTTGATAACACGGATTTTTGAGACGACTTCATCCGCGTGCAAAATGGGAATATCACCATAAACGCTGAGTGCCGCATGAAGGTTCTGATAAATCGCATGGCTGATAAGGCTGTAACCGGCAATTCCGATATTTTGGGGAGTGCGGCCATCCATTGCCTCTTCAATCACATCAGTAAAGGAGGTAAGAGCAGCTCCAGGGTATTCAGGTTCTGACGATTCACGGAAAGCAAGCAATTTGCGGATTTTAGGTAGCACGGAATGATCCTTGGCATACGTCATGCTCTCCGGTCCGATAAGCAACATCGCCTCACCTTGCGCTGGAATCAGTACACCCGCTGTTTCGAAAGAGGGCCAATAGTCGCTGTAATAGCGCACAAACTGCGGTTCAGCCTCATTGGCATAGCAAAGAAGCAAATCTAATCCCTGCTGCCGCATAACTTCCTGCGTTCTCTGGATGCGTGAAATAAATTCTTCCTTCGGAATTCTTGGTCTCATACTTCTCCTCCTGTATTATGCGGTCCATTGCGCAATCGCTTTTGCCAAAATTTTGATACAATTGATATATTCATCAATCTCTACATATTCGTCAATGCTATGTGCATTCTTCATGCTGCCCGGCCCAAACAGAATCGTGGGAATGCCACCGTTATTCTGAAGATGACGTGCGTCCGCACCACTGGGGAGGCCGGAAATACGGCTATTGCCCAGAACGCTCTGAACACTTTCCTGAACCACATTCAGAATTTCTGCCTTGTCATCAATCTCGTGGGGCATGACCGACAGATACCAGTCCAGCTTTGGAGGATGCTCCCGCAACCATTCGTCACCGGCGCACACATTTTGAATGCAGGCTTCCACCTCTCTGCGGACGTCTTCTGCTCGTACCGTTATTTTTTGACCCAAATCGTTTAATTCGCTGGGGAGATACTTAATGTCAAATTTCATGGTGCAGGTGCCCGGTACTGTCGCCGCCGAGATGCCTCCCGCAATTTCCCCCAGCGTAATGGTGGGAGAGGGGAGCTGAGGATGCTTCCGCACCGCCAGCCAGCGCCGCTCCAGATCACTGAGTGCATTGGCAATTTTTATGCCCTTTTCGATGGCGTTGATGCCGTTCCATTTGAAGCAGGCGTGGGAAGGCTTACCCTCTACGGTAACATTAAGCAGGAATACACCACGGCTGGCGCTGTAAATGGCCAATTCTGTGGGCTCGGTCACAATGGCGGCATCCGCTTTTATCCCTTTTGCTACGCAGGCCAGTGTGCCATTTCCGCCACCTTCCTCATCGACTACGGACTCGATGATCACGTCGCCGCGGCGAGGAACGTCAAGATCATTCAGGTATTTGGTGGCCAGAATCATTGCAGCCACACCCGCTTTCATGTCGCAGGCGCCTCTGCCATAGATTTTTCCTTCTGATTCCTGCGCAGAAAGCGGTGGGTAGGTCCATTTCGCAGGGTCATCCAATGGAACGGTATCAATGTGTCCGTTGAGCAAGAGAGAACGCCCTCCACCGGCTCCGCGCGAAATTGCAACCAGATTAGGTCGGCCGTCATAATGATGTCCTGGGTTGTAGTCCGGCCATGTGGAGATCTCCCGATTATCCGGCTCAAACAGCGATGTTTCAAAGTTCCATTCTCGAACCTGCTTTTCAAGCCAAACCTGGGCGTTCCCTTCGTTACCGTACACACCCTGGTCAACGAACGTGCTCTCCAGCGAAATCATCTTTTGAAGAAAAGCCACAGCTTCGGCACGATGTGCATCAATATATTTCATTATTTTTTCCATTGTATGTTATTCTCCCTTACGGTTTAACCACGCCCTTGCGAATGGCAATATTCCCATACAGCGCACGTTCACCGGTTTGAATGACTGCATATCCATGAGAGATGAAGCTGCAAAAATCATCCCGTTCTTTCTGTTCAAATGCAGCCTCGCCCCGAGAATCGTATTCGGATGCAATGCATTTGAATTCGTCCCAGATGGGGGTGGGAATATGCGCATCTGCCTTTGTTTTATTTCCCAGAAGAAAAGGATGTGGATACGATTCGTCCACCGGCATAATGTCTAAAATCGCACGGAGCAATTCAGTAGCCGAAATTCCGTCGGCACGCAGTACCAATGCACCCCCCGTCCGCCCAAAGCTCTCAGCAGGACAGTTCGCATCACACAGTGCGATGTAATCGCCATGCCCCATTGCAGCAAGCGCCCGGAGAATATCAGGTGAGATCAGTGGAGAAATTCCCTTAAGCATAATTCTTCCTCATTTCTTGCGATTTTCTGAGCAGTTAAGCAGCAGACCTTGCTGCGCTTTCCAGAAAATCCCATAGCTTTTTAGAATCGCACCCGGCGGAATGCCGGGTGCGAAAATTTTCAGCAAAAAAACTTACTCGACCCAATACCAGTCATCTTCAGAAACAGCTTTGGTAATCTGCTCTGCCTGATCCAAGTTATCCAGATCAATGACTGTGTTCTTTTCGGCAATCGTAGAAGGAACGGTTTCACCACTCAGATAACGGAAAGCAATATCCACAGCGATATAACCCTGAATGTAACCGGGAGTTGCATTGGTTGCGCCTAAAACGCCATTGGCAACAGCTTCCAGAGCCTCGGTGGTACCGTCGTTACCCATGACAAAAATCTTCCCGGTCAAACCCGCAGCTTCGACTGCCTGGGCGGCACCCAGTGCCATCTCATCGTTGGCAGCGTATACTGCATCAATATCTTCAAAAGTCTGAAGCATGTTTTCCATGACGGTCATGGCAGTAGCACGATCATAGTTGGCAGGCTGAGAAGCCAACACCTCCATTTCGGGGTATTCGGCGATCGCATCCTGAAAGCCCTGGGATTTCTGGCGGCTTGTTTCTTGCCCCAGAACGCCTACAAGCTCTACAACGTTTCCTTTTCCACCCAGCTTGGAAGCAATGTACTGACCGCCGTTATAGCCGCTCTCATAGCTATCAAATGCAATTGCGCACAGGATTTCTCCGCCGGCAGGAGTCTCAGCCGTGGTAATAACAGGAATATTGGCAGCATTGCACTGTTCTATTGCGTTCACAATACCGGTGGTATCCACGGTTTGAATCAAGATTGCATCCATTTCCTGCGAAATGAAGTCTTCAACCTGGGCAACCTGCTTCGTGATATCGTTGTCGCTACCCAGGGCGACCAGCTCAATGCCACGCTCATCAGCTGCCAACTGGGCACCTTCCATCATGCTTACAAAGAATGGATTGTTCAGGGTAGGACAGGTATAGCCGACCTTGAATTTCTTTTCCTCTCCAGAGGCGGCACCTACCATTAGTGCCATGACCAACGCTGCACAGAGAACCAAGGAAACTAGTTTTTTCATTTTTTTGACCACCTTTCTTTTTTCTTTTTATTGCAAAACGCCTTTTATTTGACGCTTATGCACGATCCTTGCTGACAATTCTGGATTGGATGAAAAAGTCAAACAGAACAGCCAGCAGTACGACAACACCCTTAACGATATCCTGGAAATAGGAGTTGATATTCAACAAGTTAAGTGCGTTATTCAGAATGCCGATAATTACAGCGCCGATCATCGTGCCCCAAATGTGTCCTTGGCCACCTGCCAGACTGGCACCGCCGATCACTGCCGCTGTGATTGCGTCCATTTCGAAGCCGTCACCCAGTGAGGGAACACCGGAGGAAAGACGTGAGGTATAAATAATTGCCGTAAAGGCGGCCAGGAATCCGGATACCATGTATACAGAGATTTTGACTTTCTTAACCTGTATACCAGCCACAACGGCAGAACGTTCGTTACCGCCAATGGCATATACATACCGTCCGAATACGGTTTTATTCATCACAAATGCTGTTATTATTGCTAAGATCAGCGTGATATAGATGGGAAATGGGATTCCCAGCAGCGTCCCCTGTCCAATAAATTTAAACGCAGCGTTGCTGATGGGCATCGGACTTGCATTGGTCATTACCAGCGTAATGCCACGGATGATGGACACGGTTGAAAGCGTGACGATAAATGGTGCAATTCCAGTTTTGGAAACAACAAAGCCGTTAAATGCCCCCACCGCCAGACCAATCAGCAGGACAACCGCAATTGCGAGGAGGGAACTCCCTGTTGAATTCAAAATTTTGGCACATACGCAACATCCAAGTGCACAAACACCGCCTACCGACAAATCGATACCGCCGGAAATAATGACCAGCGTCATTCCAAGAGCAAGGATTGCGTTCAGCGAAATCTGACGTCCAACATTGGTCAGGTTCTTAAACGTAAAAAAACGGTCGCTCAAAAATGCCATTGCGATTAAAAAGATCACCAGGATGAACATTGTTGCGTATTTCCTGGCAATCAGCCAAATTTTCCTGTTATCCACGTTCATGCCCTCCCGTTGCATAATACATAATTTCCTCCTGCGTCAAGCCGCTGCGTGCTTTTTCAAACACAAAGCGCCCCTTATACATCACCGCAACGCGGTCACTCATACCCAAAACTTCGGGAATTTCGGAGGAAACCAAAATGACTGCCTTTCGCTGGCGCAGCAGTTCATTGATAATTCTGTAGATTTCTACTTTGCCATTTACATCTACACCCCGTGTCGGCTCACACATGATAACTACCTTCGGCATGGGAGCCAATGCACGTGCAAGAACTACCTTTTGCTGATTTCCTCCCGAAAGAAGCAGCACCTCTTGTTGGATTGATTCGCACTTGATGCTGTAATTCCGAACGCTTTCAGTAGCCAGCATCCGCTCCTTTGCGGTTCGGATTATGCCCATAGCTCCACGAATTGGGGCGAAAGGACTCAACGCTGCGTTTTCACGGATACTCATACGTTGGACCAAGCCTTCTGTTTTGCGATCTTCGGTGATCATACCCAGACCCATTGAGATGGATCGTTTGGGGGTAGGGTGGTAATAAGGATCGCCATTGAGCACTATGCTTCCTGTCTGTAACCGATTCAGTCCGTAAATCGAACGGGCAAGCTGCGTTTGTCCTGCGCCGAGCAAACCCGCAATGCCGTAAACCTCGCCTTCATGTACTTCAAAGTTGATGTCGAAAAATTTCTTACCGTCCGAAAGATTTTCCGCTTTCAAAACAACGCTTCCCGGGGCAAAATGTTCCTTTGGATAAAAATCCTGAATGGATTGTCCGGCCATTGCCTCCACGACCTCTTGCACCTGCGCCTGTGGCGTCAGCGTTTTGACGAGTCTGCCGTCTCGCAGAACACAGATGCGCTCTGCAATGCGGAAAATCTCTTCCAGCCGATGGGAGATATAAATAATCGATTTTCCAGCCTTTTTCAGCTTATCAATAATCTCAAACAAACGTGTTGTTTCTTCCATGCTTAGTGCAGCTGTCGGCTCGTCCATGATGATAATATCCGCATTTTGTGATAGGACACGGGATATTTCCACAATTTGCTGCTCTGCGACGGTATAAGATACGATTGGAGCGCTGGGGTCAATGGAAACTTTCATTTCATCAAACAGCGCTTTCGCTTCACGGTACATCCGCCGGTCATCGATGATTCCGTCCTTTTGCAGTTCCCTGCCAAGAAAGATATTCTGCGCAACACTTAGATTTGGAATTAGGTTTAGTTCCTGATGAATAATACTGATGCCATACTTCTGCGCATCCTTGGGACTGGAAATTGCTACCGGCTGGCCGTTGATGCATATTTCACCACCGTCCATACTGTAGATGCCGGAGAGAATTTTCATCAGCGTCGATTTGCCTGCTCCGTTTTCGCCAACCAAAGCCAGACATTCCCCCGCATACAAGCAGAGAGATATATCATGCAGAACCTTATTCCCCATGAACGCCTTGGAAATATTTGTTGCCCTGAGCACTTCTTTCAACATTGGTCACCTCCCAAAGTATTAGGCATAATATACTCGAGTAACCTGTGAAATCATTATAAGTTACTCGAGCGCATTTGTCAATATATTTCTGCATACTTTTCAAAAAAATATAAAGCAGCATGAAGCAGTAAAGAAAAATTTTGTGCCAGGAAAGTCCTAAAGCAAATCGTCTACGGTGGAATCGCATCTTCTTTGCTTTTGGAGTTTCCTGGCGCTAAAAAAATTATTTCGTGCGGCTCACTTGACTGTATGGATAAATCCTAGGGCAACACCGCACAATTTGGCAAGAAGCCCCAGCCTGGATTTTTGGCTCAATTCAAAGTTTGGAAAACGAAGG
>CAKUJT010000110.1 GCA_934661765.1 uncultured Senegalimassilia sp.
TACAACAATACAAGTTTAGCTGTTTTTGATAATTATGTCAAGTTTTTCTACCTAAAAAGAGTAGTTTAATTTTGTTTTGGTGATAGTCCGGGAGTCCCTCATGGGAGAAGGAATGGATCTTAATGTAAAAAGTAAACCATTGTGGATTGACGCTTCTGAAAGATACAGACAACAGATTTTGCGAATGGTGCTGGATTCCTAATTCGATGCATGCGCTTATTTGCTGTCATTCGGGCAGAACTCACACCTTCGGTGTTCAAACATTGCCCTCGGTGACAGCAGCTAGCCTGCATCTCATTAACGGAATCTGCGCAGGTATTCGCTCAATTCTGTTGTTCTGATTTTTCGGGAAGCTGATAATCATATACTTATTTTGTTTGAATCTTATATTAAGATTCATCTGCTCTCTCATGTATCCCGGAATGGGCGGTGGAGTGGCTGGTATGGGGGCGGGATAGTGGTAGTTTACATAAAAAAATCAGCGTAAGTATTTCTGTTTTAATTTTATAAGCCGGATAAGGTTCGCATTACCAGGTCTACATCTTTATTTTCCAGTTCCTGTATAATATGCAGGTATGTTTTCTGAGTTGTTGTCATACTTGCATGCCCCAGTCTACGGGCAACGCTGGCAATGGAAACTCCTGCAAACAACAGCAACGATGCATGTGTATGTCTGAGGCCATGGATTGAAATTTCTGAAATTGCACAATTCCTGCAATGTCTCGTAAGTACATCGTTTACAGTAGAATTATATATTTTGGATTCAGTAACAAAAATAGGCTCATCCGGTGGCAGTTTTTTGACCAGTTCCGAAAATTTAACTACGATCTGCCAGTCAATCTGAATTTTTCTTACAGATGATTTGTTTTTGGTAGGCAGGAAACCGCCTTCCCCTTTATAATCCCACGTTTTGCTGATTGACAACATCTGTCGTGCAAAATCAAAATCGGCTGGTGTAATCGCCAGTGCCTCAGAAAATCGCATACCTGTTTTGGCAACTAAAAGAATAAACCAGTCCCAGTTTGGTTCATCTTTAATATCAAGATCAGCAATCAATGTATGAAGTTCAAACTGATTCAAATATTTAATTTTTTTGGTTCTTGGTGCCTTGCCTTTAATAATTGCCTTTCTCGTAGGATCTCGTTCAATCAGTCCCTCATCTACTGCATCGAGGATTGCACCTTTAAGCTGATGGTGAAAATCTAATGTTGTCTGTCTCTCATGTTCTTTTGCGTAATCATTCAATAACTGCTGATATACGGTCCTGGTCAATTCCGCAACTTTCAATTCCGGCACAAGTTTTTCAACCCATTTCTGAGTCATCAGATACTTTGCCATAGTTGCTTCCCGTATTGCACCTTTTTTGTATACATCAATCCACTGTGCATAATATTCACAAAAAAGCATACTCTTGTCCATATCACTAAGCATAAGCCACCTCCATTTTTCTGAAATTACTTACGCTGATATAAACAAATAATTTCTTTATGCGATCATTATTAAGGGCACAATCTCCTCATCGAGTGTTTTTTTCAATGCTTCGATCATCTTACTGTAATATCTAAATTTTGGCATAGGCTTTTCCTGTGATTCTTTATACAATGCATACCCTGAGGCCTTAAGAACACTTTCATTCGGTATTCCACCATTTCTGTAATGCATGGCAGCATACATAATATCACTTTTGGGAACATACCATATGTCACAAAATTCTGTAATCACCTTATCAATGCATTCCAGCTTCATATTTTCAACAATATTAAGAATTGACTGTCCTCTGTATTTTGTATCATCCATTTCAATTTCGGATACTACAGTGAACATGATGTCTGCAATTTTCGAATTATTTTTGCGAAGTTCTTCTATGTACTGTTTTACTTCGTCTATTTTTTTCTGCCTCTCCTCTGGCGAAATATCTGTATCATCATCCATTGGAGTAACAATATTCTGAATCAGATTAATGATGTATTCGTAATCAATTTTTGTATTGCTATACGCCATTAATTCATAATCTGAGTCTACTATTGTATCGTCATCATCCTTTCCTGTTTTATCAGGTTTTTGTGCATTTATTTCTTCCAAGGCATTCAGATAATGTGCCACATAATCATCGTACTCATCTTCCGTAATCCCATATTCATCAAGCATACTCGCATCATATCTTGTAAAAGATTTTAACTGTGCAAACAAGCTGTCAAAATTCTGGAACATTTTTACAAAAATCTTCTTTTCTTTTAATGACATATTTTTCACTTCAGAAGGTGTCTCTGCTGCTATCCGTAATGCTTTCAGTGCTTTTCTGAATGCCGGTTCAACTTCTTCCCACTCAGATACAAGTGCCTCTTTTGTACTTCCAGCTGAATACAGCTTCACAGCATCATCTACGCTCTTTTTGAATAATAAAGGTGCCTGAAATGTAACAATCTGACCATAGGTTTTGTTTTTGTTATAAATACGATTGGTGCGTGAAAATGCCTGAATCAGATCATGTGGTCCCATTGGCTGCCTGTCAATAAAAATTGTAGACATACATGGTGCATCAAAACCTGTCAGTAAACGATCCACTACAATTACCAGATCCAGCTGTTCACTTCTGCTTTTAAATTTTGCTTCTTTTCTTGCAAGTCTTTTGTTAAGATTGGCATTATACCCCTGAATTTGGGAAATATCAAATTTTGTGCCGAACATATTATTATATTCGTCAAGAGAAATCTGCATTTTTGCCTGGTTTACCTGGGAACCATCTTCATTTTCTGTTACAGAATAGGTAATAGCAAATTTAGGAAAATCCGGAAGTATCTACTTTATATTCTCATTAATTTTCAGAGAAGTTTCTCCTTTTTTTACTTTCGTCAGTAATTCATAGTATTTCTGTGCCAATGGAATAGAACTCGTTGTAAGCATTCCTTCATAAGTTTGTCCTTTTCCATTCTGAAAGCCCAGTTTGTAATATGACTTATTCAAAATAATATCCAGTACTTTCAGCATATGTGTTTCATTCTCATATGCACTGCTGTCTGTTTCATCGGAAATATTTTTCGGTCCGTTATGTTCAACCTGAAATCCCAAGACCGCATTGTCATGAATTGCATTTTGTATAGTATACTGATGCAGACATTCTCCATACAACGTTTCTGTGGTTCGTGGCAGATCACCTTTCTGTGGATAAGGATTCTCTCCAAATCTTGGAGTCCCAGTAAATCCATACCATAAAGAATTTTTAAAAAAACTTTCCAGTTCTCTTTTTGTTGCCGGACTGACTGCTCTGTGACACTCGTCCACCACAAAAGCTATCTTCAGATTTTTGATTTTGGAATATTCCGGTGTATCTTCCTGTAAACGTTTTGTAATCAATCTTTGCAATTTCTGAATAGTAGTAACAATTACTCTCCGATCGCCTGATTTTAATTTTTTCTTCAGATCATTTACATTTTCTGTTTCGTTGACGTCTATCAGATCATTGTTCGCATATGCTTTAAAAGCCTGTGTTGTCTGTGCATCCAGATCTTTTCTGTCTATGAGAAATATTGCCTTATCTATGGACGGAATATCCATCAGAAGGTTTCTGGTTGCTTTATAAGAAGTCAGCGTTTTTCCTGACCCTGTAGTATGCCATACATATCCTGACTTGCTCTTTTTGGAAGCTTCCCGTATAGCTTCTATTGCATGAATCTGATATGGGCGAAGTAATATAAGCCGCTTGGCTTCCTCATCCAATACCGTATACCTGGCTATCATTTCATGGGCTTCCGGTATTCGCAAAACATTTCTGGCAAAATCCAGATAATCGGTTACTGGATTATTGTATTTATCTAACCAACCACTGACAAATTTAAAATTCAGCTCCGTATCACTTGCAGCAGAAAAATATTTTGTATCAACTCCATTGCTGATCACAAACATCTGTACTGCTGAAAAAATACCTGTAAATTTGCCTTCCCCTATATATTTTTTTATTTGTTCAAAAGCCTCTTTGTAAGAATGTTGTTTATTCTTCAATTCAATGTGAATTAATGGAAGCCCATTGATCAAAAGTGTCACATCAAATCTTCGATCTCTTGCCGGAGCCTTGCTGTTTTCATCAGATTTCAATGCGCTGTACTGATTAATAATCTCATAAACACTGCTGCCTCCGGCAATATGTTCATGATTCATTACAACAAGATGTAATCTCTCTGTGTCTCGCTGCACATGCACCTGAACTTTTCCATTTTCTCCAACCAGCCATTCACCAGCTTTATAAAAAGACGAAAACTGTAACTGGTTTTTTACCTGTTCAAATTCGGCATCTATTAAAGGTTCTCCATTTAACCGGTCTTTATTGTTCTGTTCCAGGATATATCTGAAATTGTCCCACAATTCTTCTTCTGTTTTCAAATCCTCCCGATATGTCCACTGAGAATCCCCATAAACCAGCTGGTCTATAAACTTTTTTTCGATTGCTGACTCTAATTCTGGCATATCTTTTGTCTCCTTTGTGATTATCATGCGTATTTTGGGGTGTTTTATAGCGATTTTGGGTGAAAAATACTGGCGATGGTGAAGAGTGATGAGGTGGTCGAGTGTCGTTAAATAGGAGGATATTTTCTCTTGTTCATTCTTTGATGGTACTGAAACTATAGCATCATGAACATCATTTCTATTTAATGTTGGAACACCACTTCCTGTTCCAAAACGATTTAGATCAAGTCCCTGATACAGATAATAAATGAATTTCTGATTATTACCTTTAAAGTCTGTAACCCACAATGTAGTGTTATGCGGCCAATAGTCATCCTCTATATAGTGTAACTTACCAATCGTTCCAGAACGACCGGTAACAACCCCAGGTCCCTTTACTTTATACACAAAATGATATCCACCAATACCGTTCGACATTACAACAGGATATTTCCCAGACTTCATTGATGCATTTGGAAGATCAAATCCTCTCTGCAACGGTGCAACATCCAAAACCTTACGCTGTTCCCAATCATCCTCAAATCCTTTGAATCTTATCTTAGGTTTGCTCATTTTTTCACCTCTCAATCATCCCAATAAGGTTGTTTAATGTTGTCATAAGGTCTGCATCCGAAGATGTCAGTTCTTTAAGGGATGCTACAACTTCACCCTGAACTTTTTCCAGTTCTTCATCAGTCTGTTTCATCTCTGCCAGAAGTGCGTTCAGATCAATTTCCTCTTCTTTTTCAAAATTATCTACATATCTTGGAATGTTTAGGTTAAAATCATTTTTCTCGATATCCTCAAAAGTTGCAAGAAAGGACTCTTTTTCTACTGTTTCACGTTTATGATAAAGTTTAAGAATAGAATCTATATGCTCGTCATTCATAGTATTCTGTTTCTTGCCTTTTTCAAATTTTTTAGAGGCATCTATGAACAATACATCACGTCCATCTCTGTGTTTTTTTAATACAATGATACAGGTAGGAATTGACGTATTGTAGAATAAATTCGCCGGCAATCCGATTACTGCATAAATATTTCCTGAACGAAGTAATTTTTCTCTTATTTTGCCTTCTGCTGCACCTCTGAATAATACTCCATGTGGCAATACAATAGCCATAGTTCCATTGCTTTTCAGATGGTATAATCCATGCAGGAGAAATGCATAATCAGCTTTTGATTTTGGTGCCAGTACTCCATATTCACTGAACCTTTCATCCTGTAAAAATCCTGTTGCTGCACTCCATTTTGCTGAATATGGTGGATTCATCAGTACCATATTAAAGTCTGTTTCTTCATCTGTTGGCCAATCACTGTCAAGGGTATCAGCATTACGGAGATTTTGATTTTCTGGTGATATGCCATGAAGGAACATGTTCATTCTTGCAAGATTATAAGTAGATGTCATCAATTCCTGTCCATAGTATTTAATCCACGCAGGATCTTCTGAATATTTCTTTGCATTCAACAACAGCGATCCAGATCCCATGCATGGATCATATACGGACAACCCCTTTAGAGTTTCTTGTCCTGAAATTGCAATCTTGGTTAAAATCTTGGATACTGGCTGTGGTGTATAGAATTCTCCTGCCTTCTTTCCTGTTTCAGACGCAAACTGACCAATAAGATATTCATATGCGTTTCCTAATACATCTGCATCTGTATTTAATAAATTTGCTTTATCAATTTCCTGAATCAAGCTGGATACTGTATCACTTTGTTTCTGGTCGCCTGTTCCAAGACGATTGGAATATAAGTCAATATCTGTAAACAAATCTGCAAATAACGGATCACTTTGTTCAATATTATTAAACGCTTTCTGTAATTGTTCGCGATTAAAAGAATTGTTTCTTGCAGCATCTGCAAAACAGGTATATGTCAATTCCGGTTCTATAATATAATGACATTCCTGATTAAGCTGTTCCTTTAATTCTTTTGCTGTTTCATCTTCCAGTGCTTCTTTGTATGCCTCTAATGCACTTTTTAACGACTCCGGTTTTTCATCATAAAGCAAATCATACACTTTAATCAAAAAAGAATCCGAAAGATATTTATAAAACACAATTCCCAGTAAATAATCTTTATATTCATTTGCGTCCATTTTGGAACGGAGTATGTCTGCCCCACTCCATAACACACTTATCAAGTCTTTGCTATTCTCTAACTCTGCCATCGGTTCTCCTCCATTTTTAATCCCTTATTCACATACGACCATATGTTTTACTTGAACAAATTATAGCATTCCTAGTATAAAATCACAATCATGACATGTAGCTTTCAACTACATAATCACATACGAAAAGCACCTACCATTTCTGATAGATGCTTCAATCTTTTTACCTATACATATTTATAAAATCAGCTGATGTAATAACAGGAATCTCTGAGTTTTTAAGAGGATATTCGTATCAATCAACAATACTGTATTTCTCATTCACTACTTTTTCTCTCTCAGCCTCGTAATCAATTAACTCTGTTGCTGCTTTTCTGGATGCCTCAAGTCTCGCAAAAGCCTCTAACTTGCTGTTATTATTTTTATCTTTCCATTTACTCATATCCAGCCTCTAAGCATCTGTCATCGACAGTCCTATTTTCCATATGTAATCTTTTACTGCGTATTCTGTCCAAATAACATCCTTTATTTTTAATTTGTTTCATTCTTTATCCATTCCGATACGGTCTCTATAGGAATTTTGAGTCCTTCTGCTATTCGAGAAACAGGCAAGCCCAATCTGTAAAAAGATATCGCATTTTCAATTTTCCCTTCAATTTTTCCTGAATTATACCCGGCTTCATATTCTGCTTTTCGCAGCATCTTTTCTTCTTTCTCTTTATCATATTCAAATATACTCATACTAACAACCAATGCCTTGAAATTTAAAGAAATATGCTTTACGCTAAATATAGCACATATTGTTCTTTCATTCAAGGCATTTTATATTTTCTTTATATATTTTCACTCAATGTCTTTGGCTACGGTATCAACAACATCACCACTCTCTGCTGATTCCCATCTCATCCAGCACAGCGGTAATGTCACCCATTCGGAAGCCGCGGCGCTGAAGGTATCCGTAAAGGCGACGCATTGCTTTGTCATCCAGGGTATCGCCAGGGCTGCATTTCTTCTTTATGGCGGTCCGGAGAAGGCTGGTCTCGTCCGGTTCTTCCAGGTCGCTGGCTTCTTCCCAGGCTTCAGATGCCACATCCCGGCTGATTCC
>CAKUJT010000111.1 GCA_934661765.1 uncultured Senegalimassilia sp.
AAACAGTGGAAAATTCATACCATGGCAGGTTGTAACAATAAGTATTGATGGAAAAATCATGGAGTAAAGGAGAATACAATCATGGAAAAAAAGATGTTTTGTTATCAGTGTGAGCAGACCGTCGGATGTACCGGCTGCACAGGAAATGCCGGTGTCTGTGGAAAAAAGGCAGATACAGCCAAATTACAGGACGAACTGACGGGTGCGTTGATCGGTCTTGCAAAGGCTGTCAATGACGCAGCAACTATTTCTAAAAGAACCGGACATATCATAATTGAAGGACTGTTTACCACAGTTACAAATGTGAGTTTTGACGATACCTCAATTGAAAACATGATAGAAAGAGTCAGAGCTGAGAAAGAACGACTGGTTCCTAATTGTGGTAATTGTCAGACGCCATGTGGTAAAACTAATGAATATGATATGCAGAAGCTGTGGGATGCTGACGAAGATATCCGATCTCTGAAATCTCTCATTCTTTTCGGAATTCGCGGGATGGCAGCTTATGCCTATCATGCAAATGTTCTGAATTACGAAGATGCCGAAGTAAATCGGTTCTTCTGCGAAGCATTATTTAAAATTGGTTATGAAGAAAGTGTGGAAAGACTGCTTCCTACTGTACTAAAAGTAGGAGAAATCAATCTGAAGTGTATGGCACTTCTTGACAAGGCAAATACAGAAACCTATGGAACACCAGAACCGACCGATGTTACACTTGCCATAGAAAAAGGACCTTTTATTGTCGTGACCGGTCATGATCTGAGAGACCTGCAGCTTTTACTTGAACAGACAGAAGGAAAAGGCATCAACATCTATACTCATGGTGAAATGCTCCCTGCCCATGCCTATCCATTCTTAAAAAAATTCTCACACTTAAAAGGGAATTTTGGAACTGCATGGCAGAATCAGCAGAAAGAGTTTGATCATCTTCCGGCTCCGATTCTTTACACTACCAACTGTCTGATGCCGCCAAAAAGCAGTTATGCTGACAGAGTATTTACAACAGAAGTGGTTGCTTTCCCAGGTGCTGTTCATATCGATGAGAAGAAAGATTTCACGCCGATCATTGAAAAAGCGCTGGAACTGGGTGGTTACAAAGAAGATCAGAAATTTTCTGGTATCAACGGCGGAACAAAAGTGACAACCGGTTTTGGTCATGCAGCTATTCTGTCCCATGCAGGAACTGTAGTAGAAGCTGTAAAATCGGGCGCAATCCGTCATTTCTTCCTGGTTGCCGGCTGTGATGGTGCTAAGCCGGGTCGAAACTATTACACAGAATTTGTGAAACAGACACCTTCTGATAGTATCATTCTCACCCTGGCATGCGGCAAGTTCCGATTCAATGACCTCGATCTTGGAGAAATCGGTGGGCTGCCACGACTGATGGATATGGGGCAATGTAATGATGCTTATGGTGCGATCCAGGTTGCCGTGGCACTTGCCGATGCCTTTGGATGTTCCGTAAATGAACTTCCACTTTCCTTCGTTCTCTCCTGGTACGAACAGAAGGCAGTCTGCATCCTGCTGACACTTTTGCACCTGGGTATCAAAAACATCCGTCTTGGTCCTTCTCTTCCGGCGTTTTTGTCTCCTAATATTCTGAACTATCTGGTGGAAAATTATGGCATTGCACCTATTACCACACCAGAAGAAGACATCAAAACGTTTATGAACCTTAATGAATAAATGTTTCAAAACCTTTATAAAACCAACAAGGGGCTGTCTATTTCAGGACGCCCCTTAACTACTGATTCGCTCTTACATAAATCCCCTACTTCTGTCACCGAATTTCACCAAATCAAGAATTGTTAATTTCCTCTTCTGTATATTCTACGACGTCTGTCCGCGTTACTCGTTTAATATTTTGTTTTTTTAGACACAAATAGACGTATTCGCGAAAAATAGTATAAAACACCGATACAGTCGGAATAAAAATAAGCATACCTACTATTCCCATAAGATTTCCACCGATTGTTACTGCCGCCAACACCCAAATTGATGGAAGTCCTACTGAACCACCGACAACATGAGGATAAATCAGATTACCTTCAATCTGCTGTAAAAGCAAAAATATTATAACAAACAAAACTGCCTGTTTGGGATTTACCATGAAAATCAAAAGAGCTCCTACCGCACATCCAATAAAAGCTCCAAATATAGGAACCAATGCCGTAAATGCAATCAGAATACCAATCAATAGTGCATATGGAATTTTCAAAACACCTAAGGTAATGACAAACATGGTACCAAGTATCACTGCTTCAAGGCACTGTCCTGCAAGAAAATTTGCAAACGTCCTATATGTCAGGGAGCATATTTTCAGAAATGCATCTGCTTTTTGTCTTGAGATAAAAGCAAATAGCACTTTTCTTACCTGTATATATAATCTTTCTTTCTGAAAAAGAATATAGCACGCAAAAGAAAATGCGATAAAAAAGGTCGCTAATCCACTGGCAATGGAGCCTAATGCTGACATCGTTGTGTTCATCATATTTCCAGCTCCATTCCCAAGAATACTTATTCCCCATTTAATTGCCTGGTCTGGATTAAACTGAAGTTGATTTACCAGTTTCATAATTTCCTGGTTATCATGTGAAAACTCACGAATCCAGTTTTGCATCTGTGGAATAAAATCAGCAATACTTGTCATCAGACTTCCCGTTGTCTGTGTAAGTTGTGGAATTACTCCAAACGTAACCAATCCAATTATACCGGTCAGTAATATAATTGTAAGAAATAAACTTATTGGTCTCGCTAATTTTTTACCCCATTTATTGTTTTCTTTTATCTTTCCAAGAATTATCTTTTCTAAAAAACTCATTGGCACGTTGATCACAAATGCAATTGCGCCACCAAGTGCAAACGGAAATATAATTTTCCATATTTCCTTTAATACTTCAATCACTACATCAAGTTTCCACAATGCAACTACAAGAAACGCTGTAAACACAATAAGCTCACGGATTCTTTTTATAGATATTTTGCTAAGCTTCACTATCTGTCTCCTCTTTTTCTTAATTTCATACGTATACATTTGAGTAATTGTATAATCAAGAGACTTGCAAATGCATACAAATATACGCATCCAAGCTGCATCAGATTCAGAGTTTCCACGTTAAACACCCGATGTAACCCCGGAATCATCAGTGCTGCTGTAATCAGCAGTGCACCAAGCGCAAAGGCTCCCTGCAACCATTTATTATTGAAGAATACTTTTGTAAATATAACCGGATGATCTGATTTGCAGTTAAATCCATGAAACAAACGAGCCAGACAAAGAGTTCCAAACGCATATGTACTTCCGAGCATTGCACCGTTCTGATGATATCCTGTCAGGAAACCGATCATTGTCATCGCACCAATCACAAAACCTTCCAGTCCGATCTTACTAAGAAAATCTTTTGTCAGTATCGATTCATTTGCTGATCTTGGTTTCTCATTCATCACTTCACTTCTATGTGGTTCCATTCCTAATGCAATTGCCGGAAGGCTATCTGTCAAAAGATTAATAAACAGCAGATGTACCGGGGCAAATGGAACCGGCAACCCTGCATATCTGCCTGCTTCAAGGCTGGAGCGTCATTGACGCCATCCCCAGTCATAGCCACTATTTTTCCTTTTTCCTGCCATGCTCGGACAATACGGATTTTATGTTCCGGTGACACTCTCGCATATACAGAAATATTTGGTACAAACTCTTTTAATTCTTCATCACTCATTTTTTCTATATCTGCGCCCTCACAGGCTTCAGATAAATCATGCAATATGCCAACTCTCTTAGCAATTGCTGCTGCTGTAATTTTATGATCTCCTGTGATCATAACCGGCCTGATTCCTGCTCTTATACATTCTGTAACTGCAGTTTTTGATTCTTCTCTCGGCGGATCCATCATCGCGATCAAACCAAGAAATACCAGATGCTTCTCATCTTTTATAGTTAATGTGTGATTCTCTGGAATTTCACGATAAGTAAACGCCAATACTCGTAGACCTTCCATTGAAAACTCCTGGTTTTGACGTTGGATTTTATCTTTATCTTCAGCAGTAATATCTCGAACTCCATCTTTTGTCCAGATTCGTTCTGTCCGTTCCAGAAGATTGGCAACTGCACCTTTTACGATCATTCTATCTTCACTATCTATCCGATGACGCGTTGACATCATTTTTCGATCACTGTCAAACGGAAGTTCTCCGATTCTCGGATATTGTTTTCTTACGCTTGCTGCCTCTACGCCATATCGGCTTCCCAGGTTGATCAATGCTGTTTCTGTTGGATCTCCGATTTCTACTCCATTTTCGTTTGTTGAATCATTACACAAAATACTGTAATCTAAAAGACATCTTTGTGCCGGATCTGCTATATCAATTACCGCTGCGGGATCCTTTTTCCATCTATATAGTAATCTTCTACTGTCATTTTATTTTGTGTAAGCGTTCCTGTCTTGTCTGAACAGATCACAGAAACACTTCCAAGACCTTCTACTGCCTGAAGTTTACGAATGATTGCGTGCTCTTTCGCCATCTTCTGAGTTCCAAACGAAAGAACAATTGTCACGATAGAGCTTAATGCTTCCGGAATTGCTGCGACTGCAAGTGCTACTGCAAACATAAATGCACTGCTGATTTTTTCACCCCGGAATACATTGATTGCAAACAAAAAGCCGCAGAATATCAGGATTATAATTGAAAGTTTCTTTCCAAAGACTTCCAGACTTGCCTGAAGTGGTGTCTGTTTTTCCGAAGTTGATTTTAAAAGTCCTGCAATCTTTCCAACTTCCGTCTGCATTCCTATGTCAGTCACAACTGCCCAGCCACGGCCATATGTCACAAAGCTGCCTGAAAACAACATATTTTTCCGATCTCCAAGCGGCACTTCCGTAGGTATAGTCTCCATACTCTTCTCAACTGCCAGGCTCTCTCCGGTGAATGCACTCTCATCAACCTTGAGGCTTGCATTTTCAATCAATCTTCCATCCGCCGGGATCATATCTCCAGCTTCGAGCAATATCACATCTCCAATAACCAGTTCCCTGGCCGGAATCTGAACGGCAGATCCATCACGCAGTACCTTTGCCTCCGGACCAGAAAGCTTCTTTAAACTCTGTAAGGATTGTTCCGCTTTTACCGTCTGTACTGTTCCCAAAATTGCATTGATCGTGATAACAATTACAATAACCGCCGCACTCTCAACATCTCCTAAAATACCCGATATGATCGCTGATACAATCAGGATCAGAACCAGAAAATCCTTATACTGTTCCAAAAAAATCTGCAGGATATTTTTCTTCTTTCCTTCTGCAAGTTCATTCCATCCGCATTTTTCTCTGGAAGATTTCACCTGTTCACTCGTAAGGCCTGATATATTGCCTTTCACTCGCTCAAATACTTCTTCTACTGTCTGTTGATAAATTTCTTTCATCACTTATGCCTCCTCTTTTCATAAATGTCTATTGGATTTTTATGCAATGAAAGATCTTTTCGATAAAAATGTATAAAAAAAGAAACCTTTATTGCATAACAAACATGCAATAAAAGTCTCACCATTTTCTTGTGACACCGGATGTCTCCACCGTACTGACGATACCACAAACGCATATTTTAAAAGCGTAGGTTACTCCCCTTTATTTGGTACAATCATATATCAAATCCATACAACTGTCAAGAAGTTCCTACGCCTTATAAATCAAACATTCTTTGAAAGAGTTCTTATATAATTATTCTTCTATGAATTATACGCATTTGCAGGTCTTTCCCACACAAAAAACAACTTTCATAACCCAAATCAGTATATCGTGGTTCATGTAATACAGGCACTTGTAGATCTATCATTGCCAGTGTTATTTCTATAACATCCTCATCCGTCCTTGTTTCAAGAATAATCTGTTTTGTTTCCATTCGTATTTTCATCTCTTTTCTGTGGACAAATTTTGAAAAGTTATCTTGACTTTATCTTATCAAAAAACAAAAGTCCAATTACCATTACTACAGGAAAGATCAGGCCGACTAACATACCGCTCCTTATATTATCTCCCGCCATCTGGGTTACTCGTCCAACAATACCAGGACCGATGCTTCCTCCCAGATCTCCCGCCATAGCAAGAAGTGCAAACATTGCAGTACCGCCTGCCGGAAACTTCATAGATGAGATACTTAATGTACCCGGCCACATGATTCCAACAGAGAAACCACACAGGATACATCCTGTAAGTCCGACTACAGGGTTGGAAAAGAGTGATGCAAGAATATAACATATTACGCATAGTCCACCTGAACCAAGCATGAACTTTGACAAATCTACTTTTTCTCCATATTTTCCATATAATATTCTGCTGATTCCCATGGAGACAGCAAATAAACATGGTCCAAGAAGATCTCCCATTGTTTTGCTTAAGCCAAGCGCTGCTTCAGCATATGCAGAAGCCCATTGTGCCATAGATAATTCAGAAGCACCGGAACATACCATCAAAATAATTGCAATCCAGAATAATGGTGTTTTAAAAAGTGCTGATATGCTCATTCCTTCGTCCTCATCTACAAGATATTCAATAGGACAGGTTGCAAAATGATAGATATTTACTGTCGGAATCAGGGCTAGCAGAACTGCCAGCCATTTCCAACTGTCGATTCCAAATACTGCAAAGAAAATCGTCGAGACAAGAATTGTTCCTACTGCTCCCCAGCAATAAAAAGAATGAAGCAAGCTCATAGTTGCTTCTTTATTGTCAAATGGACATGCCTCAATGATTGGGCTGCAAAGCACTTCAATAAGCCCGCTGCCTATTGCATAAATAATTACACTTACTATAATTCCTGCAAAAGGATTCGGGAGCATTCCCGGGAGAAAAGCAAGCCCTACAAGACCTATGGCTGAGCAGGCTTCTGAAGCTACAATGCATATTCTGTAGCCTATTTTATCGACAAACCGGGCACAAAATAAGTCAACCACAAGCTGAGTAAAGAAAAAACAGGTGGAAATAAGCGCAATATTTCCAAGTGTGACATTGTATTCCGCATGAAACTTCAAATATAAAAGTGGTGCGAAGTTAGCAGCAATCGCCTGTGTTATAAATCCAAGATAACACGCCAATTTTGTTTTTTTATAATTCTTCATATCAGTTACTCCTTGAATAATGTTTATTTGTATTATATGATATATATATACTAATTTCATTGTAATTTCTAGGAATTTTATTGTAATATATCGTACTTTTCAATTATCCGAGGTATAAACAAACATGGATTTTCAAAATCAATTTACCACCACAATAACTGATGCCAACTTAATGGAAACTGTCCAACATGGAAGCACTGCGTATCCTTTCCGCTATTATTATGAAAATATAGCACTGTTTGATTTTAAGTGCATAGACTGGCACTGGCACAGCGAGCTGGAATTTATATATATCGAAAGTGGAAATGTGGTTTTTGATATTGGGACGGTTCACTTTGAACTTAATGAGGGAAAAGGTATCATGATCAATTCAAAAATACTGCACCGACTGCAGTCTTCAGGAGATGCCATCATTCCCAATTTTCTGTTTCAGCCTTCATTTATTGCACCACAGGACAGTCTCATTTATAAAAAATATATCAGTCCTGTAATTTCATCTTCTCTTGAATATCTCGTTTTTCAACCG